>JBBQNR010000004.1:0-90844 GCA_038330145.1 Solirubrobacterales bacterium
CGGCAGCTGGGAAGGCGCGAGGTAGGAGTTCTCGGCCTGGTGGGTGTCGGCCCAGTTGATGCCAGCCGCGGTGACGTCCAGCACCACCAGTCCCTCGGGCGGCTCGGGATCGGGGAGGTCACGCAGCACCAGGACCTCCGGCCCGCCGAACTCGGTCACCTGGATCGCCCTCAAGCGCCCCTCTCCCTCATCGAGCGCACCCTACCGCTCGCAAGCGGTGCGCGGGACTAGAGCTGATTCAGGCTGGGAAAGGTGAGGGTGATCGCCTTGCCGCTACGCGAGAAGCGCGCGCTTACCGTGCGTGTGCTCCTTTGCACGGCGAGCTCGGAGATCTCGTCTCCGTCGGACAGCGGCTGGCCGCACCGGCACCAGTAGAAGCGGCTCTCGACCTCTTCATGGAAGACCTGGTCGCAGTGGGTACAAAGCACGAAGGGCATCCGATTCACCTCTGGCCAAGGAGATACCACGGATGTACCAGCCGACGCCTCCAACATTCGTCCAGTCAGGCGCGGATACGTCAAGCATTTCGCCCGTGGACCGGTGCCCCTTCTGGCAATCCAGGCCCGCTTCGCGCTTAGAGCCCCTTACAAAAACACCCGCAACGGGCATTTCGTAAGGGGCTCTTAGCGAGGGAACATCCGGCGCGCCCGCCAGAGCCAGCGGAAGTCGCCGCTCGGTCGCAGCCTCCGGCGCGCGGCCAGCGAGAGCGCGTTCTCGCGACCGCCGACAACGTCCACCCAGTCCTCGTAGCGGCAGTGGAAGGTGACCGTGGGATTGGGCGCAAGTCCCTGCGCCGCGTGCGTGTCACCGTTGGACACCACCAGGTGCCACGGCTCGGCGTCCTCGAAGCTCCACTGGATCGTGCCGGGCTCTGAAGGCAGCTCGTGCTTGTCGAGGCTGGAGCGCACAATCGAAAACAGGGCGGCCATCGTGTCAGGATCGGACTTGGGCGGGCCGGTCTTCTCCCCCAGCACGCCCGACTGCACCAGGCGGAGACCTGTGCGAACGCGCTCTTCGGGAGAAAGGTCGGGAGCGAACACCGGGGGGCCCGGGAGCTCGTCGACCGGAAGGCCGGCACTTCGCATCTTGGTCTCGAGCGACTCGGCGCCTTCGAGAGCGATCTCCTCGATCGTCGCTCCGAACACCTCGACGTATCGAAGGTCCCATCCCGGTGGAACGAGCACGGACGCCGTCAGCGGGATCACCTCGCGCAGCATGTCGGCCACGGCATACTTGCAGCGCGGGTCCTGGGCGCAGATGTCGGCCAGCAGCTTGACGCCGAAGCCGATGTGGCGCTGCTCATCCTGGGCTATGCGGTCCATGCCCTCGCGAAAGCCGGGCAGCAGGTCGCGCTCGTGCAGATAGGAGGTGATGAAGTGCTGCCCCGGTTGCGCCAGCGTGGCCTCTATCACCAGGTGATAGAGGGTGACCGCCGCCGCGAGCTTCGGCAGCGAGGGATCCTTCCGCAGCTCGGTCGCCGTTCGCTCGAGGACACCGAACACCTTGCACAGCCCCCACGTCAGCTCGGGCTTGATCGCCTGCAGCCCTTCCCCCACGGTGTCGCCGCCGACGTCGCAGACCTCGTGCATGAAACGGGAGAAGAAGACCGCGTGGCGCGCCTCGTCGACCTGTTGCGTGGCGAGGAAGTACTTCTGCTCCTCCAGGGGCGCGGCATCGATGTAGGGAGAGAGGCCGTCGGTGACGGCATCCTCCCCAAAGAAGAACAGCGCGTAGTTCCAAAGCGCCGCCTTGCGCTCGAACTCCGTCATCTCCTCGTGCCACTGGCGCCGGTCCTCGGAGAAGTCGATCTCCATGGCGCTCCAGTTGCCCCGCTCCCAGCGCGCGTACAGGTCCCTGTAGCTGATTTGGTCAGCGACGGTGGCCATGGCCCCGACCCCCTCCGGTCTTGTTGGTACATTTGTACCTGACGATGGCACAAGCGTACCAGAAGGAGAGGCGAACGAAGGCTCCCGGAGCGGCTGCCGCGCGTCGCCAAACGGAGCGCCGTCGCGCCCCCCGCGGGCCCGCCCGCCGCGAGGCGATCGTGCGTGCCGCGATCGCGGTCATCGGCGAGCAGGGTCCCGACTCGCTCACCCACCGCGCCGTGGCGGAGCGTGCGGGCGTGCCGCTGGCCGCGACCACCTACTACTTCGAGTCCAAGGACGATCTGCTCAAGGAGGCCGTGGCGCTGGCCGCGCGCGAGGAGGTGGAACGCCTGGAGCAACTGGTTCTGGACCTGGCTCCGCAACGGCTCACACCGGCGGACTGGGCGCGCGAGCTGTCGGCGGCGCTCGCCGGCGACCTCGAGTCCGACCCTGCTCAGCACGTCGCCTTCTACGAGCTGGTGCTGGAGGCCGCGCGCCGGCCCTCACTGCGGGAGGAGGTCGCGCGCTGGGAGGAGGCGCACCTGAGGCTTGCCGAGCTTGGCGTGCGGGCTGTCGGCTCGGCCGACCCCGAGACCGACGCCACTCTGGTCGTCGCCACCATCAGTGGCCTCGTGCTCGGGCAGCTCGTCAACCCGCACGAGCGCTTCGAGCAGACGATGCTGCGGCCGGCCCTAGAGCGTCTCTTCGTCAGCCTGACGAACTAGCGCCATTTGACAAATTGCCGGTTGTGACTGAGGCTCTTAAGCCCGAGGCCGCACTGCCGGGCGCGTCAGCTGGTGCGCTCGAGCAGCTCGTCGACCGAGCGGTCGATGTCGTTCGCGAGCAGCTTCGCGTCCGGCAGCGACTCGCGATCGGCGTAGACGCCGAAGTAGGCGCCTTCCTTGATCGTCGTGATGCCGATCGACACGGCGTGGTGGTCGGCGAGCGGGACGACCGGATAGGCCTCCTGCAACTCGCAGCCGCACATGTAGAGCGGATCGCGAGGACCCGGGATGTTCGAGACCACGAGGTTGAAGGTGCGCGGGCTGGCAACCAGGCGGGAGGCCAGCCGCTGGACGGCGTGCGGCGCGTACGTGAGCGCCCTCAGCACCGAGTCTCCCCCCTCCGGCTCGCCGTTCTCCTTGCGGTCGGTCATCGTCGTGTGGATGTCGAGCAGCCGCCGCACGGGGTCGGGCTCGTCGCAGGGAAGGTCCACGAACAGGAACGAGATCCTGTTGCCGAGGTCGTCCTTGGGGTCGCCGTTGCGAACGTTGACCGGAAC
The DNA here is from genome assembly GCA_038330145.1 of Solirubrobacterales bacterium. Lineage (GTDB taxonomy): Bacteria > Actinomycetota > Thermoleophilia > Solirubrobacterales > JBBDJG01 > JBBQNR01. The sequence goes on from JBBQNR010000004.1 coordinate 3,148, forward strand.
CATCGTGCGCAGGCGCCGCGGCTCCTCACCCCGTCGCTTCATGAAGGTGCGAACCCCTCCCGAGGAGGCGGCGAGCACGACGTCGTTGATGGTGGTGCTGAAGCGGCTCTTGATGCGCTTCAGGTCCTCCAGCGGCCTACCCACCTGCGCCAGGCTGCGCTGAGCCGAGATCGGCCCGTTCAGCACTGACGGCGGGGCGGGCCTGAAGGAGTGCACCAGGGCACGGGCCGCGCGCTGGCCCTCGCCCGCCATTCCGAGCACGCGCCGCGGAGAGCGCAGCACGCGCGCGGGCAGCTTGATCAGGTTCATCTCCTCCGTCACGCGATCGCGCAGGCCCCCGGTCAGGATCGAGAACCGGTCCGGTGCCGGCTTCGGCTCCCATCGGTCCGGCTCGCTCGGTGGCGGCTCGGTCGTGGGGTCGAGTAGCAGCGAGGCCAGCTCGACGGCGGCGATGCCGTCGACCATGCAGTGGTGCGCCTTGCCGACGATGCCGATGCGACCGTTGGCCAGCCTGTCGGCAACCCAGATCTCCCAGAGCGGAAACTCGCGGTCGAGCGGCTCCGACATCACCCGCTCGACGACGCGATCGATGCTGGTGGCGGTCGTGCGGCGCACATGACGCTCGACGTCGAAGTCCTCGTCGTCGATCCAGAGCGGGTCGTTGAGGCCGAACGGCACCGTCGCCAGCTTCTGGCGGTAGCGCGGCGCCCGCGCCAGCCGGCCGGCTATGTGGTCGCGCAGCTGCTCGAAGCTGGGTGCGCCTCGTTCCTTCGGGGCGGAGAAGATCGCCACCCAGCCCACGTGCATGTGGGCATTGGGCGTCTCCACGTCGAGGAACGAGGAATCAAGTGCAGATAGGCGCGTGACAGACATGCTTGGTTGTTCCCTCCTCCCCCCTCCAGTGGAAAGAAGTCGCTCCCTCGGAACTTGTCACCTTCCTTGTAAGGGTTCAATGCAAACTAGGTAAGAAATTTGTCCAGTTCGGCATTGAGCCCGCTTCTTGCGGAGACTTATTCTCACCCATTTGGAGGACGCGCCCGGGCCCGCGGCGCGAGGCTATGCGGGGTCCGGGTAGAGCGCCCGGCACCAGATCTCCGTCAGCGTGCCCAGCACCTGCTCCACCGGCCGCTTGCCGAGACCCAGGTAGACGTAGTTGCAGCGCTCGACCATCCAGACCAGCGACTCGGCCGTGGCCTCGGTGTCGAGCGGCCGCAGGCGCCCGGCGGCCTGCTCACCGCGCAGGTGCTCGGCCGTGGCGGAGACGAAACGGCCCATCAGGCCCTGCCAGAGGACCCCCACCTCGGCGTCGTACATCGCCACCTCCTGGCCCACCCGCATCAGGTTCGCATGGCGTAGGTAGACCTCGATCACGCCTGCGATGGCAGCTCCGATCAGGGCCCGGGGCTCTCCGGAGCCGTGCCACCAGCGGTCGGCCTCCTGGAACGCCTCGTCGGCCACCTCCTCCATCGCGGCCAGCAGCAGGTCCTGCTTGCTGCGGAAGTAGAAGTAGAAGGCGGTGCGCGAGATGCCCGCCGCGCGAGCGATCTGGTCGATCGTGAGGTCGTTGAACGGCACCTGCTCGGCCAGCTCGAGCGTCGCCTGGCGCACCGCGGCCTCGATCTCCTCCCTGCTTCTCTTAGTGAGTGCAGGGCTTTCGCGCGTTTCCGGCTGTGCGCTCACCGGGCTTATCCTAGCGCGCGAAGGCGCCACCTGACACCCTGTTTGACACGGTGTCAAGCCGGGAGTACGATCGCCGCAGCCGGCAAACCACGCGAGGTAGAGGAGACAGATCGATGGCCTTGACGCTCGACGCGCTAGCCCTCCAGGGCGACCCGGGGACCCTTCAGACCGAGCAGCAGGCGGCGGACCTGAAGCTGATGACGCCGCGCGAGCTCTACCTGCTCTGGGAGCGCCAGCACTGGGCGTCCCAGGACATCGACTTCTCGAAGGACAAGGAGGACTGGAAGAAGCTCTCGGGCCACGAGAAGGACCAGGCGATCTGGGGCATGGCGGCCTTCTACATCGGCGAGGAGCGGGTGACGACGCAGTTCTCAGGCCTGGTGATGTCCTACGACGACGAGGACGAGGCCTCCTTCCTGGCGACGCAGCAGGTCGACGAGGCGCGCCACATGCAGTTCTTCGACCGCTTCCACCGTGAGGTGATGGAGCTCGACGGCGAGTTGCTGACCGCTCGCCTGAACGAGATGCGCAGGCACGTCAACGGCGCCTTCGTGACCCTGTTCGACGAGGTGCTGCGCGACGCCGAGCGGCGGCTGGTGGCGAACCCGCGCGACATCGAGGCGAAGGTCGACTTCGTGACCGTCTACCACATGATCATCGAGGGCACGCTCGCGCTCACGGGCCAGAACTTCATGACCGAGTACTACGAGCGCGAGAACATCCTGCCCGGTTTCGTCGAGGGCTTCAAGAAGGTGGCTCGGGACGAGCACCGCCACGTCGCCTACGGCACCTGGTACCTGAAGGAGACAGCCGGCAAGAATCCGGCACTGGCGGCGCGCATGCGGTCGACGCTGATCGAGCTGCTGCCGGTGACGGCCGGCGTGCTGATTCCGCTGGGCCAGGACCCGGAAGGTGACTGGACCTTCATCGGTGGCTACGGCGCCGAGGAGGTCAACGAGTTCGCCTTCCAGTGCCTGACGCGGCGCCTGAAGGCGATCGGCGTGCCGCTCCAGGCAGAGGCCATCCCGGCCTAACACCCTCCACAGCGGTTCCTCCCTATTTCCGGCGACTTTCCGGAGTGGCTGATAGACGCAGGCTCTACCATTCCTGCGTGAGCCTTCCCACCGTCCTGATCATGGCGGCCGGCCGCGGGACGCGCATGCGGTCGAGGACCCCGAAGGTGCTTCACCCGCTCTGTGGCCGACCGCTCGTGCTGTGGCCGGTCGAGGCCGCGCGCGAGGTCGGCGCCGAGCGAATCGTGGTCGTGCTGTCGCCGGACAGCGAGGACATACAGCGTGTGCTGCCGCCCGGCGTCGAGGTCGCGATCCAGCAGGACCAGGCCGGCACCGGCGATGCCGTTATGGCTGCCCGTGAGCAGCTCGCCGGGTCCGAGGACGTGATCGTGCTCTCTGGTGACCATCCGCTGCTGGGCTCGGAGTTCGTGAGCGCGCTCGCCGAGCGCCACGCCAGTGCGGGCGCCGGCGCGACCGTCACCACGCGCGAGCTCGAGGACCCGGGTCAGTACGGGCGCATCGTGCGCGGCCCCTCGGGTGAGATAGACCGCATCGTGGAGGCGAAGTCGCCCGGCGACGCCACGCCGGAGGAGCTGGCGATCCGGGAGATCAACGCCGGCACCTATGCCTTCAAGGTCGCGCCGCTGCTCGACGCGCTATCCCAGCTCCGGCCCGACAACGCCCAGGGAGAGCTCTATCTGGGCGACGTGCTGCCGATCATGCGTGCGGCCGGGCTGCCGGTGGTGGCGCACATGACGGAGGACGAGGCGATCAGCCTCGGCATCAACACGCGGGCCGACCTGGCCGAGGTTCAGGCCGTCGCCCAGCGGGCAATCTTGCGCCGTCACATGCTCGCGGGCGTGACGGTCACGGACCCGGCATCGACGGTGATCGATGTCGACGTGCGCATCGGCGAGGACACCGTGATCGAGCCCTACTGCTTCCTGCGCGGCCAGGTCGAGATCGGCGCCGGCTGCCGCGTCGGCCCGATGACGTCGCTCACGGACTGCGTGCTTGCCGACGACGTCAACGTGATCCACTCACACCTCGAGGCCTGCGAGGTGCTGAGCGGCACGACCGTGGGTCCGTTCACACACCTGCGGCCGGGCGCAAAGCTGGGCGAGAACACCAAGGCCGGCGCGTTCGTGGAGATCAAGAACTCCGACGTGGGCGCGGGCACCAAGGTCCCGCACCTGACGTACCTCGGCGACGCGGACGTCGGCGAGGGCAGCAACATCGGCGCCGGCACCATTACCGCCAACTACGACGGCAGGCGCAAGCACCGAACGGTGATCGGCCGCGGCGTCCGAACGGGGGTCGACACCGCGCTGGTCGCACCCGTCACCGTCGGCGACGGCGCGTACACTGGCGCGGGTTCGGTGATCACGAACGACGTGCCCGAGGGCGCGCTGGGCATAGCCAGGGCCCGGCAGACCAACGTGGAGGGCTACTCCGAGGGCGTCGAGCAGAGACCCGACCGTGACGAGCCGCAGGACAACGGAACGGAGGCCGCGCAGGTGGAGGAAGCAACGGGCAAGAAGGGGGACTCAGAGCTTGACTGAAAGCGGAGCGATCCAGCTCCTCGACGAGCCTCTGGTCGGGGTTCCGGACCCCGAGATCTCGCTTCGCACGAGCTTCCCCGCCTCGTACGACAAGCACCTGATGGTGTTCGCCGGGCGCGGCAGCCAGGAGCTCGGCCACAAGATCGCCGGCAAGCTGGGCATCGGGCTCGGCCGCGTGGACCTGAAGACCTTCTCCAACGGAGAGGTCTATTGCCGCTACCTGGAGTCGATCCGTGGAGCGGACGTCTTCATCGTCCAATCCACGCACGCGCCGGTCAACCGCAACCTGATGGAGCTGTTGCTGATGATCGACGCCGCCAAGGGCGCGTCGGCGCACAGGATCATCGCGGTCACACCCTGGTTCGGCTATTCGCGCCAGGACAAGAAGTCGATGCCGCGAGAGCCGATTTCGGCTCGGCTGGTCGCGCGCATGCTCGAGGCCGCCGGCGCGGACCGGGTGCTGACGATGCACCTGCACGCCGGCCAGGTCCAGGGCTTCTTCCAGATCCCGGTCGACCATCTGATCGCACGGCCGATGCTGACCCAGTACTTCCGGGACAAGGTCGTCGGCGAAGAGTGGGTTGCGGTGTCGGCCGACGCCGGTCGCGCAAAGCTGGCCGAGAAGTTCGCCGGTGAGCTGGGAGTGAAGCCGGCCTTCGTCACCAAGCAGCGCCCGGAGCACAACATCGCCGAGGCCGGATACGTCGTCGGCGACGTGGAGGGCAAGGCCGCGATCCTGGTCGACGACATGATCGACACGGCGGGAACGCTGATCGAGGCCGCGCGTGTGTTGCGCGCCTCCGGCGCCACGCGGGTGTTCGCAGCGGCGACTCACGGTGTCTTCTCCGGACCAGCGTTCGAACGACTGTCGGGGCCCGAGATCGAGGAGATCGTCGTCACCGACACGATTCCCCCCTCTCCCGAAGCCCCCGGCAAGATCAAGGTCCTGAGCGTGTCCGACGTGCTCGCGCGCTCGATCCGCTCGATCTTCACCGACGGCTCGGTCTCCGAGCTATTCGCCGGCGAGAACCAGCTTTTCTAAAGACCGGATTTCGCTTTAGAGCCCCTTACGAAATGCCCGTGATGCCTGAGGCGGCGAGAATCGAGCCAGGCAAGGACGCAGGGAGGCCGCATACCCAAGCGGTATGTGGCCGACCGAGGACGCAGGATGGCGATGATTCGCAGCCGCGTCAGGCGTTGCGGGTGTTTTTGTAAGGGGCTCTAAGCGAATGACGGCCTTTTAATTCACGCTTTCCGCCACCTGGATCAGGTCGTCGAGCGGGCGGCCCGTGGTTCCGGCGATCCAGCACGCCACCGGGGCGGCCTTGCGCTCGGAGGCGTGGGCGGCCACGGAGGCCAAACGGAGTATTGCCTCGGTCGTATCCTCGTCCGGCGCAGGCACGCCGATTTCCCTGCAAAACGCCTGGATCCACTCATCCGCGGTCATCGCGTTCCCTTCTCGTGCTGGTTGTGACATATTCGTCCTCGCGCTGTCCGATAGTCGGTAGGAGGATCCCGCTGATTCTGGAACCCATCTCCGAAGCGGACTAGATTGTGGCGCTCGTGCCTCCCCGAGCGCAAGGCGGCCGCGGCCGGCTCGCGGCGCTACCTGCGACAGGCACGCGTGTTTGAATGAGCGGCTGCGGCGACGGCTCCGTGCCGTCCCGTCAGAGATCGCGACTCGGATGACCGACACCAATCCCCGCATTCCCGCGCCGCTGGCCGACCCGCCCGAACGGGTCGGGCCCGAGTCCGACCGGATGGCCGAGCGCGCCTCGACGCTGCGGGTCGCGAGCACGATCCCGGTGCCGGCCGGTCACGACGAGGTCACGCGCGACGTTCGCGCTCGCAGGCCTAGCCTGCTGACCGCGCTTCGGCGCGGTCGCGCACCGCAGCGGCTGGCCCGCGTGGCGTCGCTGCTGGCGCTCGACTTCGGCGCCATCTGGTTGGCGATCTTCTCCGCGCTGGCCTTCAAGGAGGCTGTCCGGGACACCTACTCGTTCGACCGCGTCAGCGGCCAGACCGGGGACTACCTGCCGTTCGTGTTCCTGGTCACCGCGCTGCTGTTCGCGCGCAGCCAGCTCTACTCCCGTCGTGAGGCGCGGCCGGGCCTGGTGGCGATCACGGCGGCGCTGTTCCAGGTCACGATCGTGTCCGCGCTGTTCGCAATCGCGAACGGGCTCGAGTTCCGCTCCTACTACATCTTCTATGGCGGCTTCGTGTTCGGAGTCGTCTGCCTGGCGTCCGCCCGCTGGCTCTACGAGCGCGGCATCGGCGCGCTGCTGAGAGCGGTCGGCCACAACCGGCGCGCGCTCCTGGTCGGGTCCGGGGATCAGATCGAGGCAGTGGCCCACGCGCTCGGTGGCAACAACGCCCGCTACGAGACCGTCGGCTACATCTCGCTCACGCCGCGGCCCGACAACGGGCTGCGCAACCTCGGCCGCCTGGAGGACCTGCCGCGGCTGCTCGACGAGCACAGGATCAGCGAGGTCATAATCGCCGACCCCAGCTTCCCGCAGAACCAGGCGCTGGAGCTGGTGGACACCTGCCGCGAGCACAACGTCGCCGTTCGCATCGCGCCCACGACGATGGAGATCATGACCCACCGGCACGAGCTGGTGCCCGGGCAGAGCATGCCGCTGTTCGAGCTCAAGCCGCCGGTCTTCGAGGGCATCGACTTCGTCGTCAAGAGGACGTTCGACGTCGTCGGCTCGGTGCTGCTGCTGGGCGTGATGTCGCCGCTGCTGCTGACGATCTCCGCCGCCGTCAAGCTGACGTCCCGGGGCCCTGTCCTCTACCGCAGCCGACGGCCCGGCATCGGCGGCCAGCCCTTCGACTGCCTCAAGTTCCGCACCATGCAGTCGAACGCCGACCACCGCCAGGCCGAGCTGGAGGGCGACAACGAGGCCAGCGGCCCGCTTTTCAAGATCCGCAGCGATCCCCGCCTGACGCCGATCGGCGGCTTCCTGCGCCGCTACAGCCTCGACGAGCTGCCGCAGCTGGTCAACGTGCTGCGTGGCGAGATGTCGCTGGTGGGCCCGCGGCCGCTGCCCGAGCGCGACTATCAGAGGCTGAGGGACTGGCACCGCAAGCGCTACCTGGTGCTCCCGGGCATCACGGGCCTGTGGCAGATCTCGGGCAGGGCCGACCTCGACTTCGACGAGTTGGTGCGCCTCGACTTCGTCTACCTCGAGCGCTGGAGCGTGTTCCTCGACGTCTCGATCATGCTCAAGACGGTGCCGGCCGTGCTGACCAGGAAGGGCGCCTTCTAGACGCAGGGAGGGCATCCGGATAACGTCGGAGGGGGGCACGTCTGAGAAGCACCGTTTGACCCTGCACGACGAGATCTGGGGGCAGGTTCCCGAGCAGCGGCCGCTCGATCGCGCCGCGCTGGACTTCGCGCTCGAGACGGTGCGAGAGGCGAACGCGCCGGGTCTCGGCGGAGGCTCGCCGAAGGTGCTCGACCTCGGCGTGGGGGACGGGCGGATCGCGACAGAGCTGGCGCGCACCGGCGCCGCCGTCACAGGGGTGGATCCCTCACGGGTGGCGCTCGAGCTTGCGCGCGCGGCGCATCCCGAGCTGGAGCTGGTGGCGACGCTCGAGGACGGCCGGCTCCCCTTCGAGGACGCGATCTTCGACGTGGTCGTGTGTCTCGATGTGCTCCAGCACGTCGCCGACACGCAGGCGCTGCTGTCGGAGGCACGCAGGGTGCTGCGGCCCGGCGGGGACCTGGCGGTCTCGGTTCCATGGCACGGGCGGCTGCGCAGCGCGCTGATCGCGCTGTTCTCGTTCGAGCGACACCACGACCCGCTGGAGCCGGTGCTGCGTTTCTACTCGGCGCGCTCGCTCGGCGATCTGCTGGAGCGGTTCGGGTTCGAGCAGCCGCAGCTGCTCGGGGTCGGCGGGCCGCCGCTCGCCAGGCAGACCTTGCTGGCGCGCGCTCGCCGGGCCTAGATGGGTCCGGCGAAACGGCCGGCTGCGCTGGTCACGGCGACTGCGGCAGCCCCGCGGCTTCGAGGGCCTCGGCGTGGTCGTAGTACTCCTGCATGCGGAATATTTGGCCGTCCTTGAGCGTAATGACAAGCGCAAACGCCTCCGTGAGCTCGATACCGCTCGCCTGAGCGCGCATTGGCACGTTTGCGAGTACCACCTGCCGTTCCCCGAGGTCGACCAGTTCCACCGGCTTCACGTAGACCTCCGAGCCAAAGACCTCCGCGGTGGAAGCCACGTACCTGCGGTGGCCCTCCGGACCGCGATAGTGCGGCTCCAAGAGCCCGGACTCGACCCATTCGCGGGCTGGGTGGTACTCGAAGTCGGGGTGGTAGCCGATTCCGATCACGTCCATATCGCGGCGGTTGTAGGCCTCCAGCGCGAGCCGCGTCGCTCGCCACAGGGTCGCCTGGCGCAGACGCGAACCGGGTGGCAGCTTGGCGATGTGGCGAAGATTGGCAGCCGCCAGCCGGGGGAACCGCAGAGCAAGCCGCTGGTCGAGTGTCCGGCGCGACCGCTCACGCACCCGCAGCGGTTTGCGCACGAACTCGACGTTCTTCGGCCTCCCCTGAGTCATCGCCCGTGCTGGCGGCGGGTGCGCCCGAGCCGGCGGGTGCGCTCGAGCCGGTCGGCGCGCAGGGCGAGCAGGTAGCTGTTGCGGGCGGCGTCCGAGAGCGGGTCCAGATAGATCGCGCCCCGCAGCACCGGCAGCGCGCGCGTCGGGTCCGACATCGTCGCCAGCAGGTAGTTACCGAGCCGCAGCCATGCCTCCGCATTGGCGGGCTCGACCTGTACCGCGTGCTCGAGCAGGTCGACTGCCGCACGGCTGTCCCCGCGGGCGTCCTCCACCGCCGCCAGCTCGAAGTAGGGCTCGGGGGAGAGAGGGTTGATGTCCCTGGCCTGCTCCGCTGTCGCGTGCGCGCGGGCGTAGTCTCCCTGCGCGACCAGCCTGAGCGCGTCAGAGCCCTTCTCCTCGGCGCGCCACGGTTGGGCGACGGCGAGCGCCGCCAGCGCGGCGACCACCAAGACCGGAACGGCCAGCGCGGCGCGCTCGTAGAGCAGACGGCCCCGCGGCAGCGAGGCCCGCGCTGTTTCGAGCGCCGGCGGCCCGGGCTCGGACGGCCGGGAGCCGATCGGGCCGCGGCCGGCCACCCAGCCGGCACAGAAGAGCGCCGTAATGGTGACCGCCGGCACGAACCAGGTCCAGTCGATCGCCGAGTGCACGCCGAAGACCACCGCCACCAGGGCGAGGGTCACGAGGCCGACGCGCTCCCGCCCCCAGCGCGCGCCGCCCGCGATCGTGCGGCCGCGGCGCAGGTCGAGTGTGTTGCGCGCGGCCAGCGCCCAGGCCGCGAGCAGGGCAAGGCTGACGGCAAGGCCGATCAGTCCAAGGTCGGCGAGCGTCTGCAGCACGTAGCCGTGGGCGTGCTTGGCGCGTGCCTGCTCCTTGCGATAGCGAAGCTGTGCCTGCGCAAAGGAGCCGGCTCCGGCACCGGCGAGCGAGTGGTCCTGCCAGACGTCGATTGCCCGGCGCCAGTAGATCGAGCGCACGCTTGCTGTCTCGGTGAGGCGGCCCGGTGAGTTCTGCGGCGTGACGGCAGCGGCCTGCGTGAGGTCGTGCCAGCGATCGGAGAAGGTGCCGCCGATGCCGCGGTCGCTGAACGCGAGGGCGCCGAGCACCAGCACGGGGATCACGGCTACCAGAGCAATCGCCGCGGTTCCGATCCGCCGCCTGGTCGGCTCGGCGAGCGGTCGCCGCTCTGCGCGGCGCTGGATCAGTACACCGGCCGCGAACAGGACCACCACCATCGCCAGCAGGATCAGGCCCAGCTCGATGCCGGCGTCCTTGCGGTCGGCGAGCGGGATGCGGTCGTCGGTGAGGGCGCTGCGGCTGAAGGCCCAGGCGGTGACTGCGCCGGCTGCGAGCAGCGAGGGCAGCAGCAGCGCCAGGCTCCGCAGGCGCACGGGCACGACGATCAGCCAGATCGCGATGCCGGCGGCCGCGGCGACGATGCTCCCGCGCGAGAAGCTCAGCAGCAGCGTTACGGTGAAGAGCGCCAGCAGCGGCCAGGCGAGCGCGTTCACGATCCGGGCGCCGCCTTCGCGCGTGGCGAGCCAGAGGCAGATCGGGATGCCCATCGCGGCGGTGACGCCGACGGCGTTCCAGTATCCGTACGGCTCGCGCAGGCGGCCGTAGGTCTCGTCGGGCGCCAGCCAGGCCGGCGCGATCTTGGTCGCGAGCCCCCAAAGACAGATCGCGGCCAGCGCAAGCAGCACGCCGGCGAGCACCGCGTTCCAGCGTCCGCGCGAGATGCGCACCGCCGCAACACCGGCGCCGAATGCGGCCAGGTAGGCCAGCGAGCGGTTGGTCTCGACCCAGCTGTCGGCCGGATGCAGCGACCAGGCGATGGAGAGGGCGGTGAGGGCCGCCAGTGCGGCCATCGCACCGAGCGCGAGGCCGCCGTGCAGCCGCGCCTGGAAGCCGATCACCATCAGCGCGGTCGCGACCATCAGCGCGCCGATCACGATGACGGCCACCTCGACCAGCGTCGACGTGCCGAGCTGCAGGCCGCCGTTGGCGATGAAGGCGGCGGCCGCCAGCGCGGCGGCGAGAGCGAGCGCTATCGCGGCGTCGGTGCTGCGGAAAAGCCTTCGAACCGCCTCCCGCACGCTCACCAGCGTGCGCGCCGGCGCGGGTCTAGCGGCGGCGTGAGATTCCACGCCTCACTCCCTCCCTGAACCTGTTCAGCGCGGCACCCGCCGATTGCCATGCGGCGGGCCAGCGCCGCTGGGACGCGTAGGCGGCACCGGCGGCCATTGCCAACGCCAACAGCGCCAGCACCAGCACCAGCATCGTGGGCAGCTCCGTGCCGAGGCCGGCGGTGGCCAGCGGCGCTCCGCTGGCGCCGGGCTCGACGGCCCTGCCGCCGATTTCGACAGGACCTCGCCTGCCCGCGTCGGCCAGGCTGCGCTGCTCTGTCTGGCTCGGCGCGGAGGCCGCGTCGACCTTGTTGACCACGCTCTTCTTCTGGACGCGGCCAGACTTGCCGCCGGCGCCCAGCTGAGCCGCCCGGATCTCCGCACGGCAGTCCGGGTACTCGTCGATGTCGGAGGGGAGCTGGTCCAGCGCTCCCGACAGCTCGTCCTGCGAGTACTTGCCGTCGAGCGAGCCGTCCTCCGAGCAGTCGCGGATCACGTCCATCGCGCTCGCGTGCGCCGGGGGCGTGGCAGCGGACAGCGTTATCGCTGCGGCGGCGAGGGCCAGCAAACCGAGCCAGGCGTGGGTGCGCCAAACGTGTGGCGCGTGGACGGGATTCGTTGTCGCGGGTCGTCCCTTCATCGTGAAAGTTGCCCGGGGCAGTCGTAAAGAACTGGATTTGGCGGGCGCTGACCTGACTAACCCCTCGGACGGTCCAAAAGCGCGCGGCGCCGAATTCAACGGCGCAGACTACCGGGCGCTGCCGCCGGTTTCTCCGCAGGGCACCTCACCAGCTGCGGTAGCGCTCCACCACCTCCAGCGCGGTGTGGCGGTCGATGTGGGTCCTGTCGGCCAGGAACCGGCGCAGCTCCTCCACCGCCGCCGTGCGGTCGTAGCCGCTTGCCGTCACGCGGGCCTCGTGACGGATGGGCACGGCGTCGACGATCCCCAGCCGCCAGCTCCGCTCGAGCGCCAGCCCGCCCCAGTGCAGGTCGAGGCCCCAGCCCATTCGCAGCGGCGGAAAGGGCAGCAGGTCCCCGGACAGCGAGCGATGGAAGGCCGTCACCGGCCCGATCTCGACCATGCGCGTGCGCCGCGTCACCAGCCCGCGCGCCCGGCGGCAGACCGACCAGGCTGCGTGGCTGGTGTGACGATGCGCCGGCTGCGCGAGCTGCAGGCCGAAGCGCTCGGCCAGGAACAGCATGCGGTCGAGAAAGCCGCCCGGCAGCGCAACGTCGTCGTCGATCGCCAGCACCCAATCGCGCTCGCCCGCAGGCGCGCTCTCGAGCAGCCGGTTGAGGTTCTCGAACTTGCCGCTGCCGCGCAGTCCCGTCGCGACCGTGTGGGCGGCGAGCGATGGCGCCGCGCCGTCGAGCGCGCCGAGCACGATGCTCACGTCGCGCTCGCTGTGCGAGAGCTCGCGCATCGCTCGCTCCATGACGCCGGCGCAGTCCGGCGAGTAGATGCCGAGCACCAGAACGCTGCCGCTCGCTGCCGCGCTGGCGTCGCGAGCAAGTCGCGGCGGCACCAGCCGGGCCCAGAAAGCGCCGTCGTCGATCAGGTCCTTGGCGTGCGCGCGTGTGCGCGCCCGTGGGCCAAGCACGATGCCGCTCTCGCCCGACAGCAGACGGTCGACGTCGAGCTCAGTGCTCACCCCGGCTCGCCGCTCATCTCGGCGACAGCGCCTCGACCACGCGCCCGGCCGAGTAGGCCGCGAGCAGGACGCCGTTGCCGCAGCGGTAGCGAAAGGTGTGGAAGGCGCAGCCGCCGAGGATGCGCAGCTCGCCGGGCAGGCTCGGTGCATGCCCCGCGTGCTCGCTGTAGGCGCGCAGGTGGCGGCCGCGCCGGAATGCCTCCGCCATCAGCGACCGCAGCCGTGAGTCGCGGCGATCGCGGCGGTGAACCAGCCCGGCGCGCGCGAGGTACATGATGCGACCGCCCGCTGCGCGCAGCCGCCGCTCCCACATCTCCTCGTCGAAGCCGTGCAGCGGGGCGCCGGCATCGAACGTGCCGGCGATCGCGAAGGCGCCGCGGTCGATCGCCATGTTGGCGCCCCAGACGAGATCGATCTCGCGGTCTTGAAGCCCGCCGTCGAGGGTCGTGATCGGCGGCTTCTCGCGGCCGCACATGCGCAGCCGGGATCCCTCCAGTCGCAATCTGATCGGCCCGCCGAAGACGTGATGCCGGGGGTTTCGGCGCCGGCCCTCGACAAGCTCGCTCAGCCAGCTCGGTGGGGCCTCCACGTCGTCGTCGACGAAGGCGAGAAACGTCGATCCGGCGGCCGCGATACCGGTGTTGCGCGCGGAGTTGAGCCCCGGTACACCCTCGCGCTCGACGTAGCCGATCGGCATGCCGGTGCGCCGTGCCGCCTCCTGCGCCACCTCCTTCGTGGCCGCGGAAGGGCCGTCGTCGACGACCAGCAGCTCGTAGTTGTCGCGGCCGATGTCCTGGGCGGCCAGCGATTCGAGCGCCACGGCCAGGTAGCCGGGGCGACCCTTCGTGGGGACTATGACGGAGGCTTCGAGCATGAAGGCAGAGTGGAGATGCGGGGTGGTGGCAGAACGGAGATGCGAGGGTCGTGGAGCAATAGCATCCCCGATCCGTGGCAACGCGCGAGCCAACCGACGTCCTGCTGGTTTCGCCGGGGACGACCGCGGGCTGGCGCCGCGCGGACGCCGAGCTGGCGGCCGGCTTCGAGCAGCTCGGGATCAGCGTGGCCACCTGCACGCCCGGCTACCGCTTCGCGCGTCACCTGCGACGCAGCGTGCTGACCACCGACCTCGCGGAGGCCGCGGCCCTTCGCCGCGCGCTCACGAACGCGCTCCGGCGTTACCGCCCGCGGGCGATCGTCTATTCCAGCCCCCAGGCCACCATGCTCCAGCCGCGCTCGCGTCTGGACGGCTCGACGGCGGTCCGCTTCGACGTGCCCGCTGCGATCAACCGCAGCGGCTTCGGCGCCGGCCTCCTGCACCGGTTGGAGCGGCGGTCGCTGGCGGCGGTGAGGCTGCTGCTGCCGGTGACGTCCGAGTCTCGCGCCGACGCACGGGCGGCGCTCCCCGACAGCACGCCGATGGTGGCGCTGCCGATCCCGGTCGAGCTCGATGCGGCAGTCGCGGCGGATGCGCCGCGGGAGCCGCTCGCGCTCGCCTATGCCGGCAACCCGGACAAGAAGGGGTTGGACATCGCGCTCGAGGCCTGGGGGCGGGCTGCGCCCGGCGGTTGGCGCCTGCACGTCACGGGCATCGAGCCCGAGCAGGCGCGCCGCTTCCTGCGCCGTCGCGGCATCGAGGAGCCGGACGGCGTCGAGTGGGCGGGCTTCGTCGGGCGGGACCGCTACCTCGAGCTGCTGAGCCGCGCGAGCGCATTCCTTGCCGCCTCGCGCTACGAGGACTACGGCATCGCGCAACTCGAGGCGCTGGCGGCTGGCACTCCGCTCGTGACGGTGCCGTCCGCGGGCCCGTACGAGGCGCTACCCCTGGCACGCGCGATCGACCCGCGGATGGTCGCGGTCGAGCTCTCGGGCGCGGCACTCGCCGGCTCGCTGCGAGCGGCGGTCGCGCTGACGGCAGAGGATCGTTCCCGCTACGCCGAGCGATCGCAAGAGCTGCTTCGCCCCTACTCGCGTCAGGCGCTCGTCGACCGCCTGCGCGAGCAGGTCGTGCCGGTTCTGCTCGGCTAGCGGGTCCAGCGAAACGACTCGCGAAACTCGCTAGCGCTACTCCCGCACGCCCCCGGCCTCGAGGGCTTCTTCCCACGAAAAGTAGACGTGCACGGAGACGCCCTTGCCGTCGCGCAGCTCCCAGTCGTAGCCGATTCGTTGCTCGATCGGGTCGCCGCTTCCCTTGATGCGGGCGCGTTGGATCAGGAGCACCACGACATGATCGCCAGCATCGATCCCTCTCTCCCAATCCAGGTGGTACTCGTCGAAGATCTCGCTCCACAGCAACGCGATCTTCCTGACCCCATCGTGACCCTTGTAGAGGGAGTCTTCCAGCCACTCGGGCGGACCCACCCACTCGATTGCGGGGTCCATGTATGCAAGCGCGGCCTCAACGCCCTCGCGGTTGAACGCCTCGATGGTGCGGCGCACGATCTCGACGTTCTGCTGCGACATCGCCTGCCAGTATCGCGTAGGTGAGCGCTGTGACTTCTGCCAACTAGTCGGCGGGCGCGACCGGCGGCCGGCGTCGCTCACGCAGGTACTGGCGCGCGAAGGCGGCGACGAAGGCTGGATTGGTGCGCGCGTAGCGGGGGAACAGCCGCAGCGGCTCCTGTGAGAGCCGGAACAGCCACTCGAGGCCGGTTCGCTGCATCCAGGCCGGCGCCTGGCGCTTGGTGCCGGCCAGGAAGTCGAAGGCGGCGCCGACTCCCATCAGGACCGGCGCATCCAGCTTCGATCGCATGCGAGCCATCCACTTCTCCTGCCTCGGCGCCCCGAGGCCGACGAACACGACGTCGGGGCTGTCCGCGTTGATGCGGCCCGCGAGCTGCTCGTCCTCGGCGGCGGTGTGCGGGCGATGCGGCGGCGACTCGGTTCCTGCGATCACGATGCCGGGATATCGCTGCCGCAGTGAGCGTTCGAGCTGCGCCAGCGCGTCGGAGTCGTGACCGCCGCAGAGCCAGACGCGGTGGCCCCGCTCGGTGCAGCGCGCGCAGTAGCGGCTCATCAGCTCCGGCCCGTAGACGCGGTCGGGCAGGCTCTCGCCGAGCGCGTTCAGCGCCCACACCAGCGGCCTGCCGTCGGGAACGGTGAGAGAGGAACCGGCCAGAGCAGCCCTCAGCTCCGGGTCGCTCCGCGACACCATCAGGGCGTGCACCGCGATCGCGCAGACGTAGCCGCGGTCACGCCGGGCGACGATGATGTCCATCACCTCGATCGCCTGCGCGTAGTCGGTCAGGGAGACCGGCACGCCGAGCAGGTCGCGGCGCGCGGGCAGCGCAACTCGACCTGCCGAGCTCATGCCGCCAGCGCGCGTGCGTACACGTCCATCAGCCCACTGTAAAACCGCTCGGGACCGAACAGCTCGCGTGCGCGGTCGAGCGCCGCCTGACCCTGCTCGAGTCGCGCGTCCGCGTTCCCCCACAGCTGCTGCATCGCCGCGGCCCAGTGCGCGGGCGACCGAGCCGGAAGCGTCGCCTGCTCGCCGACCAGCTCGGGCAGGCCGCCGACATCGGACGCCAGCACGGGCAGCCCCGCGGCCATGCCCTCGATGGCGACGTACGGGCATGGCTCCTGCCAGCGCGAGGGCACGACGGCGAAGGCGGCCCGTTGCCTCGCCTCTGCGAGCTGAGCGGCGTTGAGGCGGCCGCTGAAGCGAACCACGGCCGCCCCGGCGGCCAGCCCCCGCAGGTGACCTGCCTGGGGCCCCTCGCCTGCCACCAGCAGCGGCACACCTGCGCGCGCCGCGGCCTCGACGACCGTGTCCAGTCCCTTCTCCTCGACCAGCCTGCCGGCGAACAGCGCATGCTCCCCCTGGTTGGCGTTGCTGGCCTGCACGAACTCGGAGGCCGGCAGGAAGTTGTGCAGCACGTCCATGCGGTCGGCCGGCATGCCGAAGCGCTCGAGCACGGTCGCGGCGGCGTGGCTCGGCACGACGAAGCGGTCGACGGCCGCCAGCACTCGCTTCTGCTGCGCGGACAGACCGGCGGCGTAGACCAGCGACTCCGGCAGGTTGCCTCGACAGCGAAGCCGCACGCCCGGCAGCGTGTCGCGGCCGTGGCAGCGCATGCAGGTTTCGCCGTCGCGGTAGGCGATCGCGATCGAGCAGAAGAGCCGGTAGTTGTGCAGGTGCATCACCACCCGTGCACCGGAGGTGCGCGCGGCCGCAAGAGCGCGCGGGCCGAGCAGCGGGGTGAGGTTGTGAACGTGGACGATGTCGGCGCCCGTCCGCTCCACGGCCGCGCGCACCTCGGCCGGCCGCAGCCCGCCGCGCAGCATCGCGACACCGCCGCGCGCCATTCCAAGCGGGCCGGTGAGCGCCTGGCTCGATCGCTCCAGCACCTGCACGGCATGCCCTCGCTCGCTCAGCAGCGCTTCGATCGCGGCCACCGAGCGCTCCTCGCCACCCGGCTCGCGGTAGCGGTTGTGCAGGAGCAGCACGCTCGGCTTGGGTTGTTCGTCCACGTTCATGCGGTTGGGCGCGCAGCGTATTGTCCGCGGCGTGGCGGTTGCCCTGGTCACCAACTACCTGCCGGCCTACCGCATGCCTCTGTACACGCTGCTGGCGGAGCGGCACGGCGTCGAGGTGTACTGCTTCGGCGGCGAGGGTCACTACGTGCCGGAGGCGATGCGCGACCTCGATCGCCAGCTGGAGTCGGCTCCGTTTCCCGCCCATCGGCTCGAGCGCCAGCGAGACGCGGCCGAGCTGGCCGCAGGCCACGATGCGGTGATCGCCTCCACCGCCGGCAGGGTCGCGCTGCCGTCCGCCTATCGCGGGGCGCGACGAGCCGGCCGTCCCTTCCTGCTCTGGGCGTCGCTCTGGCGGCATCCGCGCACGGCGGCTCACCTGTTCTCGTTCCCGCTCATGCGCAGCATCTACCGGCACGCGGATGCGGTCGTCACGTACGGGCCCCATGTGAGCCGTTACGTCGCCCACCAGCGCGGCGGCGACGATGGAGTCTTCGTCGCGGCGCAGGCCGTCGAGCCGCAGGTCTTCGCGCGTTCCGTATCCGAACAGGAGATCGAGCAATGGCGCAGGGAGACGGGACTCGACCGGGGGCCGTTGGTGCTGTTCGCCGGCCGACTCGTCGCCGACAAGGGGGTGGACGTGCTGGCGCGAGCCTGGCGACTGCTCGGCAACGACACCGGCGCAAGCCTCTGCCTGGTCGGAGACGGCCCGCTGGCGAGCGATCCGTCGATCGCCGACGTGCCCGGCATCACGGTCGCCGGGCGGCTCGACCGCCAGCGCCTGCCGGTCGCCTACGCGGCGGCGGACGCGGTCGTCGTGCCGTCTATCGCGACGCGCCGGTTCCTGGAGCCGTGGGGGCTCGTCTGCAACGAGGCGATGAGCCAGGGTCGGCCGGTCGTCGCGACGGACGCGGTCGGCGCGGTGGCGGGTGGGCTGGTGCGTGACGGCGAAACCGGGCTCGTTGTCGCGGCCGGCGACGAACGCGCGCTCGCGGCAGCGCTGCAGCGACTGCTCTCCGATCCGCAGCTGCGCTCAGACCTGGGCCGGCGCGCGCGCAAGGCCGTGGGTTACTACAACTACGAGCGCGCCGCGGCCGGGTTCGCCGCCGCGCTCGAGCACGCCCGCCGATAGCTGCTAGCCATCATCCGCCGAGTCGTCCTCTTTCCTGTCGAGGACGACGAGCACGGGAATGTGGCTGTGGTGCAGAAGCCCCTCCGCGGCGCTGCCGAGGATGTGCGACTTCACTCCCGACAGGCGACGCGAGCCGACCACGATCGCATGCGCCTTTCGCTCCGCGGCGATGCGCGCGATCGTCTCCGGCAGGTTGGCCTCGTCCGCGACCACCAGCGGAACGGCCTCGAATTCATTCGCGCGCGCCAGCTCGGCCCCGTCCCTCCGCGATCGCAGAGGCGCGCTCGTACATCGCCCGGTCGAGCGCCGTGGCCTGTTCGAGGTCGAGCGGATAGACGGCCGTGCCGGGCGGGACCGGCTCGGTCGCCATCGCGATCACCGGCAACGCCGGCTCCCAGACCGTCACCACCAGCGCGTAAATCGGCAGCAGCAGACTTGCCGCCTGCTCGATCGCGTGGCGTGCCGGCGGGGAGCCGTCATAGGCGAGGATCACCGGCCGCTGGCCCGAGGCCTCCGTCATCAGGGCTTCGAATAGGCCGCCGCCAGGTCGGTGGCAAGGGGCTCAGGCGTTATTGTCGCCCGCCATGAAGGCGGTCATACTCGCAGGCGGGGTCGGCAGCAGGATCAGCGAGGAGACGCTCGTGCGGCCCAAGCCGATGGTCGAGATCGGCAGCCGGCCGATGCTGTGGCACATCATGAAGACGTACTCGGCCCACGGCATCAACGACTTCGTGATCTGCCTCGGCTATCGCGGCTACATGATCAAGGAGTACTTTGCCAACTACCACCTGCACGCGTCCGACGTCTCGTTCGATCTCGCGGACAACAGCATGGAGGTCCACCAGGGCGCCGCCGAGCCGTGGCGGGTGACGCTGATCGACACCGGCGAGCAGACACAGACCGGTGGACGGCTAAAGCGTGTCCTCTCTTACGTCGACGAGCCCGAGTTCTGCTTCACCTACGGCGACGGCCTCTCGGACCTCGACATCTCGGGGCTGATCGACTTCCACCGCCAGCAGGACACGCTCGCGACGGTGACGGCCGTTCAGCCGCCCGGTCGCTACGGCGCGCTGGAGCTGCATGGCGACCGCATCACCGGCTTTCAGGAGAAGCCGCACGGGGACGAGGGATGGATCAACGGCGGCTTCTTCGTGCTGTCGCCGCAGGTCGGCGAGTACATCGAGGGCGACGAGACGATCTGGGAGCGCGAGCCGATGGAGCGGCTGGCGCAGGCCGGTCAGCTCGCCGCCTTCAAGCACGACGGCTTCTGGTACGCGATGGACACGCTGCGCGACAAGAACGAGCTGGAGTCCCTCTGGGCGTCCGGCCGGGCGCCCTGGAAGACGTGGTCCTAGACCCGGGACGGGTCCGGCGATGAAGGTCGAACCGCAGTTCTGGCGCGGGCGCACCGTGCTCGTCACGGGCCACAGCGGCTTCAAGGGGAGCTGGCTCAGCCTCTGGCTCCAGACCATGGGCGCCGAGGTGGTCGGCTACTCGTCCGGCGGCACCGGCGGCCAGGCGCCGTCGGCGGGCCGCGCGCTGTTCGAGCAGGCCGGCATCGGCGAGGGCATGCGCTCGTTCGACGGCGACGTCGCCGACCCCGTGGCGGTGCATGCCGCGCTTGCGGAAGCCCGGCCGGAGGTCGTGATCCACATGGCGGCGCAGCCGCTCGTGCGCCGCTCCTACCAGGACCCGGCCGGCACCTACCGCACCAACGTGCTCGGCACCGTCGGGGTGCTGGAGGCGGTGCGGCAGAGCGACAGCGTGCGCGCGGTCGTCAACGTCACCACCGACAAGGTCTACGAGAACCGCGAGCTGGAGCGCGGCTACACCGAGGACGATCCGCTGGGAGGAAGCGATCCCTACTCGAGCAGCAAGGCCGGCTCAGAGCTTGTGACGGCCGCATACCGGCAGTCGTTCTTCTCGGAGCAGGGGCCGGCGCTGGCGACGGCGCGCTCGGGCAACGTGATCGGCGGTGGCGACTGGGGCGAGGACCGGCTGGTGCCCGACATCGTCAAGGCCGCGCTGGAGCAGCGCGCGGTGCGGATCCGCAACCCGAACTCGGTGCGCCCCTGGCAGCACGTGCTGAACCCGCTCAGCGGCTACCTGGTGCTGGCGCAGGCCCTGCACGAGTCGCGCGAGTTCGCGCAGGGCTGGAACTTCGGCCCCGACGCAGACGACGCCAAGCCGGTCGGCTGGATCGTCGAGCGCCTGCGCGAGCTGTGGGGAGAGGATCTGCGCTCGGAGCAGGACGCCGGCCCGCATCCGCACGAGACCAATTACCTGCGCCTCGACTCCGGCAAGGCCCACGACCGGCTCGGCTGGCGGCCGGTCTGGAACCTCGACCGCGCGCTCGAGAGCATCGTCTCCTGGCACAAGGCGGTGCGCGACGGCGAGCACCCGCGCGAGCAGATGCTGGCGCAGATAGAGCAGTTCCAGCGCAGCGCGTCGGAGTAGGAGTCGGGGTGAGCGGTTGGGCTAGGGTGCCTGGCCCGGGGGCGCCCTGCGTGACAGCAGGTCGAGGTCGGCGTCGACCATCAGGCGCACCAGCTGCTCGAAGCTCGTGCGCGGCTCCCAGCCGAGCTGCTGCTTCGCCTTCGAGTAGTCGCCGATCAGGTGATCGACCTCGGCGGGACGGAAGTAGCGCGGGTCGGTGTCGACGTGATCGGCGGGGTCGAGCCCGACATGGGCGAAGGAGACGTCGACCAGCTCGCGCACGCTGTGCGCCTTGCCGGTCGCGATCACGAAGTCGTCGGGCTCGTCCTGCTGCAGCATCAGCCACATCGCCTCGACGTAGTCCTTCGCGTAGCCCCAGTCGCGCTCTGCGTCCAGGTTGCCGAGCAGCAGCTTGTCCTGGAGGCCGAGCTTGATCGAGGCCACCGCGTGGGTGACCTTGCGCGTCACGAACTCCAATCCGCGCCGGGGACTGTTGCTGATCACCAGCTTGCCGACACCGGCGCACAGCTTCCCGCTCTCGGTCTCGATGTCGAAGTTCCACTTGCTCGGAGGCGCCTGAAGCGGTTCGATGCGACGGATCTCGGCGGGGTTCTTGACCAGGTGCGCCCCCTTGCCCCCGACGAGAACGCCTGAGCGAATGTTGAGTTGGTAGTAGACCGCCTTGTCACGCTGCTCCGCGTACACGGAGCAATCGCGCCCCTGAATCGCGTACAGCCAGACCAATCCCTGCGCGAGCACCGCGCTGTTGGTCTTGACCGAGTCACCACCGCCCTTCTTGAGGCCGTCGGCGGCGTAGTAGCCGTTCAAGAAGGCCTCCTGGACCTCGCGATCGCCGTTCAGGACCAGCGGCGGGACCTTCTTGAAGCCGTCCTTCGTATAGAGCTGTTCTCGCAGCCACAATCCAGTGGCCCGCGGAGCCAGCAAGGCGAGCTTTCCTACTTCACGATCCTCGTTGAAGCCCGACCTGCCAACCCAGTACTTGCTCGTGCCCAGGAAACATCTGGACCACAGTTCGGCGACCCCGGCGCGCATGCTCTCGTCGTTGTTCGTGAAGTCGGTACGTCCGTCCGGGCGGACGCAGCCGTCTCCGACCAGAGCACCCAGCAGCTCCGCGAGCTCGGTCGTCAAGACGGACCAGGGAAGCGTCTCTGGAAGAGATTCCGCCAGCTTGAGCTCATCGCCACCCTCCAGCTCGCTTGCCGGTACCACCTCGTCGTCGGAGCGGAGCATGTTGTGGTGCGCCGTTACCCCGACGACTCCCGCGCGAGCCTCGACGGATAGCGGCTGGTGCTCCGGGTCGCCGTCCCGTCGGCGTGTTGCCGTGACGGCGCGCAACTCCACCCAGTCATCGCCGTCCCAGATCTCGACGCCTTCCGGAGTGCAGGTCTGCACGCTAGGGCCTTTGTCATGAACCGCCATCAGATCGGCGGGCGTACTGACCTCTACAACCCCGCCTGTACGCAATATCAAAGGAGTGTTCGACATAACGGATTCGTGATTGAAAAGTAGCCCTGAGCAGGCAAAAAGCTCGTAGGACTCGCGGTAGTTGACGGTGATGAAGTGGCCGTAGGCCTTCGCCACGCCGTAGGGGCTGCGGGGGTAGAAGGGCGTCTTCTCCGTCTGCGGAACCTCGAGCACCTTGCCGAACATCTCGGAGGAGGAGGCCTGGTAGAAGCGCGCTTTCGGCGCGACCTCGCGCATCGCCTCCAGAATCCTCGTCACGCCCACCCCGGAGAACTCGGCGGTCAGCACGGGCTGGTTCCAGGACGCCGCGACGAACGACATCGCCGCCAGGTTGTAGATCTCCTCCGGCTCGCAGGCACGCATGACGTCCCCGAGTGAGCGCTGGTCGAGCAGATCCCCCGTATGGAGCGTGAGGCGGTCGCGGATGTGCTCGATGCGGTCGAAGGTCTCGGTCGAGGAGCGCCGCACCATGCCGTGCACCTCGTAGCCCTTCTCGAGCAGCAGGTCCGCAAGGTAGCTGCCGTCCTGGCCCGTTATGCCGGTGATCAGCGCCCTTCGCTCACTCATGCCCGCAACCTCAGTTCCATGATCGTCATCGGCTCCATTCTCGTTGACTCAAGACGTCACCCGGCGCCGCCACCCGCTCCCTCCACCAGTCGAGCGTGTCGCGCAACGTCTGGTCGAGCGGGACCCGCGGCTCCCAGCCGGTCGCGCCGGTCAGCTTGTCGTGTGAGGCTCTGATCTCCATCACCTCGTGCGGTCGCAACCTGCCGGGATCGGTTCGCTGCCTCACCTCCAGCGACGAGTGGCCGGCGAGCGCCGCGAGGATATCCGCGATGGAAGTCGCCACGCCGCTGCCGACGTTGTAGACGCCGGGCTCGCCCCGCTCCAGCGCAAGCCAGTATGCGCGCACGACGTCGCGCACGTCGGTGAAGTCGCGTCGCGGCTCGAGGTTGCCTGTCACCAGCTCGACGCTGGCGTTGCCGGCCGCCTCGGCTTCCGCTATCTGGCGTGCGAACGCGGACACCACGTAATCGTCCGACTGCCCGGGCCCGGCATGGTTGAAGGCGCGCGTGCGCACGGTGCTGAGGCCGTGCGCGTCGCTGTACATGCCGCCCAGCAGGTCGACCGCGGCCTTGCTGACCGCGTAGGGGTTCTGCGGCGAGAGGCGTGCGCGCTCGTCGACCGGCAGCGACTCGGGTGCGCCGTACTCCTCGCCCGAGCATGCGAGCAGCACCTGCGCCGACGGCGCTTCCGCGCGCAGCGCCTCGAGCAGGTTGACCGTCATCTCGACGTTGCGGGTGATGGTGCCGCCGGGGTCCTGCCACGAGCGCGCGACCGCGGCCTCGGCGGCGAGATGGAAGACCAGATCTGGCTGCGCCGCGCGAATGCACTCCCTGGTCTGATCGGCGTCGAGCAGGTCGCAGCGCAGGTACTCCGATGCGCGTGAGGCGACGCCGGCATCCGGCTCGGCCTTGAGGCCGGTCCCGATCACGGTCGCCCCCTGCTGCGAGCAGACCGCGGCCAGGTGACCTCCCGCAAAGCCGGCGATGCCGGTGATCAGCGCGCGCACGCCGAGCAAGCTATCGAACGGGCGGATAGCCGGCGGACGTGGACGCTGCCGCGCCAGGCCGCCGCACCAGGTCCACGAAGGCGGTGCTGACGCTGGGCCAGAAGCGCAATGCGAGAGCGCAGTAGACGAGCGCTCCGGCCAGCGCCGACCCGAGCGCCGCGGCCCAGCCGGGATCGCTGCCCAGAGGCAGGCGCAGAAGCAGGAAGACGGTCGCGAAGGCGAACGCCGGAGCGGCGCGCCGCAGCGCCCCGAACGCGACCGCCGCCGCTCGCGGGCCGTAGGCGGTCCGCATCACGAGCGCGCACATGACGACCGCCGACGCGAAATGGCCGGCCGCCACCGCGCGGGGTCCCAGCGTCGAGAGCGGGATCACGATCGCCGCGTGCACGGCGATTCCCGCCAGCGCCGTCAGCAGGTACTGGCGCCAGCGTCCGAGCGCCAGCGACACCATCGCCGCCAGCACCATCAACGCCGCCGGCACGATCATGGCGCAGAGCCAGAGGCCGACGTCGAACAGCAGGCCGATCGTGGAGTCCGACATCGAACCGGCGAAGATCGCCTCGAGCAACGGCCGGCCGTCCGCTGCATAGGCGAACAGCAGCGGCGCCACGACGGCCAGTGCGTAGGGAGCGACGCGCAGGAAGTGGCGCTCGGCCGCGTCCTTGCCCTCGCTCGCGAGCCGGCTGACGAGGTCGGGCAGCGTCACCAGCCCCAGCGGCAGCGAGCTGATGGTGAGGATCACGGTCGCCATGAAGTAGGCGTACGAGTAGGCGGTGATCGCGCCGGCATGACTGGAGATGGTCGCGAGGCTGATGGCGAGGTTGATCTGGAGCGCCATGCCGATCGAAGCCCCCGCAAGCAGCGCCAGCGCGAGCCGCCACAGCTCGCGCTCGCGCAGCCAGCTCGGTCGTAGGCGCAGCCGGATCCCGAACCGGCGCAGGTAGAGCGCATGCCCGGCTCCCAGCACGACGGCGCCGGCGAGCAGGCCTAAGGCTCCGCCGAGAATGCCGATCGCCTCCAGCAGCACCGCCGAGCAGGCGAGTGCAACCACCCCCGAGGCGACGTAGAGGGTGGCCGAGAACAGGAAGCGCCGGCCGGCGGTGAGCGCCGCCGACGCCGACGCCGCCTGCAGCTGCATGTACGCGGCCGGTGACAGGATCAGCACCGTCAGCACGGCGGTCCAGCGATCGTCCGCGGGCAGCCCGTGAGTGAGGGCCTGGCCCGCGATCGGGGAGACCAGCAGCAGGACACCGAGAGCCACCAGCCCGATCAGCCGAATGCGCGACAGCACCTCCGCCACGCGGGCGCGAAAGCCCTGGTCGGTCTCGGCGTGACCGAGCAGCGGCACCACCGACGCTCGCATCGAGGCTCCGAAACCCGCGAACACGAAGTAGATCGAATAACCGGCGAGGAAGGCGTCGGTGTCGTTGCCCTCGCCAATGATGAACACGACCAGCAACGCCTGCCCCGCGCCCATCAGCGCGGCCAGCAGCAGGCTGGCCGAGACGATCACCGAACTGTGCGAGAGACTGGTCTCGGACAGCAGCAGCGAACGATCTTCGTTCACGTCGCGGCGGGGTGCGCGCGGGCCGGGTGCGCGCGCGCCGGCTGCGCGCAGGCCACCAGCCGGTCGAGCACCGCCTCTGCGCTGTGCTCCCAGGCGAGCCCGCGGGACAGCTCACGCCCACGCACGCGCAGGGTCTCGCGCTTGTCCGCGGCCGCCAGCAGCTCCTCCAGTGCGTCACGGATGTCCATCACGTCGAGGGGATTCACGTAGCGGGCCCCGTCCCCTGCCACCTCGGGCAGGCTCGACACGTTCGAGGTGATGACCGGCGCGCCGGACCGCATCGCCTCGACCAGCGGCAACCCGAAGCCCTCGTAGAGCGACGGGTAGCAGAAGACTGTGCAGGCCTGATACAGCGCGACGAGATCTTCCTCCGGAACGTAGCCGAGCAGCTTCACGAGGTCGGGATGGAGGCTGGCGCTGCGAAGTGTCTCCTTCATCCGCCATCCCTCGGGACCGGTGAACACGAGCTGGTGCGAGTCGCGCAGCGGCCCGGGCAGCCCCGAGAAGGCCTCGATCAACCGCGGCACGTTCTTGCGTGGCTCGAGTGTCGACGTCAGCAGCACGAACGGGCGGCCGAGGCCATAGCGGCTGCGAACCCGTTCCAGCTCCTCGTCGCTGCAGGTGCGCGAGAAGCGCCGGCTCGCCGCGAGCGGGATCACGGTCGTCTTTCCCGCCGCGGCCGGAAAGCGCGACAGGAGATCACGCTCGGTGGCGCGCGAGATGCAGATCACCGCTCTGGCCCGGCGCAGGCCGCGGCGGATGGTCGCGCGCTCGATCAGGCTCGCCCGCCGCTGGGGCGCCGCTCCGGGAACGAAGGCGACCATGTCATAGACGAGCTGCACACTGGGAATGCTCGTGAACCACGGTGTCAGGTAGCTGTTGGTGGAGAGGAAGACATCGCAATCGCGACTTGCGAGAGCGGCTGTGTGCAGGTGCCAGAACGGCTCGCGAGTGCCCACGGGGCGCCAGCTGAAGCGCTCGTCGAGAAGCAGCTCCGGCGCGGGATCGCGGCAGTAGAGGACGAAGTGGTGATCGTGGTCCAGACGCGCCAGCGCCTCCAGCAACTCTCGCGCGACGCGGCCACGCCCGGCCCTCTCGCCGGCGGCCGCGCGTGCGTCGATCCCGATCTTCATGGACGATACCCGTCGTGAGTAGTCGCCACATCGGCCTCAACCTGATCTACCTCGTGCCCGGGGAGACCGGCGGCACGGAGGTCGTCGCCCGTGAGCTGCTGCCCGAATTGATCGCGGCGCGACCGCAGTTCCGGTTCACGCTGTTCGTGAATCGCGAGACGGCCGAGTCCGGTGACGGGTTCTTCCAGCAGCTCGCTCCCTGTGTGACGGTTCCCGTGCGCGCGCGCCGGCGAGCCGATTGGGTGCGCGGTGAGCAGCAGCTGCTGCCTCGGCTCGCCCGCGCCGCCGGCGTCGACCTCGTTCACAGCCTCGCCAACACCGGCCCCGCCTGGGGCCGGTTCCGACGCGTTGTGACGATTCACGACCTCATCCACCGTGTCCATCGTGAAGCACACTTCGGCCTACGTGGGCTGGGCATGGGGATGCTAGTGTCGCTCGCGGCGCGCAGGTCGGATCGCGTGATCGCCGATTCCCGCAGCACGCGCGAGGATTTGGAGCGCCTGCTCGGCCTCGACCCGTCGAAGATCGACGTGGCTCCGCTGGGAGTCCGCGCCGCCACGGCGCAGGGATCCCTGGGGGAGGAGGAGGTTCGCCGCCGCCAGCGGCTGGGGGACCGGAAGATCCTGCTCAGCGTCTCGGCCAAGCGGCCGCACAAGAACCTGGCGCGGCTGCTGGAGGCGATGTCGCTGCTGCCCGCCGGGGAGCGGCCGGTCCTGGTGCTGCCCGGCTACCCAACGCCCTACGAGCAGGAGCTGCGCCGGCGGGCATCGGAGCTGGGCCTGGCCGAGGACGTGCGGCTGCTCGGCTGGCTCCCGGACGAGGAGCTGGAGGGCCATTACGCCGCCGCGGCCTGCTTCGTGTTCCCGTCCCTCTACGAGGGCTTCGGGCTGCCGGTGCTGGAGGCGATGGCGCGCGGCGTGCCCGTCGCCTGCTCCGGGCGCGGGTCGCTGGCCGAGGTCGCGGGCGAGGCGGCGGAGCTGTTCGACCCCGAGGACCCGGCCGACATCGCCCGAGCGGTGACCCACATTCTTGGTGATCCGGGGCTTGCCGAGCGGCTGCGCGCCGCCGGCCGCGCGCAGGCCGCGCGCTTCTCGTGGCAGCAGACCGCCGCCGCGACGCTGGAGAGCTACGAGCGCGCGCTCGGGCTCGGCTGACTGTCCCGCCACGCCCACAGCATCCCCACGCAGTCACGCTCGCGGTGGAAGATCGGCGCCACCGAGTAGCCGGAGCGCTCGAGCAGCTCGATCGCATGCCGGCGCGGGTCCGGCTGCGAGCAGAGATGCGGGTGGTACTCGAGCACCAGCGCGCGCGCCGGAACGGAGGCGAAGCGCTCGTCCTCCATGATCGCCCACTCGCCACCCTCGATGTCGATCTTGAGCAGGTCGACCTCGCGCAGGTACGGAAAGACGTCGAGCGCGGGAACGCTGGTCGTGCCGGGCGGCCGCTCGCCCACCGCTGCGACGTGAGAGATGGCGCCCTGCGCGGCGACGAACTCGAGCGTGCCGTCACGCGTCCACGCGCAGGCCTCGATCCGCTGCCACGTGCGCTCGCGCCCGTTCGACTCGACGCAGCATGCGAGCAGGCGCGCGTTGTCGCGATCCGGCTCGAACGCGGTTATGCGCGCGTCCGGATAGCGGTCGACGGCGTGGGCGCCGAAGAGGCCGATGTTCGCGCCCAGGTCGACGACGTCGAGTTTCGGCTCCGATCCTCCGAGCGCCGCCTCCACCTGTGGAGGCGGGTCGTAGAGCCGCTGCGAGAACACCTCGTCGAGCGCCCACACGTCCTCGGTGCTGTGTCGAAGGCAGACCATCACGCCGGTCCCGCGCACCCGGTAGCGGCCGGTCACCCGCCGTCCTCGCAGCTCGCGCGACGCGAACGCCCATCGCTCCTGCACCAGGCTCGCCCGCAGCGCGAATGCGACCCGGCGCAGCGGCCCCAGCGCGGCCAGGCGCCGCACAGCCGAGATTCCGGCGAGACGCCGCATCTGCGACAGCAGCCGGCTCATGCCCTGTCGCGCAGGGCGCGCTCGTAGGCCTCGAACGTGCCGTGGGCGGCGTCGCGCCAGCTGTAGTGGGAGGCGTGCTCGCGTCCGCGAGCGCGCAACGAGTCGTCGTCGAGGGCCGCAACGATTGCGGCCGCCGCCGAGCCGGGGTCGTGCGGATCGAAATAGAGCACCGCGTCGCCGCACACCTCTCGCAGGACGGGAATGTCGGAGCACGCCACCGGAACCGCTCGCTGCATCGCCTCCAGAACCGGCAATCCAAATCCCTCGGCAAGGGTCGGGAACGCGAAGCACCCGGCCAGTCGCCAGAGCGTCTCGAGCTCGTCGTCGGCCACGTAGCCGGGGAACCGCACCCTCGCCGCCACGCCGTACTCCTGCGCAAGCGTGCGCAGCAGCTGCTCGTAGGGCTCGGGATGACCGGCCAGCACCAGCACGACGTCGTTCGGCAGCTGCGGCAACGCGCGGATCAGCAGCTCCTGGTTCTTGTGCGGGCGCTTTGCCGCCACGCACAGCACCACGCGAGAGTTGCCGAGCGCATGGCGCTCCCGCAGCTCGGCCTCGGGCGCCGGCTCGACGTCGGCCGGGCGGCCGACGCCGTGCGGGACGATCGAGAAGGCCGACGG
The DNA here is from genome assembly GCA_038330145.1 of Solirubrobacterales bacterium. Lineage (GTDB taxonomy): Bacteria > Actinomycetota > Thermoleophilia > Solirubrobacterales > JBBDJG01 > JBBQNR01. Next base: position 32,169 of record JBBQNR010000004.1, read on the forward strand.
GTCGAGGCCGAGCACCGAGCAGATCTCGTCGCGAACCGCACCGGCCGCGGTGATCAGCGCGCTCGCCCTGCGGGCGGCTCGTGCCGTGATCTGGCGCATGCCCACCGTGGTGACGAGGCCGAAGGTGCGGTGCCTGAAGAAGGTGACGTCGTGGAGGGTGATGACGGAGGGCGCCCCCGCCCGGATCGGCGCAACCGTCGCCAGGCTGTGAACGAGGTCCCAATCGCGGCGACGGGCCAGGCTCGGCAGCAGCGCCTGCTCGGCCAGCGCCCGGCGCAGGCGCTGGCCCTCGTCCACCGGCAGCGTCAGCAGCTCGACCTGATCCCTCCAGCCGTCCCTCTCCAGCGCGGCCGCTCCCCTGCGCGTGGTGACGACCGTGAAGCGCGTGCCGGGGTACTCCGAGACAAGCGCGGGCGCGAGTTGTCGAAGGTACGTCTCAGGACCGCCGGAGACGCCGGGGTCGAGGAAAAGTGCGTTCAGCGCGACGCTGCGAATCGGACTTCTCACGCGGGCGGTACCGTAACCGCTGCCGGATGGGTTACTTCGACTGGCACGAGCAGCCCGGTTACTACCGGGACGTGACGCGCCACTTCGCCGCCGACGCCGAGATCCTCGACGTCGGCTGCGGGAGCGCGTGGCTCGCCGACCACTTCGCCAACTACACGGGCGTCGACGGCGCGCCAGAGGCGGTCGCGGCCGCTCACGAGCGCGGCCGTGCTGCCGCGCTGGTGAATGTGGAGGAGGGGTTGCCGTTCGAGGATTCGAGCTTCGACGGCGTCATCCTCAAGGACGTGCTCGAGCACCTCGACGACGCCGTCGCCGCCGTGCGCGAGGTGCGCCGTGTCCTGAGACCGGGCGGGCAGGTGTTCGCCTCGTCCCCCGACGCGCAGCGCTGGGTGTGGGACGACTACACGCACGTGCGCCCCTTCACGCGCAAGTCGTTCCGGTTGCTGTTCGCGGACCAGGGATTCGATGTCGAGCGGGTCAGCTACGAGATGGTCGCCCCCGGCACCGGCGTGATCTCGCGCTACACGAGGCGCAAGCGGCGCCCGATGCTGCTCTCCCTGCTGGCATGGCTGCCGTTCATGCGGCGCAACGTCTGGGTGCTGGCGTCGCGCCCGCGTTAGCGGTCCTGAGGCAGGTCAGTTAGCGCCGGCGGTCGGTCGGAAACGCTCCGCAAGTGGCTTCGTCGGAACGCTCGGCCGGTGGCGCTTCGCGGAACGCTCGCTTAGCGGTAGGCCTCTTCGACCGCGGCCAGTGAGCTCTCGATCGACAGCTCGTGCTCGTGCTCGCGATACCAGCGCAGGGTCGAGCGGCGCAGGGCCTGGCCGGCGTCGATGGCGTCGAGCACGCGCGCCGCAACCTGCTCGGGTTCGGCGGAGACGGCGATGAAGCCGTTCACGCCCGGCTCGATCAGCTCGGTTGCAGCGTTGTCCGGGCTGTCCACGACCACCGCGGGCGTGCCGAGCGCGACCGCCTCGACCACCACCAGCCCGTAGCCCTCTCGCATCGACGGCAGCAGCACGCAGGCCGCCGCCGCCATTCCCTGCCTGACCTGGTCCGCCGACGCCCGGCCCGGCAGCTCGACCGCGCCGTCGAGTCCCAGCTCGGCGACGCGCCGGCGCACCGCCTCCAGCTCGGGTCCGTCGCCGAACATCACGCAGCGCAGCTCCGGGCTTCGCCGCCGCGCGGCCGCCACCACGTCGGGCACGATCCTGACCCGCTTCTCGGGGATGTGACGGCCCGCGAACACGACCAGAGGTGCTCGCGCGGCATCGGCATCTGCCTCGGCGGTGCCCCCGTCCCCGCCCTCACCGTCGGACGCCGAGCCGCCGGCGTAGATGCCGGTCAACCGCGTCAGCGGCGCGCGGTGCCCCTGCTCCAGCAGCCGCCGCTCGTGCAGACGCGAGAAGGCGAAGCTGCGATCGGGCAGCCGTATGCAGAAGCGCTGCACGGCGTGGCCGATTCGTCCTCCGCCGGGCCCGAGGTACTCGATCCAGTAGTCGCGGCTCCAGAGCTCGAACCAGTCCACCACCAGCCGCCCCCGGCGGCGGATCCGCATCGCGAGCCAGGCACCGACCAGCGAGAAGTACGGGAACGAGCAGCTGTGCACGACGTCGTAGCGGCCTCCGTGGCGCAGCAGGTGCCAGAAGACTCCGATCCCGAAACGCACCGGCGGCCAGATCCGGCGCCTGCCCGAGCGCGTATAGAGGCTCGCCGCTCCGCTGACCGCGATCGTGCGGAAGGGTGTCTCCGGGCCGCGCTCCCGATCCCACTGGAGCCGCGTCAGATAGGTGACCTCGTGCCGGCCCTCGAGCCGCTCGGCCAGGGCGCGGTACCAGCGCTCCGCTCCTCCGACGGTGTTCGGGTACAGGCAGTCGTAGACGATCGCGATCCGCACGGATCGCAACTCTACGGGTGCCTGGCGGTCGGGACCGCGGCCTGGGCTACGATTTCGGGGAGCCGGATGGCCACCACAACCCAGAGCGCCACTCAACAGCCCGGCCAGGAAACTCTCGACGTCTCCGTCGTGATCCCGTGCCTGAACGAGGCCGAGACGATTGCGACCTGCATTCGCAAGGCCAAGCGCTCGATGGAGCGCGACGGCCTCAGCGGTGAGGTAATCGTGGTCGACAACGGCTCCAGCGACGGGTCGGACGTGATCGCCGCCGACGAGGGCGCCCGCGTCGTGCGCGAGTCGCGGCGCGGCTACGGCAACGCCTACCTGGCCGGCTTCGCCAGCGCGGAGGGCCGCTACATCGTGATGGCCGACGGCGACGACACCTACGACTTCGACCTGGTCGGGCGGTTCGTCCAGCCTCTGCAGGAAGGCGCGGACATGGTGATGGGGTCACGCCTGAAGGGGACGATCCACAAGGGAGCGATGCCGCCGCTGCACCGCTACCTCGGCAACCCCGTGCTGACCGGGCTGCTGAACCTGATGTACCGCAGCGGCGTCAGCGATGCGCACTGCGGCATGCGCGCGTTCCGGCGCGACGCGCTGGAGCGGCTCGATCTGCGCATGCCCGGGATGGAGTTCGCGTCCGAGATGGTGATCAGGGCCTCGAAGGCCGGCCTTCAGATCGAGGAGATCCCGATCGAGTACCACCCTCGCAAGGGCGAGTCGAAGCTGAACTCGTTCCGGGACGGCTGGCGGCATCTTCGCTTCCTGCTCGTTCACAGCCCGACGCACCTGTTCCTGATCCCGGGTCTGCTGCTGTGCTTCTTCGGCGTGGTCGGGATGGCAGCGGTGCTGGCCAACCTCAGCTTCCTCGGCCGGCAGTGGGACCTGCACGCGATGATCGCCGCCTCGATGGTGACGATCGCCGGAGGCCAGGTCGTCGCCCTCGGCCTGGTTGCGCGCGCCTATGGCGTGCACCACCTCGGCGACCGCGACCCGATGTTCGAGCGCTGGGAGAGCCGCTACCGGCTCGAGCACGGCCTGCTCGCGGGCGCGATGCTGCTGCTCGCTGGGCTCACGATCGCCACCGTCGTGCTGGTCAAGTGGTTCGATCGCGGCCTGGGAGCGCTGGGCGAGGAGCAGCTGGCGGTGCTGTCGCTGACGCTGATCGTGATCGGAATGCAGGTGGTGTTCACCTCGTTCCTGATCAGCATCGTGGGCCTTCGGCGCCGCACCGATACCTGAGCCCGACCGGGCATCGATGAGCATGCTCCTGGCCTGGCTGGCCTTCCCGCTGCTGCTGTGCCTGCTCTGCCTGGGTTGCGGGTTGGTGGTGCAGCTGCTGTCCGGCTGCGACATCCCCGGCCCGCTGCTGATCCCGCTCGGCTTTGCGCTGATCGTGGTCGCCGCCCAGGCGATGGTCTGGGGCCCGAGTCCGTCACTGGCGACACCGCTCGTGATCGCGCTGGCCGTGGCGGGGCTGGTGGCAGGCAGCGGGCGCCTGCTCGAGCTGTCTCCCGATGGCTGGGCCGCCGGGGCCGCGGCCGGCGTGTTCGCGGTCTTCGCCGCCCCCGTCGTGCTCTCCGGCGACGCAACCTTTGCCGGTTACACGGTGCTCGGGGACACCTCGATCCATTTCATCCTCGTCGACCAGCTGATGGACCACGGTCGCGATCTCTCGGGGCTGCCCCCGTCGTCCTACAAAGCGGCGCTGGCCGCCTACTTCGACACCGCCTATCCGGTCGGAGCGCACGTCGCACTCGGCGCGGTGCGACCGTTGGTGGGCCAGGACGTGGCCTGGGTGTTCCAGCCCTTCCTCGCCCTGCTGGCGGCGATGCTGTCGCTGTCGCTGTATTCGCTGCTGGACGGCATCGTCGAGCGGCGCGCGTTGCGGGCGGCGATCGCGCTGCTGGCCGCGCAGCCCGCCCTGGTCTACGCCTACGCGCTCCAGGGCAGCATCAAGGAGCTGGCGACGGTGGCGGTCGTCGCGACCCTGCTTGCACTGGTACCGCTGACAGTGGGGGAGGGAGGCCCGCGCAGGCTGGTGCCGCTGGCGATCGCCTCCGCCGCGGCGCTGGCGGTGCTGGGGCCGGCCGTGGCGCCCTGGCTCGTCCCGCTGCTGCTGGCCTGCGCGGTGGTGCTCGCGTGGCACAGGCGCCCTCGCTGGTTGGCTCCCACCGCCCGCGACGCTGGCTTCCTGCTCGCGCTGGCGGGGGCTCTTTCGCTGCCGGTGCTGACACAGGCCGCCGACTTCGTGCGCGAGAACGGCGACACGGCCACGAGCCAGAGCGAGCTTGGCAACCTGCTCGGCCCGCTGGACCGCCTGCAGGCGGTCGGGATCTGGCTCGAGGGCGACTACCGCCTGAAGCTCGCGGGCGGCATGCTGACGCTCTCGAGGCTGCTGATCGCGCTCGCGATCGCGGCCGCTGTCGCCGGCGCCGTCTGGGCGCTGCGCCGCCGCGCCTGGCTGCCGCTGCTCTACCTCGGCATCTCGCTCGTCGCGTGGCTCTCGGTCACGTCGCAGGGCTCGCCCTGGGCCGACGCCAAGGCACTCATGATCGTCTCTCCTCCGATCCTGCTGATGGCGTTGCTGGGAGCGGCTGCATTGGCGCAGGTGGGCAGGGTGCTGCCGGCGTGGCTGCTGGTCGCCGCGATCGGAGTCGGGGTGGTGTGGTCGAACGCGCTCGCCTACCACGACGCCCACCTCGCGCCGCGCGACCGGCTGGTCGAGCTGGGCGACGTCGGCGAGCGGCTGGAGGGCGACGGGCCGACGCTGTACCTGGAGTTCGAGGAGTTCGCCAAGCACTTCCTGCGCGACGCGCAGCCGACCGCCTGGAGCGAGCCGTGGGAGGTTCGCCCGGGCGCGCCGCGCGGGCGCTTCGGCTTCGAGGGCGACAGCGACCAGGTGCCGCTGTCGTACCTGGAGAGCTTTCGGACGCTGGTGCTGCGGCGCTCGCCCTCGGCCAGCCGGCCGCCGGCGTCCTTCCGGCTCGTGTGGAGAGGCGACGACTACGAGGTCTGGCGCCCCGGCGGGTCACCTGACGTCGAGCGCCACCTTCCGCTTGGCGGAGGCCTTCAGCCCGGCGCCGTCGCTAGCTGCGGCCGGCTGCCGCGCGCGTTCACGCGGCCGGCGGGTCGTTCGTTGCTGTACGTGCGGCGCCGGCGACTGCTGGTTGCCAGCCCGGCTCAGGCGTCGCGGCCGAGCTCGTGGGCGGTCGATGCCGACGACCCGCTGTCGGTGCGCGCGTCCGGCTCCGGACGCGCGACGCAAACGCTCGCGGTGCCGGCGGACACCGCCTACGACGTCTGGCTCCAGGGCTCGTTCGGGCGCGAGACCAGTGTCGCGATCGACGGCAGGGCAGTTGGGAGTGTCAGCTACGAGCTGAACGGAAGAGGCGAGTTCGCGCACCTCGGCCGCGCCCGCGTGTCGCGCGGGCGGCACACGCTGACCGTTACCCGCGCCGGCGGCGACCTGCGGCCCGGCAACGGCGGTGGCCAGCTGCTGGGTCCCGTCGTGATGGTGCCCGTATCGGCCACAGGACCCGACGTGGTGCGCAGCGCCCGCAGCGCGCGCGACCTTTGCGGCAAGCGGGTCGATTGGCTCGAGCTGGCGCGGCGCTGAAGCCTGGGCTGAACTACGCAAACGCGCTCGTGAACACGAACAGCTGCGACGTCGCGCTGAAGCCGACGACCAGCGTGACCGCGACCGCGAGTGCGGTGGGGAAGCGGCGCCGCCCAAAGGCCAGACAGGCCAACACGACCAGAGCGGCGTAGGCCGGTAGGGCCGTGAACACGTAGCGTCCCTGCTCGGCGATCGCCGGTCGTGGCGTCAGAGTCGTGAACGCGGCCTCGACTCCCATCACGACGCCGATCGCCACGGCGGCAAGCAGCAGCGCCTCACGCCACCTGGAGCGCACGGCGGGCCACTCGCGTCGCAGCGCGACCAGTGCCAGCGCGCCGGTTGCAGCCATGCCGGCCAGCGCGACGACATAGACCCAGCGCGGAAACAGCAACGCGATCCAGCCGAACGCTCCCCAGACACGCTCGACGTAGATGTGGAAGAAGGGAAACGTCTCCACGTGCAGATCGGTCATGAACGGCAGCGGAGGCAGAAAGACCTGCCACAGATAGGAGAGATAGCCGGTCGGGTTCTGGAGGATCGAGACGCTCTGGACCGGAGAGTCGCCGCTGGGCGTGGTGAACGTGTCGCGGTCGAAGAACCCCGAGAGCAGCACCCAGCTCAGCTCGACGGCCAGGAACGTGGCGGCGAATGCCAGCAGCGGCGTCAGCCGCCGCCGCTCGCGGTCGGTGACGAGCAGCGCGATCGCGAGCGCCGCGACGACGAAGAACGTGTACGCCGTGCCCTTGAACAGGGGAGCAAGCGCAAGCAGCGCGCCGGCGCCGGTGGCGACGGGCAGCGTCAGGCCTCGCCGCAGGGCGACGATCAGCAACAGCAGCACACCGGCGGCAGCCGCGTTTACTCCCATGTCGTTGTTGACCGCGCCCGCCATGAACCCGAACATCGGCTGGAACGCGACCAGCAGCGCTCCAGCGACCCACGCGACCGGGTATCGCGGGAACAGTTCGGCCAGCGTCAGGAACACCAGCGCCACCACGAGCGCAGCCAGCAGCGTCGAGGTGAGCCGCATTGCCTCGAGCTGCGAGAACGGAGATTGGCCGCGCGTGGCGAGATAGCCGGGCGCAAGCAGCCCGTAGTAGGCGGGGGCGTGAACGGTCGCGGAGGTGGCGCCGCCACCGTTGTCGCGCGCCGGGGGCGGTCGCAGCGCGGCGGCAAGGCGCTCCCACTGGCGCTCCTGGGCCGCTGACCAGGGTGGCTTGCCGTCCGGGCCTTCCTGGTAGAGGTAGATGCGCACGGCCTGAAGGGCGAGGGATTGCTGGTCCGACAGTGGCAGGCGCTCGTCCGGCGAGGCGGAGGGAGCCTTTCCGGTCTCGGCCAGGTACTGGGCATAGGCAAAATGCTCGGGCTCGTCGGGCGCGTCGAAGGCCGGCGTGATCAGGCCCCAGACGATCCCGTTGACCAGCGCGAGCAGCGTCACGCCCAGCATCAGCCGCCGCGGGCGCCGCCACGGCGCCACGGCCAGCAGGCGGATCGCCGAGAACCAGAGCGCCGGTATCGCGACCGCGAGCAGCAGCACGTAGGTCCACGGCCCGACGATGCCGGGGCGGAAGAGGGCGGCGCGGTCGACGGCGTCGTCCAGGCGCGAAGCCAGGCTGGAGCGCTTGCCCGCCGGCGGGCGGAACCAGACCGCGACGCGCCCGTCGAGCCGGCGGCCGCCCAGCAGCGGAGCCGGATCGCGATCCAGGCCGGCGACGCCCCTGAAGTCGAGCGGACCCTGCAGCGGCCTGACGCACACCGTGCCGGTCGCGGCGGCGGAACCTGGCGCAGCGGGACCGATCGGTATCGCAAGCTTGTGCGACCCCGTTGCGGCATCGCGCACCGACCCGGTCTGCACGCCCGCGGCCGTTCGCACTCGCGTCTCGACCAGCCCGGTCGCCGCCGGCGCGGCGACGTCGAACTCGACCCGACCCGTGCCGGCCGGGACCGAGAGTTCCGGCACGCAGAGCTCCGACCCCGGCGGCACCGTCGCCACCACCGACCTTCCGCGCACGCTGTTGGTGCCGGTATAGAAGTCGCGCGGGATCAGCAGTTGCCAGGCGATCAGCGCCAGCATCGCGGCGCTCACCACAGCGGCGGCGCGCCAGACGCGTGCGTCACCGGCGACGATGCGTCTCAACGGCCTCGGGCGGGCTTCAAGCAGGGCTGCCGGGTTCGGGCCGGGCGCTCACGCGGACGGCAGGCCCCGGGCGGCGCCCTCCCAGGACTCCGCGTTCTGCTCGAAGATCTCGCGCAGCATCTCCTCGATCCCGTACCGGAGCCGCCAACCCGGGTAATCCTGCTCGAACTCGCTCAGGTCGCTGATCCACCAGCGGTGATCTCCCATCCGCGCCTGGTCGGAGAGCCGCCAGTCGAGACGCCGGCCGGCGATGCTCTCGCAGCGCGTGATCGCCTCCAGCATCGAGCAGTTGCTGTAACGCCCTCCGCCGAGGTTGTAGACGGCGGCGGCGCGCGGCGAGCGATGAAAGGCTTCGAAGGCGGAGACGACGTCGGCACTGTGGATGTTGTCGCGCACCTGCTTGCCGCCATAGCCGTTGACCGTGTACGGCTCGCCCGTCACCGTGCACTTCATCAGGTAGGAGAGAAACCCGTGCAGTTGCGCGCCGGCATGCTGGGGCCCGGTCAGGCAGCCGCCACGGAAGCAGACGGTCGGCATGTCGAAGTAGCGGCCGTACTCCTGCACCATCAGATCAGCTGCGGCTTTCGAGACGCCGAACAGCGAGTGCATCGAACGGTCGATCGACATAGAGGTGTCAATCCCACGGTGGTATGGGTGGTCCTCGGGCAGCTCGAGCCGGGTGTCCGTCTCGATCAGCGGCAGCTGATTCGCGAGGTCGCCGTAGACCTTGTTCGTGGAGGTGAAGACGAACGTTGCGGCCGGAGCATGCCGGCGCGTGGACTCCAGCAGGTTGAGTGTGCCGTTGGCGTTGACGCCGAAGTCGGTCTGGGGGTCCGTCGCCGCCCAGTCGTGCGACGGCTGAGCCGCCGTGTGGACGATCAGCTCGAGCGACTTTGCGTTGTCCTGAAAGACCCGATCGACGCCGTCCGCGTCACGGATGTCCAGCGGCAGCCATCGAAAGCCGTCGTAGCGTTCGACGAGATCCTCGCTGACGGCGCGGGTGGAGGCATCGGGGCCGAAGAACTGAGCGCGCATGTCGTTCTCGATCCCGATCACGTCGAATCCGAGCTCGACGAAGTAGCGAACGGACTCCGAGCCGATGAGGCCGCCTGAGCCTGTGACTATTGCTGTGGGCATGACTGAGACTCTCTGACGAAATGCCCGGCGTGTCCGAGGGCAGGGTCGCGACCAGGGCCGCTGTATAGCAGGTTCCCGCCCATGTCCCGGCAGCTAGGATTTCGCGCTCGATGAGCTCCAGCGTCGATTGGCGAAACCTCGTCAGGCATGCTCGCCGCCTGCCCCCGATCGTTCCCCGGCTGGGCTGGCGCGCACTGCGCGCGCTCTCGTTCCCTGGGGCAATCGCGCGCTGGCTGCGGGATCGGAGGGCCTATCGCACGATGCCGGGAGCAGAGAGATTGAGGTGGAGGGACAGCGACCCGCAGCTGTTCGACCGCCTGCCCGCATCCCCTTACGACAGCCACTACTTCCACCAGGACGTTTGGGCGGCGAAAAACGTCGCTGCTCGCGTGCCGGAGCGCCACGTCGACGTTGGCTCCCGGGTCGACTACGTCGGATTCCTGACCTCGCTGACTCGCGTCACCTTTGTGGACATCCGGCCGCTGGAGGCGGCAGTCGAGGGCCTCGACTCGGTCGCGGGAAGCGTGCTCGCGCTGCCGTTCGCCGACCGCTCGCTGGAGTCGGTCTCCTGTCTTCACGTCGCCGAGCACATCGGGCTGGGGCGGTACGGCGACGAGCTCAACCCGGACGGCACGAGAACTGCCGCGGCCGAGCTGCAGCGGGTGATCCAGGCCGGTGGCCGGCTGCTCTTCTCGCTGCCGGTCGGCCGGCCGCGGCTCTGCTTCAACGCCCACCGCATTCACTCCCCGGAGCAGATCGTGGCCATGTTCCAGGAGCTGGAGCTGGTGGAGTTCTCCGGCGTCGACGACGCCGGCACCTTCAAGCGTCACCGCTCGCTCGCAGAGCTCGAGGGCTCACGCTACGCGTGCGGGATGTTCCACTTCACCAGGCCGGCGTCCCGATAGTCCCGCAGCTCGGCCGGCTCGCTTCGGCATCAGAGCCGCGCCCGCTGGCGTTCGGCCCGGCGGCGATCGTCGATGCCCGCCCGCCGGTCACCCGCGCGGCGGTCGCCGGCCTCGGTCAGGTCGATGGCGGAAACCGGTGGCAGGATCTGATCTGCCTCGAGTGGGACCTCCCGCGCCGCAGCATCGGTGCGCTGTCGCTGCAACGCGGCGTAGCGGCGCACGTAGTGATGGCGCAGGTGGATCCTGTACGCGATCGCGAGCGTGTCGACGAACATACGCCGCACAGCCGCGTTCGAGATCCCACTTCCCGAGAAGCGGTAATCGAGGCGGATCGGCATCTCCTCGATGCGGTCGAAGCCGAACTCGGCCCCGACGGCCATCAGCTCGAGGTCGTAGGCATAGCGCTTGATCATCAGCAGCGGCACGACGGTGTCGAGCATCTCGCGCCGGAACAGCTTCGCGCCGACCTGCGTGTCGCGCACGTTGATGCGGAACAGCGCGCGGATCAGCCACTGAAACCCCCACGAGTACACGCGCCGGATCAGCGGATAGCTGACCTTGCTGGCCGGATGCCGCTTGCTGCCGATCACCGCGTCGATGTCCGGCGCCTGCTCGAAGCGGCGCGCCGCCTCCACGATCACTTCCGGCTGGATGTCGAGGTCGCTGTCCAGCCAACCCACCAGGCGGCCACGCGCGTGGGCCAGACCGCATGTGACTGCCACTCCCTTGCCCTGGTGCTGCTCGTAGCGCAGCACCCGCAGGCGTGGATCGGACACGGCGCTGGCCAGCTCGGCGCTGCCGTCCGTGCTGCCGTCGTCGACGACGATCACCTCGCACGGGCGCTCCAGCTGCTCCAGCGCGCGGAACATCTCGCGCACGCTGTCCTCGATGAAGGCGGCGCCGTTGCGAACCGGCGTCACCAGAGTCAGGTACGGCGTGACGCTTTGAGCCTGGGCGTCGCCGCTCACGGTGCGGCGCCACTCACGTTGCGCGGGGTCATCAAGAGCCTGTGGAAGCGCAGCTCGTTGCCGAACAGCACGATCGTGACCACGATCGCCTGCACGAGCGCGATCTGCGCCGGCGAGTCGTGGAAGATCGAGATGCCGGCGATCTGCAGCAGGATGCCGGCTCCCAGCAGCATGCTCCAGCGCCGGTCCTCGACGGCGACCGAATAGATCACGAGCAGGTAGAGGAGCGAGAGCCCCGCCCCCGCCCAGACGATCGGCAGCACGCCGTCGGTGGCTTCGAGGTACTTGCTCCCGAACATCAGCCGGACCACGGACTCCGGCGCCACGATCGCCGGCAGCGCCGCCACCACGGTCGTGATCGCGACCAGCAGCCCGGCGATCCGGAGTACCCGGCCCGTCTCCCTGCTGGTGTGGCGGGTGCGGGCGGCGTTGGGCACCATCACGACGGCGATCGCGGCCGGCAGGAACATGACCACCTTGCCGATCGTCGAGAGGGCGGCGTAAATGCCTACCTCGTGGGAGGACAGGAACAGCTTGGCCAGCAGCACGTCGAGGTTGCTGAGCACGGCAAAAGCGATGAACGCGAGGCTGGCGGTGACCGCGCGTACGTTCGGCAAGCGCCGAAGGCCGGTCGTTGCCGCTCCCGTGCCACGACCGATCAGGTACCCGCGCAGCAACCATGCGGCTCCCACCAGTACGACCGCGATGCCGAGCGCCTGACCGGCGAGCGCGCCGCCCGAGCCTCCCGCCGGCGTTGCGGCCCACGGAACTCCGAACGCGATCCGCGAGACGGCGATCGCAAGCAGCATCAGGCCGTATGCGAGGTAGCGGTCCATCCCCTGCAGCGCGCCCATCGCGACCGGAAGCATGAAGCCGACCACCACCAGTGGCGCAAGCGCGATCGCGGGACCGGCGGATTGCAGGTCCAGCACGTCGACGACCATCGGGATCGTCAGCGTGTAGAGAGCGCCCACGATCGCGGCGATGATCGCCACGTGCGCGATCGCGTGACGGATCAGGTATCTGACGCGGTCGGGGCGACCGTCTGCCATGTGGGTGGCGATGCGTTCGGCGATCACGGTCTGCGCCGCCCCGGTAGGCACTGTTATGACGACCAGCAGAGCGAGAAGTGCCGTCAAATCGCCGAAGCTGGCCGGCGACAGCACGCGACTGAAGATCAGGTTCGATCCGTAGTTGGTGACGCTCGCGAGCAGCGTCAGCACCACCATCACGGAGGCGCCCTTGCCCATTCGCGACAGCAACGGCTTCGTCGAGGCGGCCTCGGCAGGCTCGGGATGAGCCGCGGGCGGCTCGAGCAGCTCCTGCTCGTTGCTGGGCGACCTCGATCGCTCCGCGCGGCTGGTCTTCGTCTCTACCATGGCTGAGGAGGCTGCCTCGGGACCCCAAAATCTAAACCAGGCGGTCGCCGGTTAGTTGCGCCCGCCGCGATTCCGGCGGTCTGCGGGGGTGCCGCGATGCCGCCGCTATAGTGCCCGCCGGCTGCGTTGGTCTCCACACATGCACGCACTGAACACCCTGCACGCGGCCACCGTCGAGCTCCCGCATGACTGAGCAACCGGTCGCCTCGACAACATCCGGCTCGGCGGAGGCCGCGCCGAAGACGCGACTCGCGGACCGCTCCTCCTCCAGACGGCGGATGAGATCCGGGCTCGAGCAACGGCTTGCGCGATTGCTGTCCGTCGTCGCTCGTCTGCCGAGGCCGGCCCAGACGCTGCTCGCGACGCTCGTCTATGCCGGTGTCGCGATCCAGCTCACCTGGCCGCTGGTGACGGACCTGCACTCGATCATCTTCGGCGCCTTCGGGGACCTCACCGGCGGAATGGCGATCATGCGCGAGACCGTAGAGGGCCATCACAATCCGTTCCTCCCCGGCACCCTCCACGACCTCAGCGCTCCGGAGGGCAGGCCGATCGAGTGGACGCAGAACATCGCGGCCTTCTCCAGCACCGGCGTCCTGTACCTGCTGACGCTCATCTTCGGCGCGGTGCCGGCGTTCTCGCTCTTCACGCTGGGCGGTTTCGTGGCATCGGGGACCGCGATGTTCCTGCTGGCGCGCCGTCTGACGGGCAACTTCTTCGTCAGCCTGCTGATCGGCTGGGCGTTCGCCTTCTACCCGTATCCGGTCGTGAAGGCGGGAGGTCACATTCATTTCGTCCATGGCTGGCCACTGGTCCTGATCTTCTGGCGAATGCTCGTCCTGCACGAATCGCCATCCCGCAGGAACGGCGTGCTGGCCGGACTTGCCACCGTCATCGCGCTCTCCTGGTCGCAGTACTACCTCCTGATCGGCGGTGTCGCGTTCGCGGCCCTGTTCGCGGTTGGCGTCGTAGCTCCGGCCATCCGGCGCCGCCAGGTGGCCGGAAATCTGAGGGCCCACCTCGTCGCCGCGGGAATCGTCTCCGCGTTTACCGCCGGGCTGGTCCTGCTGACCGTTGCGAGCGGCAGGGGGACGGGAACCGAAACGCAAACCCTACAGGCTCTGTACGCGTACTCGGCTCGGCCCTTCGAGTACCTGGTCCCACCGGGCGGCACCGCGATCGTCGGCGACCACACAGGTCCCTGGTTGCAGCGCCACATCCACGGATCCAACTTCGCCGAGAGCACCCTCTACGTCGGGCTTTCGATGGTGGCCCTGTCGCTGGTCGCGCTGGTCGCGGCGGCACGCCGGCGGCTGACGCCGGCATTGACCTGGGTCGTCGTGGCCGCCGCCTTCACCGGCGTCGTTGCGCTGCTCTTCTCCGCGCCCCCGAAGGTGGCAGCGTTCGGCCACCTCTTCCCGTTCCCGTCGCTGCTCGTTCACGACGTGGCCGGGGCATGGCGCGTGTACGCGCGTTTCGTGATGGTCGTGATGCTGGTGGTCTGCGTGCTGGCCGCCATCGGCCTTCAACGCCTGCTGCGCGGCAGGCCCCTGGTCGTGCAGGCCGTCATCCTGATCGCCGTCAGCGTGGTCGTCGTTCTCGACCTCAGAATCCGCCCGGTGGGCACCAACACGATGGTGATCCCGCCGATCTACAAAGCGCTGAAGGAACTGCCCGACGGCCTGGTTGTCGAGTATCCGATCGAGGCCGCCGGCCACGGGGACTACTCGGCCGAGTTCTTTCAGGACTTCCACGGCAAGCCGATCCTGAACGGATTCGACTCGGAGACTCTCTCGGAGTTCCGCGCGCTGCGGCTCGACAAGCTCACACGCCCTGTCACGCCGGGCCGGCTCAGCATGGTGGGCGTGCGCTATGTCGTGGTGACGCACGTGCCGATCGAGGCCGGAGTGACGAGACCGGGCAGGCCGGGCAAGGGACTTCACCTCATCATGCCCGGGAAGTACGCCTCGCTGTATTCCGTGCAGGCCAAGCCTCTTCCGCTCGTCACGCTTGGTCCCGGCTTCAGCCTTCCGGAGCAGACGCCCACCGGCATCATTCAATGGCTCAGCAGCGACGAGGGCGAGATTGAGGTGAGGGCTCCGTGCTCCCCATGCGTCGGCACCCTGAACGTCGTCGCGACCAGCTTCGCGCAGCCGCGCTCGGTCACGTTGCGCGGCCCGGACGGGCGCACGCTCGCCGTGCGCCGGGTCGGCATCAGGCCGCAAAGCATCTCCTTCCCGGTCCGTTTCGATCGCCGGGCGCTGGTGAAGGTCACGACCAGCCCCGGACCGCAGCCCGCCGGCCGCGCCGACACGCGCAGCCTCAGCGTCTCGATGGGCCGACAGCGACTCAGGCTTCGAAGCCCAGCTCGCTGAGCGGCCGCTCGAGTAGCGCCCCCCAGTCGAAGCCCCTGGCGTAGTCGAGCGCGGCCCGGCGCCGCTGCTGCCAGCGCTCGCCATCGCTGAGCGCGCGCTCGATCGCGTCGGCGAGCGCGCCGGCGTCGAAGGGGATCAGCTCCGCGCCTGCCCGCTGCGCCAGCTCCTGCGCGTTGTGGGGCAGATCGGTCATCACGATCGGCAGCCCGGCGGCGAGATATGCCTTCAGCTTCGAGGGGTCGGCGTGCTGGGTGAGGACGTTGTCGGTGGGGTCGTAGGCCGCGACTGCCACGCTGCCGCTCGCAAGGAACGACTCGACGCTGCGCTGGTCGTCGATGAACCCGGCGAAGCTGAGCCGACCGTCCAGGCCGGCGCGCGCTGCCTGCTCGCGCAGCCCCTGCTCCAGCGGGCCCGAGCCGGCGATCTCGGCGACGAAGTCGACGCTGCGCCTGGCGAGCAGGTCGAGAGCCTCCACCAGCAGCCCGACTCCCTGCCGCCTGATCAGATGGCCGACGTACAGGACCCGGCGCGCCTTCCAGCCGTCCTCGGCCGTGACCGGCACGCGGTCCACCCAGGCGCCGATCGGCACCACGTGGGAACGAGCCGCCTGCTCCGGCCGCAGGCCGAGGCGCTCGTTGCGGCCATTCAGCGCCGCCTCGGACAGCTCGAAGCGGGCGTTCGCCGAACGGCAGCAGAGTGCGTCGAAGCGGTCGTAGGCTCTTGTGAGGGCGTTGTCGCCGAAGCGGTTCGGAACGAAGTCGACCGCCCAGTAGACGACCTTGCCGGCGCGCCCGAGCCGCCTCGCGAGCAGGCCGCGCGCGCAGGCGAGGTTGTTGAAGCCGAGCCAGCCGTCGACCCGTTCGGGCCAGAGCGGCACCAGCGGGTCGAGGACGTAGGTGAACGGTGGCCGCGAGGGCAGCCGGACGCGCCGCACCCGCGGCTCGCTGTCGGGCTCGTAGACGGTGATCACGTGCTGGGGCTCCTGCTCGGGCTCGAGCGGGTGGAACACGGTCGTGAGCCGCCGCGCTCGGTGCTGTAGCAGGAAGTCGATCAGCCCCGAAGCGGGTGGCGAGGGGCCGGCGCCGTTGACGGCGACGAAGAAGCTGCTGTCCGAGATCCGGCGCATGCTTATCCCGCCGTGCGCGCGCGGCGCGCACACGCGCGCGCGACCACTAGCCCGGCCGCCCCGGCGCCAAGCTCGAGCGCCTTCATCAGCATCATTCCCGCTGCGGTGAGGGGCTGGCGAGCCAGTCTCCTCCGGTTGCGGATGAACGCGGGCCGGAACAGTCGAGCCTGCTTTCGCGCGGCGGTGGAGTGCCTTCGCAGATAGACCTCTGCGCCCTTTCCGTAGTAGTACTTGGTGGCGACCGTCTCCCGCAGTCGCAGGCGACCCTCGTCGTGCCAGATCAGCGCATTGGTCCGCTGCACGGCGTCGTCGGCTGCCCGCACACGTTCGTGAAGGTCCCAGTCCTCGGGGCCGGCCGGGATGCTCTCGTCGAAGCCACCCGCGCGGTCGAACGCGTCGCGCGTGAAGAAACGCGCCGCCTCGATGGTGTCGTCGCCGATGTAGCAGGAACGCTCCAGCGCCTTGCAGCGCGTCCAGTAACCTTCCCCGAAGCTGACCTCCGGGATGACGACGGACTGAGCACCGCCTCGCGCGGCGTGCACGCATTCGCTGACGACGGAGCGTTCCAGCACCATGTCGCTGTCGATGAACAGAAGAAACTCCCCGGTCGAGGCGCGCGAGCCGGCGTTGCGCTGCGCGCTCCTTTCGGGACCTGCAACCAGCACCGCATCCGCCAACTCGTGCGCGATCTGAAGGGTCCCGTCCGTCGAGTGGTTGTCGACCACGGTCAGCTCGACGTCTGGGTGATCCTGGGCTCGCGCGCTTTCGAGGCAGGTGGCTAGGGTCGTCGCCGAGTTGCGCGTGGGAACGACGATGCTCACCCGCCCAACCTTCGGGCGCTCGTCGCCCTCGGCCCGGGCGTCCGGGGCGGTGACCCTCACTTGAGGCTGCTGACGCTCTCCTGGCGTTATCTCGACCACCCCGCCGCCGGCGGCGCCGAGCTGGTGACCCACGAGATCCTGAGCCGGCTCGCGCAGACGCACGAGGTCACCTGCTTCACGGCGTCGCATCCGGGCGCGAGCACGAGCAGCGTCATCGATGGGGTGAACGTGATCCGCCGTGGACGGCAGGCAACTGTGCATTTCTGGGCGTGGCGATGGCTACGCAAGAAGCACGGTGGATACGACTGGATAGTAGATCAGATCAACACGATCCCGTTCTTCACTCCGCTCTACGTTCCGGCGCACAAGCGAGTCTTCTTCATCCACCAGCTCGCGCGCGAGTACTGGTGGCGCGAGACGCGCGGAGTGGCGAGGCTTGGGGCGCCATTCGGATACCTGGCGGAGCCGGCGATGATGCGGCTCTATCGCCACTCGCGCGGCGTGACGGGCTCCCAGTCCACGGCAGAGGACCTGGAGGCGCTCGGCATTGCCCGCGAACAGGTGACCATCGTGCCCTATCCGCTCAGCATGCAGCCTCTGGAGGCGCTTACCGAGAAGGCTGAGCCACTCAGGATCGTTGTCTTGGGTCGCCTGACGCCGGCCAAGTTCATCGAGGAGGCGATCCGCGCCTTCGCGGACGTCCAGCGTCAGGTCCCCGACGCCGTCCTCGACGTCGTCGGCGCGGGAGACGATCCCTACAGGCGACGTCTCGAGCGCATGGTGCGAGGGCTGGGCCTGCGTGGTGTCACCTTCCATGGTCGTGTCTCGGACGAGCGAAAGCGAGCCCTGCTGTCCCAGGCCCACGTCCACATGTTCAGCTCGCACAGAGAGGGGTGGGGCCTGGTCGTGAGCGAGGCCGCCGCGATGGGCACTCCCTCGGTCGGGTACGACGCGCCCGGCGTGCGCGACTCGATCGGCGAGCAGCGGCTGCTGGTGCCGATAGGTGACACGTCCGCTCTCGCCGCCAAGGCCGTGATGCTGTACAGGGACGCGGCGCTCTGCGCGGAGGTTCAGGCTGCGGCCTGGCGCCGCACGTTCGAGATGTCGCCGAGCGCCACCGCCGCCAACTTCGCTCACGCGCTGGGGATAGAGCCCGGAGCCACGCCGTCCGGCGCACGGGCGATCAGCCCGATGAAGTGAGCGTGCCGTGGATTGCGTTCGGCCAGCGCTGCGCTGAGCCGGCCGAGTGCCGGCCAGTAGGTGGCGCCAAAGACTGATTCCGGCAGCAGGCCATGTGACCGGCAGAGCGAGTCCAGCGCCGAGAGCGTCACGACGTGCACGTGCTGCCACGACTCCCCGCGACCCTCGGTGCCGGTCGGGTGAAGCGCGAACGGATTGCCGACCGAGCCTCGATTGCTGATGTTGGTGAGCGAGAACGGCATGAACCCAAGCAGCAGCGCGCCGATGTTGACCCAGCCGGCGAGGTTCTCGGTGCACAGCACCAGCAGCCCTCCCGGTCTCAGCACGCGGACGCTCTCCTCGAGGAAGTGATCCAGCCGTCGCACGTGCTCGATGACCTGGTTGGCGTGCACGACGTCGAAGCTGTCGTCGTCGAAGGGCCAGTGCTGCTCCAAGTCTCCCTCTCGAACGTCATAACCACGCGCGCGGGCACGTTCGCGTGGCCCTTCACCGACCTCGATGCCGGCCACCTGATCGGGCGGGACACCGAGTCTCGCGGCGACCTGCGCGGTCCATGACCCGTCGTCGCAACCCACGTCGAGCAGGTGGGCATCCGGCCTGTGCGGGATCGCGGCGAGCAGCTTGCGGCGGTACTCGTCGTCGCCGTCCTCGTAGATCTTCTGCAGTCGCTTCTTCGCGGCGGGACCCAGCTTCATGACGGGTCTGCCTTCTGGACCACGTAGGTGTTGTTGGGCGCCAGGCTGTTCGAGAGCCTGCAGACGAGCCGATCGGGTGCGAAGTTCCAGACGGGAGTCGAGCGCGTTCGCAGCAGGCGCAGCCGGTGCATGCTCAGGAAGTCGCGCATCGCCCCGTACGTGAACAGCCGTATGTGGCCTTCGGTCGAGTTGTTCTGACCCAGGTGCGTGGTGCGGCGCCCGAGCTTGGTCCGTGACGAGTTCTCGAGGAAGAGTGGGGAGATACCGACCAGGAGCAGCAGGCGGTTGAGCCAGTAGCCGAGGTTCGGTGTCGACAGCAGCAGCAGGCCGTCCGGGCGCAGGATCCGCTTCAGGTCCTCGACGAGATCGTCCGGGCTGTATACGTGCTCGATCACCTCGCCACAGAAGATGACGTCGAACTGCTCTCCACCGACTTTGTCCGACAGCAGCTCGGAGTTCAGGTCGACGAGCTGGAAGGAGGGGAGATCGACTCCATCCTCGAGTGGGGCGATGTCGCACCCCGAGTAGCTGTCCGCGGGATCGACGAGTCGCGACAGCACGGCATTGCGACCGCAACCCACGTCGAGCACGTTCAGCGGCCTGCCGCGGGCCGCGCGGTGGCGCTCGTACTCGTCGATGAATACGCGCAGTCGCGAGTTCACGAACGGGATCGCCGTATCGACCTCCGCGTAGAAGCGCTCGGCCGAACGGATCTCAGTCATCGTCCGGAGGCGTCTTGGTTGCCGGTGATTGGAATCTCCACATCTCGCTGGCTGCCTGGCTCTGTCACCCGCCCAGGCCGTGTAAGCATGCCTGTTCGAACGGTACGATGGCGCGCTCCCACCTTTGGCCCTGGCGCCTTTCTCGCGTGAGCTTTATCACAGCTTTTCGATCAAAAGCCCCGGCGCCTCGGAAGATCGTCGCGCGAAATCGGGTTACGCGTGTGGTCTCGGGGCTGTCGCGCAGGCCCGCCGTGCTGGCCGGCGCCGCGTACCTCGCCTTTGCCGTCGCCATCACGTGGCCCTTCGCGATTCACCCTGGAAGCACCCTCTTCGGCGGCGTTGGATCCGACCTCACCGCTGCCGTCGTTCGCTTTCGCGAGCTGGCCGATGCGGCGCAACCGCCGTTCCTGCCCGGTCACATGCCGGACCTCGACGCTCCGGAGGGATTGACGACTCAATGGGCGCTCGATTTCTCGTCCTTCCCCAGCAGCACCCTGCTCTGGCTCTCGGCCCTGGCCTTCGGCGGCATCGCCGGATACGGGCTGCTGGCGATCGTGAACTTCGCCGGCTCGGCGCTGGCGATGTTCCTGCTCACCCGCTGGCTCACGGGCAGCGCCGGCGCGGCGTTCGTCGCGGGCGTCGCCTTCGGATTCTGGCCGTTCGCCTACTCGGCGGCCAACGTGCCGTTCGGAAGCGGGTTCATCCTGGTGATCCTGGTCTGGCGGATGCTGGTCGTGCTTCGCGAGCCGACGATCAGGAACGGCCTGATCGCCGGCCTGGCGGGAGTCCTGGTGGTGGCCTGGACCTCCTACTGGATCCTGATCGGCGGAGTCCTGTACGCGGTGCTGGCCGGGTTCGTGCTCCTGCGGTCGCACTCTCGGGGACAGACCGCCCTGCAGCTCAGGGCACAGATAGCCGCCGGGGCCGTGGTCGTGTGCTGGCTGCTGGCGGTCGCGGTGATCGGGTCGGTGAGCGGTTTCACCGACGTGCCGGTTCGCTCCGGTGACGACAGTGTCTTCTACTCGGCCCGGCCGCTGATGTATCTGGTACCCGGTCCGCATCATCCGGTGCTGAGCGACGCCACGAAGGATTTCCTTCAGAGGCGGTACCTGAATCCGAACACCACGGCGGTCTACGCGCCGATCTATGTCGGGCTGGTGACGCTGGCACTCGCCCTGGTGGGGCTGGTCTCCACGGTCCGTGACCGCTTGAAGAGGCGAGGCGACAGTGGCAACGCCGAGATCGTGTTCCTGGGTGTCGTTCTCGTGCTCGTCGCCGGCGTTTTCTCGGGGCCGCCCGAGGTGCAGATCCTGGGCGCGACGATCAAGACTCCGGCAGGCCTGGTGGCCGACTTCACGACGGTCTTCCGCGTCGCGTCGCGCTTTGCGATCCTCGTCATGCTCGGCCTCTGCCTGTTGCTGTCGGTGGGCGTTTCGTGGATCCTTCGCGGTCGCTCGCTGGCCGCCGGCGCCGTGGTGGTGTCGGCGCTCTCGG
Organism: Solirubrobacterales bacterium; assembly: GCA_038330145.1. Taxonomy (GTDB): domain Bacteria; phylum Actinomycetota; class Thermoleophilia; order Solirubrobacterales; family JBBDJG01; genus JBBQNR01. The sequence goes on from JBBQNR010000004.1 coordinate 53,148, forward strand.
TGATCGTCGCGGTGGACCTGTGGAGTCGTGAGCCGCCGGGCCCCACCCGCGTCCACTATCCGCCCGTCCTGACCCGTCTCGCCGACCGGCCGGTGGGGATCGTGATCGAGTACCCGGTGCTCGCCGAAGTCAACAGCGGCAGCGAGACGACCTTCAACCAACAGGCACACGGCAACCCGATCGTCAACGGATCACGGCGCGATACTCGCTCGGAGTCGTGGAAGCTCGAGCTGCAGGCGCTTCAGGACCCCCGAACCGTGTCCGAGCTTGCGAGGGTGGGGGTGAGGTACGTGGTGGTACGGAAACTGGGCGTGCCGGCGCCGGGCGTCCCGGCGCCCGGGTCGCGGATCGCCGGTCTGCGCCTGCTCGACCGCGGCGACTCATACGGAGCCCTGTACGAGGTCACAGCACGGCCCGCGCGCACCGCGGTCCACGCGCTGACGGGGTTCTCGCTGCCCGAGGGCGATCCGGTGCGCTTCAGCCGCTGGATGACCAAATCGGAGGGTGAGATCGAGGTCAGAGCCCCGTGTGCGCCGTGCGAAGGAGATCTTCGCTTCGACGCCGGCACGTTCGCGACCCCCCGGCAGCTGACGGTGCGCAACGAGGCCGGGGACGTGGTGGCACGCCAGACGATCTCGTCGGCAAAGCAGTCCGTGCGCGTCCCGCTGCGCTTCGACCGCAGGACCGCCGTTACGCTCGCGATCGATCCGGCGCCTCAGGCGCCCAATGATCTGGATCCCGCCAATCCCGACACCCGCCCGCTCGGAATCCTCGTCTCCTATCCGATTCGATTCGAGCGCGACGAACGTGGGCCACCCAAGCCTGCCGGCTGAGTTGCCGGCTGAGTCGGCGCGCCGCCCGCTGTCGGTGACGATCGACGCCCGCATCCTGCGCGGCGACTTCTCGGGCGCCCAGGCCGCGACGCTGGACCTGATCGAGCTGCTGGGCGGTATCGAGGAGCTGAGGGTGCGGGTGCTCGTCGACCCCGCGATCGGCGCGCAGGCGGAAGCCGCGATCGACCGCGCCGGAGTTGAGCGGCTGCCGTTCGAGCAGGCCGGGCCGGGCATCGACCGAACCGACATCGTGCACCGTCCGTACCAGGTGACGTCGGAGCAGGACCTCGAGCTGCTCGCGCGCCTCGGTCAGCGGCTGATCATCACGCAGCTCGATCTGATCGCCTTCCACAACCCCGGCTACTTCGACTCAACCGAGAGCTGGCGCCGGCACCAGCGATTGACTCGCCGCGCGCTGGCGCTGGCCGACCAGGTCGTCTTCCTGAGCGATCACGCCGCGAGCGACGCTGTTCACGAGGGCCTGGTCGAACGCGAGCGCACCCGTGTGGTGCCGATGGTCGTGACCCGCGATGCGCCGGCACAGAATGCTCGCCGGCCGGCCGGCGCGCCCGACGGAGCGTTCCTGCTCACGATCGGCAACGACTTCCGTCACAAGAACCGCCTGTTCGCGATCGAGTTGCTGGCCGAGCTTCGCGAGCGCGGCTGGCAGGGTGGTCTGGTGCTGGCGGGCGCGAACGTCGGCCCCGGCTCGTCGCGGCCGGAGGAGGCCGCATACCTGTCGGAGCATCCGCAGCTGGCTCCGTTCGTGCACGACCTTCCGGCCGTGACGGAGGCGGAGAAGGCATGGCTCTACTCGCACACCACGGCGGTTGCCTACCCGAGTGCTGATGAGGGCTTCGGGTTGATCCCGTTCGAGGCCGCCCGAGCCGGCGTGCCCAGCCTGTTCGCGCATCAGGCCTCGCTGGCGGAGACGCTCCCGGCGGAGGCCGCCGTGCTGGTTCCCTGGGACGCCGCGGCATCGGCCGAGCGGGCGCTTCCGTTGCTGGGCGAAGGGCCGCAGCGAGAGCGCCACCTCGCCCTGGTTAGGACCGCGGCGGAGCATCTGGGCGACACGGAATCGGTGCGGGCCAGGCTGCTCGAGGCCTACGATCGCGGGGCCGCCGCGAAACCTCGGGCGCCAGCCTCGCCGGGCGCCGCAAATCCGTTCACGCGAGCAGGCCGAGCGCTGCTCGGACGCCTGCGCCGGATCGGGGACCGACTTCGGCGACGGTAGCCTGTCGCCCTTGTCCTCCTTCGCCGTCCCACCCCGGTTGCGTCGCACCTTGCCCCGGCCGCTACGTGAGCTTGCGCAGCGCGCGCTCGCCCTGAGGCGATTCGATGCCGGCGTCGTCGACCTGCCGCCGCCGCGCGCAAAGCGGCGCCACCTTCTGAGCCTGTTCAGGGAACGGGGGCACGACTGCTTCGTGGAGGCGGGGACCTACCTCGGCGACACTGTCCAGTTCTTCCTGCCCCATGCCGGTCGCATCATCTCGGTCGAGCTCGACGACGAGCTGTGGCGGGCGGCCTCGGAGCGCTTCGTCGGTCATCCGCAGGTGACGATCGTGAGGGGCGACGCCGAGCAGGAGATCCCACGCATCGTCGGCGAGCTGGAGCTGCCGCCGCTGGTCTGGCTCGACGGGCACCACTCGGGCGAGGGAACGTCTCAGGGCGAGCACGCCGAGCCGGCGGTGGCGATCGTAGAACGCCTCGGCCAGACGCGGGTCCCGCCCGGGACCACGATCGTGGTCGACGACCTGCGGCTGTTCGGGCGCCTGCCCGAGTTCCCGGCGCTGGAGTCGCTCACCTCCGCCGCGCGAGCGGCCTGGCCGGACGCTCAGATCCGCGTCGGGCTCGACGCGCTCGTCATCGCGCTCTAGAGATCACGCGCGTGCTCTAGAGATCACGCGCGCCCGCTCGGGCCAGAGCGCCTGCAGCTCCTCGATCCGCGCGCGCATCAGCTCCCCGATCGCCTGCGGTGAGTACATGCGCTCGACGTCCTCGCGCGCGCGCGCTCCCTTCTCCGCGGCTTCATCGGGGTTCTCCACAACGCGTCGCATCAACGCCGCCGCCTGGGCGACGTCGGGGTCGGCCCAGGTCCCGTGGGAGGGATAGATCTCGCAATCCGCTCCGACGCGAACCATCCCGAACGGCACCGGATAGCTGTTGTGCTCCGTCATGAAGTCGGCCGGGCCGGAGAAGGCGGTGGCGATCACCGGCTTGCCGAGCGCCATGCACTCCGCCAGCGTGAGACCGAAACCCTCGCTGCGGTGCAGCGACACGTAGCAGTCGCAGGCGGTCACCAGAGCGTCGCGCTCGCGCGCCCCCAGCGAACGATCGACGACGTGGATGTCCGGCCGGTCCCGCGCCGCCCACAGCAACTGCTCGAGAGCGTGCGGCCTGTGCACGCCGTTGATGGTCTTGATCACGAGCTGAGGTCCCTCGCCCGCCTCGAACGCCAGCCTGAAGGCCTCGACCAGGCCGACCGGGTTCTTGCGCTGGATGGTGCTGAAGAAGTCGAACATGAACATGAACCGGAAGCCGCCGGGCAGGCCGAGGTCGAGTTGCACGTCGCCGGGGTCCGGGCGCAAGACGGGCGGCGGCATCCGGCGCACTGGGATCGACGCGGCCCGGGCGAGGTTGTCGGCGACGTAGTCGGTGTAGACCCAGATCTCGTCCAGCAGCTCGAACGAGTTCTTCCAGCGCTCGGGCACCTGATCGGTCTCCCAGGCCCAGACGCCGATCGCCGGCCGTTCCTCGAAGAAGTCCTCGCCCACCGTCTCTGCGAACCGGGGCAGCTCGTCGGCGTTGAGGCAGATGAGCCGGAACCCGTTCGATGCGGCTCCGTCGATGTCGGTGTAGGCGACGCGGGCATAGTCCTCGTGCGGGTCGGCCGCCAGCTTCACGAACTCGCGCACGTCGACGGTCGAGGTGGAAACGGGAACGGCGACCTGCTCGAGCGCACGCACGTAGCCGCGCGCGGCCTCACCCAGACCCAGCGTGCCGCCGAAGAGGCCGCTGACGTGCACGGACAGGTCGGGCCTGCGGCCGCGCGGCAGCGGTGCCAGCGGCCGCCGGCGCCTGCCGGATCCGGGCGCGGCTCTCTCCAGGCCGGGCGGGGGAGGCGGCAGGAACCGCTCCGGGATCTCCATCTCGACGACGCCGAAGACCCACACCCAGCCGGCGAAGCCCGAGCCGTCGGGACCGTCGAGGAAGGGATAGGCCACGGCGAGATCCGCCCGCTCGCCGTAGACGCGGTACAGGTAGCGGTTGATGCCGAAGCCCGCGCCATGGGGAGCTGGCCCCTCCAGCCAGCGCATGAACGCTTCGGCGCCCTCGGCGCTGAAGAGGTCGCCGAAGTCCTCGCCCGCGGCGGCGGCGTCGGCCAGCAGCAGGGATAGGCGGTCGTCGAAGGTGAGCCCGTTCGGGAGCGTGCGGCCGACGTCGGCGCGTCGGCGAGGGTCCTTCCATCCCGCGTCCAGCAGGCGGCGGGTGTACGACTCGACCAGCGCCGCCAGCAGCGGGTCGTCGCTCAGGCGCACCCTGTCCGCGTCCGGGCTGAGCAGGAACGGGCGCCCCGGATCGAAGCCCTCCAGGTGCAAGAACCGCAGCGGGCGGTCGTCGACCGTGGTTCGTCCCTGGTCGCTGGCAAGGGTGCGCTCGTGAAGGTTCCAGTAGCCCACGGCCGATGCCGGATCGGACAGTGTGGCCACGCCGGTGAAGACGCTCGGCGCGAGATCGATCCAGCGGCTCAGCTCGCGGGGGGCGTTGGGAGACTGCGCGGTCGAGGTGGCGACCGGCGCAGCCGCCGCTCGCGCGACCCGCCCCGCCCACCACCGCGCCAGCTCGAGACCCTCCTGGCCGCGCATCGCCACCAGCGAGGCCCCCAGCGATCCGGCACGGCGCAGCTCCGCGGCGCCGGGCCGCCTGCCGTCGTCGGGCAGCCGCCCGAGCAGGCGAGGCGCCAGCAGCGCCCGATTACCCTCCAGCGTCGTAACGACCGGTTGAAGCGGGGCGTTGACGTCCACCGCGACGTCGAGGTAAACGACCTCGCCCGCCTTTCCTTGTGCCTTTCCTTGCGCCGCTCGTTGCTCCGCTCCTTGCTCCAGCAGCCAGGCGATCAGGTGCGGCTTCAGGAACTCGGTCTGGTCGGCCCAGCCACCGGCCGGCGGCATGCCATCGGGGGGCAGGGGCAGCAGATCCTGCGGCCATACGACCACGAATGGCTCGCCGGCCGCATCCGTGCTGCCGGAGCCGAGACGCAACAGCGTCAGCTCAGCGCCGGGATGGTGCTCGTGCAGACGCTGCGCCAGCACGCGCCCCTGCGGTAGCTGCGCGGCGTTTGCGATCGTGCAGAATCTCACCGCGTCCCTGTCTGCCTCGATTTCGGCGCCTCAGACACAGCAGGCATTTCGTCAGAGGCGCTTGGTCGCCACGAGCGCGTACTCGCCCTCGCCGAAGCGGTCGTCCTCCACGTGCCCGCTCCCGAGCGGATGGAAGACGTACGCGGAGGCGAAGCCGGCCAGCCGGCACAGCACCAGCAGCACCTCGGGGAAGAGGGGGTGGCGGTGCGTCGGGTCCACCCAGAAGGTCTTCAGCGCGTGCGGCGCGTGCGGGTTCACAGTCTCCGCGACGAAGATGCCGCCGGGGCGAAGCCGCGACAGCGACAGCCGCAGGAAGCGCTGCAGCTCCTGGTAGCCGAGGTGCTCGACGAGCTGGGCCGAGAAGACAGCGCCCAGCTCCTGCTCCAGGTCGTGTTCCAGGAAGTGGTTGACGTCGGCGACGTGAACGTTTTCGTGACCCTTAGTGCGGCAGCGTTCGGCCATCGCCTCGTCCGCGTCCACTCCCAGGTACGTGATGCCGCGCTCGCGCATCAGGTCCAGGAACTCGCCGCGACCGCAGCCGGCGTCGAGCACCGGCTGATGTGGTTTCACGAGGTCCAGGAACACCTGCTGGCGCTTTCGCACCCGCTCCTCCGGGCCGCGGAAGACCTGCTCGAAGTCGAGGTACGGCGCCTGCGACTCGCCGGGACCGTCGCGGTAGCCGAGCACCACACCGGCGGACGGTTCCCGGAACTGCTCCAGGGCGCCGGGCGCCGAGTAGGGAAGCGCGCGGCCCGCCGTCACCGCCTCCTCCGTCTCGGCAAGACGCGCCGTCAGCTTCTGAAGCGCTCCCATCAGCTCCTCGGTCAGGACCTCCAGCTGCATCCGCTCCTGGTCGCGCAGGCGGCGGTCGAGATCGTCGATCGCGTCGAGAAGCTTTCCGTCGACCGTCCGCTGGTAGCTCGTATAGGGCCGCAGCGCTCGCAACAGCGAGCGTCGGGCAAGCCGCAACAGGCCCCCTCGCCTGCGCGGTTGCGAGTCCGGCCCGCGCTGGGTCAACTCGCGCGCCACCCCTGCGGGGCGGGTTGAAGCTGCTGTGTCCTCGGACAGAGGCATCATGGTACCGGCGCAGCCTACGACGGTTGTCGCCCAGCGACGTCCCTAGACTGGCTGCCAGATGGCAGGCGAACCGCAGGCAGCGGCGATCACCGTCGAGCACGTCAGCAAGCGCTTCCGGGTGCCGAAGGAGCGCTACGGCACCTTGAAGGAGCGGGCGCTGCACGGCTTCCGGCGCGGCGGCTACGAGACCCTGGAGGGACTGCACGACGTCTCCTTCTCCGTCCAGCCGGGGGAGTTCTTCGGCGTAGTGGGCCGCAACGGGTCGGGCAAGAGCACGCTGCTCAAGTGCCTGGCCGGCATCTACAGCACCGACGAGGGCAGCATCCGAGTCGACGGCCGCATGTCGACCTTCATCGAGCTCGGAGTCGGATTCAATCCCGACCTCGCCGCCGAGGACAACGTGGTGCTGAACGCGATCCTGCTGGGCCTCAGCCCGAGCGAGGCGCGCCGGCGCGTGGACGCGGTGATCGACTTTGCCGAGCTGCGCGAGTTCAAGGACATGAAGCTCAAGAACTACTCGTCCGGCATGTACGTGCGGCTGGCGTTCGCCGTCATGATCCAGGTCGACGCCGAGGTGCTGCTGATCGACGAGGTGCTGGCGGTCGGCGACGCCGCCTTCCAGCACAAGTGCTATCGCGAGTTCAACCGCATGCGCGAGGACGGCCGCACGATCCTGTTCGTCACCCACGACATGAGCGCCGTCAACCGCTTCTGCCACCGAGCGCTGCTGCTGGAGCGCGGGCGGGTGGTGTCGATGGGCATCCCGCACGAGGTGTCCGGCGAGTACCTGGCGGTCAACTTCCGGCACGAGCGCAAGGTCGATGCCACCGAGGCGACCGACCCGCTGCGCGACCGCGCCGCGTTCATCGCCGAGGCATGGTTCGAGGACGAGCGTGGCGAGCGTGTCGAGTTCCTGACCCAGGGACAGTCGTGCGTCTGCAGGGTGCGGGTGGAGATCAACTGGGAGCTTCACGACCCGACCTTCGTGCTCGCGATCGAGAGCGAGGGCGGCGCGCGCGTGTTCGCGACCTCGAGCGCCTGGCTGGGCCAGGAGACAGGCTCCTTCACCGCCGGCGAGCAGGTCGTCTTCTCGGTCACGTTCGACAACCCGCTCGCGCCCGGCCGCTACTACATCTCTCCCCAGGTCACTCTCCTCACCGGTCCCCAGGCCGGCGTGGTCGACCGCCGCGACCGGGCCGCGGCCACCGTCGTGACGGGCACCGACGACGACGGCGCCCTGGTCAGCATCCCGCACGACTTCACGCTCGAGCGCATCAGCGCCCGGGAGCTGTCGGCTTGAGCGCGACCACCTCCGCGCCCGCGCTCGCCGGCCGGCCACAGAGCGACCGAGGCTGGCGGCGCTTCGCGACCATCACGCTGACGCTCGCCAAGAACGAGTTCAAGGTCCGCTACTTCGGCTCGGTGCTGGGTTACCTCTGGTCGCTGATGCGGCCGCTGATGGTGTTCGGCGTCCTCTATGTCGTCTTCACGCACGTCGTCAGGTTTGGCGGCGACATCCAGAACTACCCACTCAAGCTGCTGCTCGCGATCGTGCTCTGGAGCTTCTTCGCGGAGGCCACCGGCCAGTCGATCGCTTCGCTCGTGCAGCGCGAGGGCCTGCTGCGGAAGGTGCCCTTCCCGCCGGCCGTGATCCCGCTCTCGGTGGCGCTCACGAGCTCCTTCAACCTGGGGCTGAACCTGGTGGTGGTGATCGTGTTCGTGCTCGTGACGGGGATCGCCCCGGCGCTCTCGTGGCTCGAGCTGCTGCCGCTGCTCCTGCTCCTGATCGCGCTCACCGTCGCCGTCTCGATGCTGCTGGCCGTGCTCTACGTTCCGTTTCGCGACATGGCACCGATCTGGGAGGTCGCGACCCAGATGCTGTTCTGGGGCACGCCGATCATCTATGTGATCGAGACCGTGCCGAAGGGGGCACGGGAGATCCTGATGGCCAACCCGCTGGCGGCGATCATCGAGCAGGCCAGGCACGCGATGATCGATCCCTCGGCGCCGAGCGCCGCCGCCTCCAGCGGCGGCGCCGTCAGGTTGCTGATCCCGCTGGCGGTGGTGGCGATCCTGCTGGCGTTGAGCCTCGTGCTCTACCGGCGGGCGAGGTCCACGCTCGCCGAGCGGCTCTGACCCTCGGCGACCGTCTTCTCCCAGCGCTCGCGCAGCCATTCACGCAGCATGCGCTCGATCTGGCTCGCGGCCGCCTCCCAGGTCATCGGCAGCACGAAGTCGCGGGCGCGCTCGGCCATCTGCTCGCGCCTCTCGGCTGAGTCGAGCAGCCCCGAGAGCCGCTGCGCGATGTCGATCGGCTGCGGGTCGGCAAGCTCGATCAGGGTTCCGTCGCGTCCGAATACGGACCCCACGCTCTGGTGGCAGACGTCGACCACCGGCAGTCCGCAGGCCATCATCTCCTTCGGTATGCGCGAGTAGTTGGTGAGCGAGAGCACGAGCCCGACCGTCGCAGTGTTGTAGAGGCTCGCCAGTGAGCGCTCGTCGACGATGCCGGCGAACTCGAAATCGAACCCGGCCGGCGGCGCCTTGGTGTCGCCAAACAGCACGATCCGCACGTCCGGCCTCTGCTCGGCGAGCTCCGCCAGCGCAAGGATCGCCAGCTCGGTGCCGCGGCGAGGGGTGATCGGGCGGGCATAATGGACGACCGTCGCCGGCTCGCGCTGCGCGGCTTGCGGCCGGTAGATGCCGTGATCCACCCCCAGCTCGAAGTGGTCCGCGGTGGCGCCGAGGCCACGCAGCATCTCCGTCAGCCAGGGGCTGGCGGTCACGCAGGGATAGCCCATCTTGTAGGTGTCCTCCGCCCAGAGCCGCTCGGCCGACGCCGGGTAGAAGTCCGGCTCGTAGTCCTGCACGAGATAGGCCTTCAGCCTGCAATCGGGAAGGCCCGAGAGCGGATAGGCGGTCTGCCATCCGGTGGCCATCGCGACGTCCGCGCCATGCCAGTCGTCGAAGCCGATGAAGACGCCTCCCCGAACGCGCGCGAAGTGCTCCTCGATCTCGCGCCGTACGGTTGCACCGCGGCCACCGAGCTTGGAGGTCGGGTCGTGCACCCAGATCGAGCACGAGTGCCCCTTGCGCTCCAGCTCCTCGACGATGTTGAAGATCGTCATGTGTCCACCGCTTCCACGCCGGAAGGGAGGGATCACCCACGCGATGTGAAGCACCCCCTCACCGTCGTCGGGCGAGGCAGGTGACAGCGCGGCCGGCTGGCGGCGGTGGTGCTCGCGCACGTACTCGAAGCGGTGATCGGAGGCCTTGACGCGGGTCGTCTTCAGCCCGCCGCCGGCGTTACCCGCGCTGTCGTTGCCGCCGTGCCCTTCCAGCGACAGCCGCCGCCGCAGCGCGCGAGGGAGGCGCTCCGAGCGCGATCCGAGCGCGGAGAACAGCGCCCGGCCGGCATGGTGGCGGGCGGACCGTGCTCGCCATGCCAGGCGCCGGCCGGCTCCGTATTCGGCTGCATGCATGTAGTCCACATCGTCGCGCACCTGGGCCCTGACGTTGCCCAGCGCCCGGCGAGGTGAGGCCGGCTCGACGTGGCCGATGGTGGCTCGAAGACCCCTGTACTCGTCGAAGTAGCGGCGCATGAAGGTCACGAAGCCAAAGTCGTGCGCGTGCATGACGGCCGCCGCGGGCACGTAGGCCTTCCTCCATCCGGCCGCCGCCGCGTCGCGCGCGAACGCCTGGTCCTCGGCGTACTCGACGTCGCGGAAGCGGACCTCCTCCCAGCAGCGTCGCAGCAGCGCCGAGTTGACGTTCGAGAAGAAGCCGCTGCGAACGTTGCCGCTCTCGATGCCGTCGTCGACCTGCAGCGCTCCGTCCTCGCTGAAGGAGCCGAAGAACTGCTCCAACTCCCGAGCAACCATCGGGCTGGTGTCCTGTCGCGGCAGGTGAGGGCCGAACGAAAGGCCGACACGACCCTGCTCGTCGAGCGGAGAGACGAGCTCTGCCAGCCACAGCTCGGAGGCGGGCGTCGCATCCTGCGTCAGGAACGCGATGCGCTCGCCCCGAGCCTCGGCCGCCGCGAGGTTGCGCGTGCTGCCGTGACCGAACTCGGACGACTCGATCTCGAGCACCCGGGCGCCCGCCGCTCGGGCGACGCCCACCGAGCCGTCGCTCGAGCCGGAGTCGACAACCAGCACTTCGACCGCGGCATCGATGCGCTGTCGTGAGATCGCGTCGAGCACTTCCGGCAAATGCCGCGCCCCGTTCTTCACCGGCAACACCACCGAGACCGTCGGCGCCTGCTCGTTCTCGCTCATCCGCGCAGGCGGCGGATCGCGCGCACCATCATGCGCGCGGCCCGTCGCAGTGCCCCGAGCACCAGGCGCGGCCCGCGGCGGGCCATCAGTCGCTCGAAGTCGATGCCGGCCCATTCGAGCCAGTAGGCCTGACGCTCCAGCCGCTCCATCTCGGCCGAGCGGCGATGCCTCAGCTCGCGCAGCTGGCGCTCGCTCTCCTCGAGCGCGCTGCGCGTCGCCGCCAGCTCCGCGGCAAGGCGCTGGTTTGCGTCTTCGGAGGCCGCCTGCTGCGGCGACGCGGCCTCGGTTGTGACGCTCCGGACGGGCTCCTCCGGCCCGGTCCTGGCCGGGTCGAGCGGGTCGACAGCCATGGCACGGACGGTACCAGCCGTCGTCGCTGACAGCGCGATTGCGTCGAGCGCGGGCAGGTCAGGCCGGCGACGGTGGATGCCGACCAAGCAGAGAGTGAGAAGAACGGGAAACCTGTCGCGCGGAGAGGGCGAGCAGCCGGCGCTGCGTCGCCCGATAGAGGTCGTGATCGTCTGCCGGGCCGAGCTGTTGATGCTCGGTCTCGAGCGGCTGCTCGTGCAGGCTCCGGACCTGAAGGTGTTCACCTACTCCAGCCTTCCGGATGCGGCGACCGGGAGCGTGTCCTCAGCGGCGAGCGGGCCGAGCACGCCCAGCAGGGTCGTGCTGCTCAGCGATCGCCAGGCCGAGGAGCCGGTGCAGCAGTGCGAGCGCGCGCTGGAGTCGCTCGCAGAGGAAGTCGTCGTGCTCTTCAGCCGCCCCGATCTCGACCTGCTCGTCGGGTGCATGGCGGCCGGCGCCCGCGGCTTCGTGATGGAGGGCGATCCTCCGCCGATGCTTCTGGCCGCGATCCGCTCTGCCGCAGCAGGGAAGACCTACGTCGGGCAGCGCACGCTCGACCTGCTGGTCGACTGGCTCGCGCAGCAGGAGCGGACGCGTCGTGGCAGACCCGGCGGCGACCAGGACGGGGTACTGCTGCGACTGCTGGCGGAGGGAAGAACGACCGCCGACATCGCACAGCTGCTCGGAGTGGCTCCGAAGACGGTGCGAAACCGCGCCTCGATGCTCTACAGGCGGCTCGGGGTTCACAGCCGCGCCGCCGCAGTCAGGCTGGCCGAGCAGCGCGGCCTGCTGGACGGCCGCGGCCGAGCTTCCAGGCCGGCCGGCGCCGGCAGCTAGCGTGCGCTGTTCGCTTTGCTCACGGTCGGGACCTTCAGGGTCCCCGGGCCGTAGTCGATGCTGACCGGTGTCCGCGGCCCGGCCGGCTCGTGCCACGAGATCGTCAGCGGCCGGGTCGCGCCGGGCTTTATCTCCGTGACCTGGCCGATGTGCACGCGCTCTTCCTCGGGATAGCCACTCGGTCCCGGGCCGGGCCCACGGCCGTATGGATAGCGAGGGTGGGCATAGCCCTGGATGAAGGTCACCAGGCCGTCGACCTGCTGCCCGTCGGCGTCCAGCAACTTCACGTCGCCGGCCTGAACCGTGATCTTCTTCAGGCCCTCGTTCCTGACCTCGCCGTGCAGAATGCGGTCGCGCGGCAGCGTCGGAGGCACCAGCAGCCGGGGTGGCTTGCTCCAGACCAACTCCGTCGACCGGCCCACGGCGCTGTCGTCCCCACCGCAAGCGGCGGGGACGACAGCCAGCACGATCAGCACCGAAGCCAGCGCAGCACGGCTTCTCATGTGCTCGACGTTACCGTGCCGTGGCTCTATCGATAAGCGCTAGTTGGGCTCCTGGCGAGGTGTGAACCAGTCGCAGCCGGGCGGATTCGGGTTCTCCGGGCTCCAGGTCGCGCACGGGACCAGCAGCGCCTGCTTGTCCGAGTTGCCGGGCCGGAACAGGTCGATGCCCGGGCAATCCGCCAGCAGCGGAGGCGGCGGGTTGCTGCTCGGCTGAGCGCCGTTCGGCCCCACGTTCCTGGTGCTTCCCGTCTGCACCCAGCAGTTGCCGAGCGCCGTGTCGTTGTCGACACAGCCCGCCTGGTCTTCGGTGCAGTCCCGGCCCTCCTCCTCGTCCCACCAGAAGTCGGTCCCGTTCGGGTCACGCGTGCCCTGGCACTGCGTGAAGTCGACGGCGGCGGGGTCGAGGACCGCCGGGCGCACGCCCATGCAGTTGGCCTCGTAGTGATTGTTGCTCGAGGTGTCGTAGGTCTTTTCCGGGTCCTGCTCGTCACGCAGGGCGGCCGGGACCCAGAACTGCATGGTGCCGTTTCTCCAGTTGTTGAAGATGTAGTTGCTCTGGACCACGTTGGCGTTGCCGCCCGCGATCAGCAGCCCGGTGCCCAGCGGCACGCCGAACGTCGGGCAGACCACGGTCGGGTCGGTGCGCTGTGCCCACGGGGTGCTCGAGCAGTAGGTGTCGCGCTCGTCGGTGTAGAGGTCGTTGTTGTTGTCGTAGATCAGGTTCTCCGACCACTTTGAGTTGTCCTGCGGCATGCCGGGGTGTCCTGCGTTGAACGAGTCGACCGTGACGCCTGCGGCGTTGTCGTGCAGGCGGTTGTGCTCGAACCAGGTTCCGTTGCCGGCGGTGCCGGAGGTGCCGATCGTGTTGTGGTGCGAGTCGCAGTTGCGGACGATGATCCCGTAGCGGTGGCCGTGGGCGTCCGGCTGCCCGTGGCGCCCGTTCGGGCCCGACCCCGGATAGACGCCGGAGTCGCCGCTGTACGAGGTGTCGCAATTTTCGTAGATGCCGTGGTCGCTGGCGAACGACAGGATCGCGTACTCGCGGCTGTAGCGGGAGACGACCTTGTCGAGCCGGAAGCCGTTCGTCTCCAGCACGTAGATGTTGTTGAAGTCCGAGAACTCGATGTAGAAGTTCCTCAGGTACACGCCGTCTGCCCGGTCTGCGCGGATCACGTTGAGGGCTGTCCTCTCGCCCTCGATCCTGACGTCCTCGGGCTTCTCGCCCATGCCCTCGATCTGGATGTTGCACTTCGAGTCGCAGATGCGGTTGCCGTTGGTGTCGCCGAGGATCGCGATCAGGTTCTGCGCGTGCGGGCAGCGCTGGTGCTCCTCGTACGTGAGATTGGTGCTCCCGGCGGCGGTGCGCGCGTAGACGTCCTCGCAACCGGCCGGTGCGGGGCCGCGGCTCGGATTTTCGCGATACTCGCCCGGGAGGACCAGGATGCGGGTGTCGTTGCCGGCTAGGTCGACCGCTCGCTGGATGTTGTAGAAGATGCAGCGCTTGAGCAGCTTGGTGTTCTCGCGCCGGACCGCGTTGTCACGGATGCGGGCGATCAGCTGGCGCGAGTTCGGGCGGCAGACCACGATGCTCGAGCCCTCAGTGCGGTAGACCGGAAAGTCGCCCTGGTTGATATCCGGGAAGAAGGTGGCTCGCTCGGAGTGAGCGCCGGCGGCAGATGGCAGCGCGAGCGCCGCCAGCCCCGCGATCGCCGCCACGATCAGAATTGAGGCTGTGCGCCTGCTCGGCGACAGGAAATCCAGCTTGCTAGACAGAAAGGCCACTACCGATCCCTCCCCGGATTGGTTGGTCTGGTCCCCGCGGACATGCGGCTGTAGGTGCGGCACCAGCCGCAGGCCCGGCATCTTAAGACGCCATCACCGGCTTTTCAACCCCGGCGCCAGGCAGGCCGCTGAGCCGCGGCGGCCGTCCGCGATACTGCGGCCATGCCCGAGACCGATTCGGACAACGTCGCGGTCGTGCGACAAGCCTTCGAGGCCTACAAGAAGGAGGACTACGACGCCCTGATCGCGATGGCTGATCCGGAGCTCGAGATGCACGGAACGATCGGCGGGCTGACGGAGGGAACCGTCACACGGGGGATCGACAACGTGAGAAGCACGCTGACCGATGACGACGAGACCTGGGAGCGCGTCGAGGTCGAGGCGGAGCGCATCATCGAGGCCGGGAATAGGGTCGTGGTGCTGCAGAAGGAGCTGCGCACGGGCGCGGCCAGCGGCATCGAGCTCGAGGTCCACACGGCGGTCGTCTTCGAGGTCCGTGACGGCAGGCTTCTGAGCATGAAGGGCTACATGGACCAGGACGAGGCGTTGCGCTCGATGTCGGCGGAGGGGGGTTAGGCATGGCGGCCACCGCGGCGCCCCGGCAGTCCGAGTTCTCCGTGGCGGTGCGGGGTTCCGGGGTGCGTGATTTCGACCTTCCTCTGCCGCCCCAGCCGATGCCGCTGATTCGCCACGGCAGGCTTCGCAAGTGCTGGCGCTACGTCGGCTACTACTCACCGCAGCTGATGCTGTGCGTCGGCGACGCCCGCATCGGGCCCGTGCCCCAGCGCTGGTGGGCGATCGCCGAGCCGGGAGCCGGCCTGCTCGAGCGCACGTCGGTGGGCCGTGGCGGAATCGAGGTCGAGGCATCGCGGGTGCGCGTTCGGTCGGGCCGGGTCAGCATCGATATGGAGCTGGAGGAGTCGGACGGCGTGGAGGTGCTCTCGCCCGCCGGAAGCAGGGGCAACTACATCTGGACTCGCAAGCAGGCGCAGGTGCCCGTGCGCGGCAGCGTCCAGATCGGCGACCGCCATCACTCGCTCGACGGCGGGGCTTTCATCGACGACAGCGCCGGCTACCACGACCGCCACACGAACTGGCGCTGGTCGGCCGGAAACGGCACCACGACGGACGGCCATGGGGTGGCGTGGAACCTCGTCGACGGGCTGCACGACGGGGCTGAGGCCAGCGAGCGCACGCTGTGGGTGGACGGCGACCCGCAGCCCCTCGGCCCGGTCAGCTTCCTGACCGGCCTCTCCGGCATCCGCTTCGACGACGGCGCCTCGCTGTCGTTCGGCGAATGGTCCTCACGCGAGGAGCGGACGAACCTGCTGCTGCTGCGCTCCGACTACCGCCAGCCGTTCGGCGTCTTCAGCGGGAGCCTGCCCGGCGGCCTCGAGCTGGCCGAGGGCCATGGCGTGATGGAGCAGCACGACGTCCACTGGTGACGGCGCGCGAAGCGCCCCGGGGAGCTTGCGCTCCCCGGGGTCCCATCACACACCCTGACGGCCATTGAGGCCGTCAGGCCTGTCAGGGAGTTAGGACTCCCTGAGTCATGAACACCTTCTCGTCGCCTGAGCCGCAGCTCAGGGGGCAGGCACCCGACGGCGGCGTGATGCTGCCGTCTGCTCCGCGGTCCAGCAGGTTGAACGAGAACGTCGAGATGATCGTGCGCTTCGTCTCCTTGACGAAGTTGGGCAGCAGCGTGTCGGCCGTGGTGGTGACGTTGCAGCTCCCTCCGACCGCGGGGTCGGGTGTCGCGACGCAGTCGAACGGGATCGAGAACTGCACGTCCTGCACGGTGGCGCCCTCGTCGCTGTTGTAGCCGTTGGAGCGGTCGGTGATCCGCATCTGGGTGGTCAGGATCACCTTGCCCGTGTACTCGGTCCCGCCGACCTTGTTCAGCACGTCGGTGGCCGATCCAGTGATCGAGAAGTCGGCCTCGTCGGCCATCGTTCCGGTGTTGCCCGGGATCGCGTACAGATAGGCCGAGGCCAGGCCCCGGCCCACGGTCGACGTCGTCAGCAGCGACGACTCCTGGGCAGGAGGCGTGCAGGAGGGGTTGTTGAGCGGCCCGACATGGCTGCTGTTCGGGCTTGTGCATTGCTGAAACGCCGGAACCAACGCGACCCGCAGCGGGGTCGCGCCCCCCGGCCTCGGGTAGAGCGGGTCGGCGGCGAGCGCGACGTAGACGTCCAGAGCGGTGTCGGTGTCGCTGGCCGCCAGCGGCTCGAGCGTGTCGAAGAAGGCCTTGCGGCCATCAGCCGAGCTGGTCCAGAAGAAGGCCGGGAAGGCGCCGTTGCCTCCGCTGGGCCCGGTCGAGATCCGCGTCGTCGCGCCCGAGAAGCGCTCGTAGACGTCGGTCACGGTGTCCGTGTCGCCTGTGGACAGAGACTCGTCCGTCTCGAAGAACGCCCGCGCGCCGTCCGTGCTTGCCCCGACGTAGGTCGTCGGGAAGGCGCCGTTGCCGCCCGTGGTGCTGGTCGAGACCTGGGTCGTGGTCCCGCCCGAGCGCTGATAGAGGTCGGTGACGGCGTCCGTGTCGCCGGCCAGCAGCGATTCGGCGGTCGAGAAGAAGACCAGGTTGCCGGTCTCCGACGCACCATCGAAGAAGGCCGAGACGGCGCCGTTGCCGCCCGTGACGCCGGCTGAAAGCCGAGTCGTGGTGCCGCCCGCGCGCTCGTAGATGTCACGCGAGGCGTCCGTGTCGTCAGCCGTCAGCACCTCGCGGGTATCGAAGAACACACGGCTGCCGTCGGCCGAGCTGCCCAGGAAGAGCGGCACGAACGCGCCGTTGCCTCCTACGGGCCCGGTCGAGACCCGCGTCGTCGTCCCACCGGAGCGCTGGTAGATATCGATCACCGCGTCGGTGTCCCCCGGCTCGAGTTGCTCCGCGCTGGTGAAGAACACGCTCGACGCGCTGGGGGTGATGCCGGCGAAGGCGGCAGCGAACGCGCCGTTGCCCCCCGCAGATCCGGTCGACACCCGCGTCGTCACCCCGCCTGAGCGCTGGTAGAGGTCGACCTGCGTGTCGGTGTCCGTCCCGACCAGCGATTCGTCGGTGCTGAAGATCACCACGCTGCCGTCTGCCGACGCTGCGCCGAAGTCGGCGAAGAAGGAGCCGTTGCCACCACTGGGACCGGTGGAGACCTGCGTCGTGGTGCCGCCGGAACGCTCGTAGACGTCCGTCACGGTGTCGGTGTCACCCGCAACCAGAGACTCGTCCGTCTCGAAGAAAACCCGGCTGCCGTCGTTGGAGGAGCCGCGGAAGATCGCGTCGAAGGCGCCGTTGCCGCCGCTCGTTCCGGTCGAGATCAGGGTCGTGGTGCTGCCCGAGCGCTCGTAGATGTCGAACTGGTTGTCGGTGTCGGCCGCAACCAGCTTTTCCTCGGTGTCGAAGAAGACCCGCGCGCCGTCGGTGGATATCGCCTGATAGAAGCTGTCGAAGCTGCCGTTGCCGCCGGTCGGGCCTGTGGAGAGGAGCGTGGTGACGGTGCCGCTGCGCTGGTAGACGTCGAACTGGCCGTCCGTGTCGGCGGCGACCAGCTTCTCGTCGCTCTCGAAGACGGCGGGCGTGCCGGAGGCCGAGGTGCCGGCGAAGTAGGCGTCGTTGGGCCCGTTTCCGCCGCTGGAGCCGATCGAGATCTGCACCTGCACGTTGTGGTTCGCGCCCGCGCTGGTGGCGAACGCGATTGCCAGCAGTATTCCCGTGAGCAGAGCCGCACCCACGCCAAGCTTTCCGTTTCGAATCACCGGATTCCTCCCCTCCCGACAGGCGGGCCGTCTTCCTCCCCTTTGCAGTTCACCCCCGGCCCAACCCCGCGCCGGGGACAACCGCCAGTAACAGACCTGGAAGGGTAGCGCTCCTGAGCCACTCCCGTCGGCTCATGATGGGGTATTCCAGGCCCCGGCCGAGCGCCCTCGCAGCGCGTGGATCGCTACTGGAAGAAGCCGGCGGCCGGCGAGCGATGCGGGAACTCGGCGAAGGTGACGACGAGCGAGTTGATGCCGATCACCTGGCCGTCGTCGACCACCGGCAGGTGAGTCGTGCACTCGTCGGCCATCACCCCCCAGGCGTCGGCGAGCGTGGCGTCGGGCCCGATGGTCGGGAAGCGCGAGGGCCGGCGCCCGAGCGCCGCCATCAGGTCGAGCACCGTGCTGCCGACCGCATGGCCGCGTGTGGCGGAAAGCTCGACTCGGCGCAGGCGGGGCAGGTCGCGCAGTCTCTAACCTTCATCGCTTCCTCCGTATCGCTGTGTGGGTGAGGCGAAATGATCGTCGTGGCGACCGCAAAAGTCATCGGACCGGCGGTCCGAGATTCGCGCACGGTCGACATACACACGGTCGGGGCCGCCGTTCGCTCCCGGCAGCACCCCATCCCAGAGCGGTTTTCGTGCCTGTACCCAACCGTGGGGAGAAATGGGGCCGCCGAATTTCCGACACGTGGCTAAAGACCCGGCGCCGCCGCGCTCCTACCGTGGCAGTCGTAATCCGTTACTGCGACCGCCGGGGCGGGGCCCTGTCGGGTAAGGAGGATTCATGAGAAGGAGGTACCTGGGAGCGGTCCCGTTGGCGATCGCCGCGCTGCTTGTGCTGCCCGGCACGGCCATGGCGGACACGCTGGAGGCGTATGGGAACGGCGTCCTGAAGGAGTCCGTCGCGATCAACACCACCTGGGTCTTGATCGCGGCCGTGCTCGTTCTGTTCATGCAGGCAGGCTTCGCGATGCTCGAGATCGGCTTCTCGCGGCAGAAGAACGCCGGTACGGGAGTGGCGAAGATCCTCACCAACCTGTCGATCGCCGCGATCTGTTACTGGGCGGTCGGCTTCGCCTTCGCCTTCGGAACCGGAACCAGCGAGGGGGACCTGATCGGGACCACCGGCTGGTTCCTGCAGGGGTTCGGTGACCCGCAGCAGGCCTTCTTCCCGAGCGGCCTCGGCCTCTCCGATGCAACGATCGAGTCCAAGTGGCTGTTCCAGTTCGCGTTCTGCGCGGTCTCGCTGGCGATCGTGTGGGGAACGACCCTGGAGCGGATCAAGTACGCGGCCTACGTCGTGTACGCGGTCGTGTTCGCATCCGTCATCTATCCGATCGGATCCCACTGGGTGTTCGGAGGTGGCTGGCTGCAGCAGGGTGAGTGGATCATGCCGACCGGAATGCAGGACTTCGCCGGCTCCACCGCCGTGCACCTGATCGGTGCAACGGGCGCGTTCGCTGCGCTGCTGCTGCTGGGCGCCAGGCGGGGCAAGTACGGGGCGGACGGAAAGCCACGCGCAATCCCGGGGCACTCGATGCCGCTCGCCGGGCTGGGCGTGCTGATCCTGTTCATCGGCTGGTTCGGGTTCAACTCGGGCTCGACCCTGAACGCGCTCGACGGTCGCTTCGGTGAGGTGGCCATGGTGACGTTGCTCGGCGGTGCGGGCGGGGTGATCGGCGCCTTCGTGTCGACCCAGCTCTTCCAGCGCACGATCGACATCGGCATGGTGGCCAACGGCATGATCGCCGGCCTGGTCGCGATCACGGCGCCATCGGGCTACATCGAGGCATGGCCGGCCCCGATCATCGGCTTCGTCGCGGGCATCATCGTCGTCGCCGGTGTGATCTGGATCGACAAGCGCCTCGACGACCCGGTGGGCGCGCTCTCGGCACACGGCCTGGCGGGTGTCTGGGGCACGCTCTCGTGCGGCCTCTTCACCGCGCCACGACTGGCGCAGTACAACGCCTTCGGCGACCCCGACGGCGGGCTGTTCTACTCGGGCCACCTGACGCAGCTGGGCGCCCAGGCCATGGGCGTGGTGGTCGCGTTCACGTTCGTCTTCGCGATGAGCTATGCGACATTCGCGATCATCAAGGCGACGATCGGCCTGCGTGTGGCGCCCGAGCACGAGGACGCCGGCCTCGACATCGTCGAGCACGGCATGTATGGCTACCCGGAGCAGTTCATACCGGCGCCTGAGACCGCATCCCCGATCGCCATGCCGGTCCCGGCGGTGAGCGCCATGGGGGCACCCAGACCGGCTCACAGCGAGACATAGGGAGGTACGGCGAACATGAAGAAAATCGAGGCGTTCATACGACACGAGGCGTTCGAGCCGATCCGCATGGAGCTGCTCGAGAAGGGATTCCCGAGCCTCTCGATCGCGGAGTACAAGGGCTCCGGCAGGCAGAAGGGCATCACCGAGCACTACCGGGGCTCCGAGATGACTATCCACCTGCGGCCGAAGCTGAAGCTGGAGATCGTGGTCGAGGACCGCGACGCCGGGATCGTCAAGGAGGTGATCCTGAAGCACGCCCGTACGGGCCAAGTGGGCGATGGCAAGATCTTCGTCCTTCCGGTCGAGGAGGCCATCCGGATCCGGACGGGCGAGGGCGGACAGGAGGTCCTGCAGGCGCACGAGTCGGGCGAGATACCGGCCGGCGTCTAGGCGCGAGATGATGCCGGCGGGGCGCAACGCCCCGCCGGCCTCTCGGCCGCAGCCCGTCAACGCAGCACGAGACGAAAGGGAGTACGAGCCAGCATGGCAACAGCCGAACGCAGGGCAGAAGCAAAGACCAGCGCCGAGGACATCCTGTCCCAGGTCAAGAAGCAGGACATCCAGTTCATCCGCCTCTGGTTCACCGACATCCTCGGTCAGCTGAAGAGCTTCGCGGTCGGGCGGGACGAGCTCGAGAACGCGCTCACGCAGGGGATGGGATTCGACGGCTCGTCGATCACCGGCTTCAACAGGATCGAGGAGTCGGACATGATCGCGATGCCGGATCCCGACACCTTCAAGGTGCTGCCGTGGCGGCCCAAGGAGAAGGCCGTCGCGCGCATGTTCTGCGACGTACTGGTACCGGGCGGCGACCCCTACGAGGGCGACCCGCGCTACGTCATGCGGCGTGCACTTGCGCGTGCGAAGGACATGGGCTTCGACCATTTCTACATCGGCCCAGAGCTGGAGTTCTTCTACTTCCGCTCCGACGAGACCAACGGCAAGCAGCCGGAGGTGCTGGACAAGGGCGGCTACTTCGACCTCACGACACTGGACGCGGCGTCGGACCTGCGACGCGAGACGGTGCTGGCTTTGGAGGCGCTTGGCATCGGCGTCGAGTACACGCACCACGAGGTGGGGCCGTCCCAGCACGAGATCGACATGCGGTTTGCCGACGGGCTGGAGATGACCGACAACGCCATGACCTACCGCATCGTGGTCAAGGAGATCGCGATGAAGTACGGGGTGTACGCGACGTTCATGCCCAAGCCGCTGTTCGGCGAGAACGGCTCCGGCATGCACACGCACCAATCGCTGTTCTCGGGCGACCGCAACGCCTTCTTCGACCCGGACGACGAGTACCACCTGAGCCCGGTCGCGAAGTCGTTCATAGCGGGCCAGCTCAAGCACGCCCGTGAGATCTCGGCGCTGTTCGCGCAAACGGTCAACTCCTACAAGCGCCTGGTGCCCGGATACGAGGCCCCGGTCTACATCGCCTGGTCCCGGCGCAACCGCTCGGCCCTGATCCGGGTGCCGATGTACCACCCGGGCAAGGAGCAGGCGACGCGCGCCGAGCTTCGCTGTCCGGACCCGGCCTGCAACCCGTACCTGACCTTCGCGGCCATGCTGCACGCCGGCCTCGAGGGCATCGAGAAGGGATACGAGCTGCCGGACCCGATGGAGACCAACCTCTACGACCTGACCGCCGACGAGCGCGGCAGGCTCGGGATCGAGCAGCTTCCCGAGACGCTCGGCGAGGCGATCGAGGAGCTTGCCGGCTCCGAGCTGGTGTTGAAGGCGCTCGGCGAGCACGTGTTCACGCGCTACATCGACCTCAAGCGGGCTGAGTGGGAGGAGTACCGCGTCGAGGTGACTCCTTGGGAGCTGAACCGCTACCTGCCGATTCTCTAGGCGGCGGTCCGGTGCCGGCCGCGGGGCTGCGCGGGGTCCACCAGGAGATGGTGGACGCCGCGCTCTCCGGCGCCGGCATCGAACGAGTCTGCGACATCGCGGCCGCCAACGTCGGCCGCCCGGTGGCGATCCTGCTGCCGGGTCGCGGCGTGGCGGTGACGCGGCCGGTGGGCCATGTCCCCGAGGGCGGAATGCCTGCCGAAGCCGACGTCACCGTTCCGGTCACGTCGGGTGGCGAGGAGATCGGGACGGTGGAGATGCTGCCCGGAGAGTCGCTGCCCGCCACCGGCGCCGCGGAGTTGCTGCACCTGGCCGCGCTCGCCACCGTGACGGCGCTCGCACTCGAGGAGGCGCGCGAGCACGAGGCGACTCGCCTGGGGGCCGGGCTGATCGAGGAGCTGCGGCGCAGCGACGTCGACGGCCGTGAGGTCGTGCGCAGGGCTGCAAGGCTCGGCTGCGACCTCGGCAGGGGCGCGGTCGTGATCGCCTGCGAGGTGGGCAGCAACCGCCCGCGCCAGGCGATCGCGCTGATCGTGGGTGACTGCCCGGGGGCGATTGCGGAGCTGGTCGACGGCCGCATCTATGCGGTGCTGCCCGCGCGCGGCGGCGACGAGGCGCCGGAGCAGACGGTGGAGCTGGCCGTCAAGGTCGCGGCCCGGCTGCGGTCCTACGGACCGACCGGGGTGTCGTCGTTCTTCGCCGATCCGGCAGAGCTGAAGCGCGCGGTCCAGGAGTCGGAGCTGGTGCTCGAGGTCGTCTCGCGCGACGAGCGCATGGCGGAGCAGCTCAACGGCGGCATGGGAACCGGCGTCTACAGGCTGCTGTTCCGGGCCCTTGCATCGCACCCCGAGGAGGTGCGCAGCTTCTACGAGGACACCGTCGCACCGGTCGTTCGCTACGACGACCAGTACCACAGCGATCTGCTCGCGACGCTCGAGTCCTATCTCGCCAACGACTGCAACATGAACGCGACCGCGCGCGCGATCTACGCGCACCGGCACACAGTTGCCTACCGCCTGCAGCGGGTGAGGGAGCTGACGGAGCTGGACCCGATGATCAGCGAGGACCGCGAGCGCCTCAGCCTCGGCCTCAAGGCCTACCGGATCGTCGCACCGACGCTGCCGCGCTAGCGGCCGGCCTGCTCGCGCGCGAGGAGGGCACCTAGAGCTGCGAGACGACCGCGCCGGTCAGCAGCTCCACCAGCGGCCCGACCTGGAGGCCGGCGACGGTTGCACTGGCGCCGACGACTCGCGCCCGCCCGTCGTCGCTTGCAAGGTTGGCCGTCAGGTCGACGGGGATCTGGCCGCGGCCCTGGAGAGCAGCGGCGGCGCCGCTCACCAGTGGCGCAAGCAGCCCGGGTAGCTGGGCGGAGGCGTAGGCCACGAGCGCGCCCGCCGAGGTACTGCCGATCATCGAGAGACGGTAGCTGTCGGCGTCCTCCGCTCGCACGAGGTTGAAGGTCTGAAGCCGGAAGGGTCCCGCCACCAGATCGTGCAATCGCAACTCGGCCTCGTCGAATCCGTCCAGGTCCTTCAGCGTCCGGGCGCGCAGGTCCGACAGCCGCAGGTCCATGCGCAGGTCGCGGCCCTCGATCGCGATCCTGTCGCCGTCGTGCGCCAGCAGGCGCAGCGCCGGCAGCGCTTCGAGCGATACGTCGGCTGTGCCGCCCTCGGCCGTCAGCCTGTCCTCGATCCTGTTCTCGAGGTAGCCGGGAAGCAGGAGCTGCGAGCCGACCAGCGCCACGACCAGCGCAGCGCCGACGCTGACGGCGATCAGTCGCACTCACCCACGGCGCCGCGGAACACGCGCGCGAGTCTACGCCACGGCCGCTGCCCTCGGAACGGGCCTCAGCCTGACGCTAGTCGCTCAGGGGGTCAAGACGCCCGGAACCGCGAACACGGACTCGTCACCTGAGCCGCACATGTACGGGCAGGAGCCCGTCGGGGGTATGACAGAGCCGTCCGGGCCCGCGTCCTTTATCGCCAGGTCTCGTATGGCCCAGATGGAGCGGTGTTGCTCGCGCACGAAGCCAGGGGAGAGCGCGTTCGCGGTCGTTGCCAGGGAACACTTGCCGCCGATATTCGTTTCCGGCGTAGCAGCACAGTCCACGGGCGCCGAGAACGCGGTGTCGAGGACTGTGGCCGAGCCCTCGTTGACCGGCAGGTTGGAGCGGTCGCTCACGCGGAGCGTGGTCACCAGGATCACCTTGCCGGTGTAGTCACCGCCGTCGCTTCTGCGTAACACGTCGCTGAGGTCGACGGAGATCTTGACGTTGGCCTCGTTGGCCGGCGTGGCGGGGTTTCCGGCCAACACGTCGAGGCGCACCAACCCACTCCCCCTGCCGACGGCCGAGGTCGTGAGCGAGCCTGACTCCAGCTGCGGCGCGGTGCAGGAGGGCCTGTTGAGCGGTGCGACATGGTTGCTGTTGGGCGCCGTGCACTGCCTGAAGGACGGAACCAGCGGCACAACCACTGTGGCGCCCCCGGCGGGACGTGGATAGACGCCGGTGTTGGCGAAGGTGCAGGTGACCGTCTCCCCCGGGTCCAGGTTGATGGTGGCGCCGCGGTTGGGGATGTTGCCTGCGCTTGGCGACGCGGAGGCCCCGTCGTCACAGGCGACGCCGACCGCAAAGTCGATATTGGGCGCTTCGGTGACGGTGTAGCCGCTCTTGGCGATCACGTTCGTGAAGGTTCGAGTGTCGGAGAGCGTGGCGTCCTGGCCGCCGTCGTCGTCGAGCTGGAAGCTGGATGGCGAAAGCCCGCCTGTGGTCGTGAACGAGAAGTCGGTCGTCTCGTTGGGATAGGCGTCCTTCTTGATAATCACCGTGCCGCGCTTCTTGTTGACGAAGGTGCAGGTGACGGTCTCGCCGGCCGCGAGGTTGATGTTCGTGACCGGGTTGCCGTCGCTGCAGGTGGCGCTGGCGAGGTCCCAGCCGCTGGGAACCGCGGCCTCGGCGATGCTGTAGCCGCTTTGCGGCATCAGGTCGTCGAAGGTCTGCGTATTGGAGAGGCCGTTCCCGTCGTCGCCGTCGTCATCGAGCTGGAAGCTGGCCGGCACGAGGCCGCCTCCCGCATTGAACGAGAAGGCCTGGCCATCGTCGGGCTGCGAGTCCTCGACGACGACGATCCTGCCGCGTTTGCGATTCTCGAACGTGCACGTGACTGTCTCGTCGGCGCTCAGGTCGATGTTGTCGGGCGAGCTACCGTTGTCGCACGTTGCGCCGGTCTGGTCCCAGCCGCTCGGAATGCTCTCCGCTACCGAGTAGCCCACTCCGGCTGGCACGTCCGCGAACGTGCGGCGGTTGGAAAGCGCGTTCCCGGTGTCGCCATCATCATCGAGCTCGAAGCTCGCTGGTGTGAGGCCGGCGGTCGTGAAAGAGAAGTCCTGGGGATCGTCCGGCGTAGCAGCCTTCTCGACCACGATCGTGCCGTCGTCGATCGGATTGACCGCGATCGACACCTGAGCGACGTTCGAATCGGAGCTGCCGTCGTTTGCCTTGAACATGAAGGAGTCGGGACCGGCGTAGTCATGGGCCGGCGTGTACGTGACGGTGTTGCCGGTGATCGGGCCAAGGCTCCCGTGCGCCGGCGGGTCGACGATGGAGTATGTCAACGGACCTTGCTCGCGGTCCGACGCGACGAGCGTGATCCCAACGGGCACGTCCTCGTCGGTCGTGGCCTTGCCATCGCAGGCGATCGGCGTACCAGAGTTGGTGGGAGGTATCTCGCAGATGCCCGCTGGAGCGAACGTCACGTGCTCCCATTGGGGCACCTGGGCGATCGGCGTGGTGGAGAACTCTTGCGGATCGGATTGCCACTGGACGTCCCAGAGAATGCCGGGACTTTCCTGCGCGATAACGATGTCGCCGACCTTGTCCTCGAACTGCGTCGCCGGTGCGCCGACGATCTTGCTCTCGGCGAAGCTGACGCCGAAGAAGTTCTCCTCGGGCGGCACGATGTCGATGTCCTCAGGCGGAATCCCGAGCTCATATGGCACGGTCGTCCCGTCCGGCGCGACCGAGTAGATCCTGTTCTGGCTCTCGGCGCCGATCAGCATCGTGCCGGCCCAAGGTCCGTAAGCAACATCGTCGGGCACGGTAGTCAGGCCTTCGAGATGGGTGCCGAGCTGCGCGACCTCGGTGGCGACACCGCTGGCGGTGACCCGCCACACCCCGCCGGAGGTCGTGACCACGATCAGGTCCCCGCCGAAGGCGCAGTATCGATCCTGGAAGAGGCTGCCGCGCACGAGCCCTGTCTCGCCCGGGAGCGTCACCCACGGGTTTTCGACGGTCGAGCCATCCGGAGAGATGCGCGCAACGACCCCAGGAGCTCCGGTGCCGCTGAAGACCTCACCCGGGGTGAAGCCGCCCTGGCACGAGCTCGAGCGCACCGTCGCGACCTTCACCTCGTCGTCGAAGCCGTGCACCGTCGAAAGCTGCTGGTGTGAGCCGTCGCTGTCGATGAGCTCGAAGTTGTGCGGCTCGCCGCTTGGATAGTTGACCGAGACGGCGACGTCGTTGCTCGGCTCGTGATAGTCGATGCTCACCGGGCCGTTGAAGTCGGTGGTGATGGGATCGAGCTCCACGTGGCGGCTGTTCGTGATCGTGCAGACGACGTCAGTGCCGGCCGCTACCGGAACGTAGAGCGGGCCAGCGCCGGTCAAACTTGCCACGGTCTCGCCGTCACCATCCCGATCCGCGCACTCGATCGTCGTGGCGTACTTGCTCAGATCGGTGGCGGTGGCGAGCGAGCCCACCTCGCCGACAATGTGCGTGCCAACCGAAACGGTCTTCTTGCCGGTCGAGTCGCCGTCTGTGGCGTTGGCGCGCTGGGTGAGACCGTCGATGGTCAGGTCGAAACGGCCCGGATCGGTCGCCGGCGAAAGCTCCTTCTTGACCTCGAGCGTGCCCGTGTTGCCAATCGGAATCTCCCGTGTGCTCGCCCGATCCCCCGCACCGACGCTGAGCGTGTTGTCGAGCACGAGCACGAAGGCGTCGCTTCCCGAGCCATCTCCGAGCGAGTCCCCCGTGTATGTCAAGAAGGGATACGGGATGCTGAATGTGGCGGTCCCGCCGCCGCTCGAGTCGGAAGTCAAGGTGACGCCCGTATTGCCGTTGTTGTCGGGACTACACGCGGATCCGGCTTCGAAAAGCTCGATCGAGAAGGTGGTGTCCGGATCGCCGCCCTGGTAGTCGACCTGGATCGTGAGCGTGTTGCCCGACGGAGTGGCGGTGACCGTCCCGCGCAGCGGCCGGCTCGACCTGCCGTCGTCACCGGAGCAGTCGATGCCGCCCTCGACGTCATAGAGGTTGCCGGTGGAAGGCTGGGGCGTCTGCTCGCGCGTGTTGGTGATCGTGCAGGTGACGTTCTGCTTGTCGTTGACCGTCAGGCCGGTAACGTCGCTACCGCTTGCAATGACCGCGCCGGTTTCGTCGTCGCGGCAGCTGGTTGCGCTCGTGTAGTCGGAGAGCTCGGTCGCGATACCCGACAGCTCTCTCACGGTGTGCGGTCCGGCCGACACCGTCACCGCGCCCGTGGTGTCCCCGTCGCCGGCGTCGTTCTTCTTGGTCGCGTCGTCGATCTCGAGGTCGAACCGCCCCGGATCGCCCGCGGGCAGGATGCTCTTCGTCACCTCGAGTTCGCCCGCACCTGGCTTCCGCGTGTTGGTGGCGGTGCAGACAACGTCAGCACCTGCCAGCACGGAAACGTGGAGTTGGCTGGACTGACTCGGGCCCGCCACGATCTGACCCGACCCATCCTGGTCCCTGCACTCGATTACCGAGGTGTAGTCGTCGAGGTCAGTGCCGAGGTTCTCGGAGCCAATCTCGCCGACCGAGTGCATACCGACGGAGACGCTCTGTTCGCCGGTGGTATCGCCGTCTCCAGCGTCGGGCGTCAGCGAGGTGTCGTCGAGCTGAAGGTCGAAGCGGCCGGGATCGTCGACCGGCGAGAGGATCTTCCTGATCTCGAGCGCACCGGTCGTCACGTTCTTTCGAGTGTTGGTCACGGTGCATACAACGTTCGCCCCTGGAAGGACGGTGGCGTAGCGCTCCGTGCCCTGGGTCGTCTGGCCAGCGCCGTTCTGGTCCTTGCACTCGATCGCCGTGTCATAGTCAGCCAGGGTGGATGGACTTGCCAGTGAGCTGACCTCGTCGATGCGGTAGCTACCGGTGGAAACGGTTTGGCTTCCGGTCGTGGACCCATCGGTGGCCTCCGCTCTTTCGATGACGCCGTTGATCCGCAGGTCGAACAGGCCAGGGTCGCTCGACGGAAGCAGCTTCTTCTTGACCTCGAGACTGCCCGTCGTGCCCGCTGCACTGACCTGGCCCCAGTGCGGATGGCCGTCGAACCCGGCCGTGGACGTGAGCCGCTTGGGCTCCTTCGACTTGCCCACGGTGACGACCCAGACGTCGGCTCTCGAGCCGTATTCGTAGTAGGCGACCTTCGATCCGTCCGGCGACCAGGCGGGGTTGAACTGGGCGGTGTTGCGCGACGTGACCAATCGTGTCGGCTTTCCCACCCGCATCGGGTCCCTGCTGGTAACGCTGGCCCTGTAGACCGGCCACTTCCCTCTCTCGATAGCCCGAACGAAGGCCACTTCTGAACCGTCGGGCGACCACGCTGAAGTGATGTTGTTGTTCGAGTCACCTCTCAACTGCTTCTGGTCGCTGCCGTTCGGCCTCATCGTGTACAGGCGCGCGTTGCGTTCGCCCGTCGGGTCGACCGTGAACATGAGCCTCGTGCCGTCAGGGGACCAGGCAGGGCTCTCGTCCGTGACCCCCGGGCGGAACGTAAGCCGCGTCTGTCCGCTGCCATCCGCGTTCATGACGTAGATCTCTCCCGCGCCGCGTGTATTCGGGTCGCGATCGGCGCGGAACGCGATTCGCGTACCGTCCGGCGACCACGTCACGTCAGTGTCCCCGGTGTCGTTGTGGGTCAACTGCGTCGGCGCGCCACCGCCGATGGGCATCGTGTAGATCTCGCCGTCCCCGTCGCGCTCGCTCCAGAACGCGATCTTGCTGCCGTCCGGAGAGATGACGGGCCCGTCGTCCCTCGCCAGGTCGAATGTCAGCCGCGTCTGGTTGCTGCCGTCGGGATCCATGATGTAGATCTCGCGGTTGCAGGACAGGCCACATTTGGTCCGGCGCGGGTCGTCGCGAGCACTGGAAAAGACGATCTTGCTGCCGGTCGCCGGCCGTCCGTATTCGAACGTGCAGACGACCGTCTCGCCGGCGCCCACGTCGATGTTCGCCACCGGACTGCCGTCGCTGCATGTGGCGCTGGAGAGATTCCAGCCCTGCGGCGCGGGCGACGCAGAGACTGAGTAGCTGCCGGGAGCGACATTGTCGAACGACTCGCTGTGGGAAAGCGCGGGATCGGCGTCGTCGTCGAGTACGAAGCTCCCGGGCGACAGCCCGCCGCCTGTCGTGAAGTCGAAGTTCTGCTCGCTGTCAGGCTGGGCATCGAGGAGGACCAGGATCCTGCCGGTTGTCGTGTCACCCGGGTCGAGCTTCGTGACGAAGCCGTCCAGAACGCCACCGTTGTAGGTCCTGTCGAACGCGCCCGCGGTGTTCGGGAACTCCGCCTCGCGTACCCAACCTGTGACGTATGCGTGTCCGCCTCCGTCGATGTCGATTCCGTAGCCTCTGTCGTCGCCGCTTGAGCCCAAATAGGTGGAGTATGCGAGCGCGGAGCCCGTGGCGTTGAACTTCGAGACGAAAGCATCCTGACCGCCACCAAAAAAGTTGCTGCCGCCGTTGAAGGTCCGATCGAACGCTCCCTCCGTGGTAGGAAAGTCCACCGAGTAGTTCGGGCCGCTTGTTGCGCCGGTCACGTACGAGCTACCGTTCCCCTCGACCGAGATTGCCGTGCCATAGTCGGACGAGTCTCCGCCGAGAAAGGTCGAGTAGGCGAGGGCCGAGCCGGCTGGGTTGATCTTCGTGACGAAAGCGTCCAAGTTGCCATCGATAGCCGTGTCGAACGCCCCAGCCGTGGTCGGGAAGTCCGAGGACGACGTCTGTCCAGTCAGATACGCGGCGCCGCCGTTGTCGACAGCAATGTCGAAACCCTGATCGTCCGAGCTTCCGCCCAGGTAGGCGGAATAGGAAAGCGCGGAGCCGGCCGCGTTCAGCTTGGCGGCGAAGGCATCCGAAGAGGCTCCGTGGAAGGCCGTGTCGAACGCCCCAGCGGTGGTGGGGAAGTCCGAAGACCCTGTGTAACCAGTCAAGTAAGCCCTGCCTCCCTGATCCACCGCTATGCCGTAGCCGAGATCGTCTCCCCCTCCGCCAAGGAAAGTCGAAAAGACAAGAGCAGAGCCCGACGAGTTGAGCTTGGATACGAAGGCATCGATATTGCCGTTCGAGCTAGTGGCGAACGCTCCGCTGGTGGTCGGGAAGTCACAGCAGCTATAGCCCGTCACGTACGCGTTTCCGTTCCCATCGACGGCGATCCCGTTCCCCTGGCCGCTAGTTCCCAAGTAGGTGGAGTAGGAAAGGTCCGAGCCGGTCGCGTTCAGCTTCGTGACGAACGTGTTGCAGCCGTTCGAGCTGGTTTGAAAGGCGCCGCTGGTGGTCGGGAAGTCCGAGGAGCAGGTGAGGCCGGTTACGTAGGCTCGGCCGCTCCCGTCGACGGCGATGCTCTTGGCGGCCTCGCTACTAGTCCCGCCGAGGTAGGTGGAGTAGGAGATGGCCGATCCGGCGGCGTTCACCTTTGTGACGAAGGCGTCGCCGAGCCCGTTGTAGGTTGTGTCGAACGCGCCCGCCGTGGTGGGGAAGCCCGGGGAGGAGCTTCCGGTCACATAGGCGTTGCCGCCCGCATCGACCGCGATCGCACTCCCCGCCTCGTAGTCACTACCGCCTAGGTGGGTCGAATACACGAGGCCTGGGTCGATCACCAGCGGTCGGCGTGAGTCATAGGTGGACCCGAGCGCGAAGCCATACGAGGTGCCGCCCGCGAGCGCGTAGCGGCTGTCGACGCCGACGCGCCTTCCGCCGACGCGCTGGTAGCTCACGGGGCGAGCGTCCCGGAGCGTTCCGATCGGCGTCTGGACGAGCAGATTCCCCGCCGCCCCGATCGCGAGGCCGTCGGCGCCGCGGTAGGCGAGCTGAATCTTGCTCGGGTCGGCGCCCGGTGCAACGTGAAGCTCGTACTTGAGGATGCCGCCGCGGCCGCGAAAGACGAGATCGATTCCTGGCCATAGGTCGCGGTATGCGAGCTCGCGGTAGGTGGCAAGATTCGTGTGCCGCTCGGAGCCGGTGAGGTAGTTGACCTTGCCCTGCGCCCGGTGGGTTGCCTCCAATCTAGGCGCCCCTGCGTTCAGTGGGGCCAGTTCGAGAGCGACGCCTCGCTTCCCCTTGGTCAATGCGAGTACGGCCTTGTCTGGCGTGAAATAGAACGCATGCCCTGAGCCCTCTGCGTAGTAGGAGACGCGCCTGTCGACCTGGCCTTTGTTCTGGATGAATGAGAGCGGCAGGCTCGCTTGCGCATGTCGCACACGTCGCTTGATCTCGCCACCCACGGGTGCGCCCGCTATCGAAGGTTCGGCCGGTTGTGTTGCGCCTGGCGCTAAAGGCGGATGAGCTAGCGACAACACGCCTTCGTGCGAGAGCAAGGGTCCGCCGCGCACTATCACCGCAAGTACGACCATGAAAACGAGGGCAAGCAGGGCCGGGAGTGCGGCCCCCACGACGCGGTCCTCCGACGTGAACACACCTCGGTTGCCAAAAGCGTCGATTCCCAATGACTTGCTCGAGCTGCGGCTTATGGCAAGGCCCCCCAGACGGCACTTGAATTTCGTGGCGAACCTAACAGCGCCCTAGCGGGACCGGCATAAAGATCCCGTCAAGACCAGAAGAAGATCCGATCGGATGACAGTCGACTGGAGGACACGCACTCGCGGCGGATAATCGAGCAGTTCCCAGGCAGGTTCCGTTAGATCGGCTGCGGGCCGGGAAACATCGCTACTCGAAAACGAGCGACAGCGATCCCAGCTGACCGAGGTCGAGTGCCAGCTCGTCTCCGGGCGAGACCACCGGTGGTGGGACGAGCGACCCGGCGATGATCGCGTCGCCAGGTCGCAGGCGCTCGCCGCCGGCGCCGATCGTGCGAGCAATGAGGCGGACGATACCCACCGGGTCGAGGGTGGCCTCGAGCGGATCCGCCTCGCCGAAGGGCTCTCCGTTGAAGGCCACGCGCGCGACCACACCCTCGAGCGGCACGCCGGCCACAGGCTCGCCGAACAGGACGGCGCGGTGGAAGACGTTCGTCGCCACGATCTGCTCGAGGTCGGTGAGCGACGGGTCGACGTCGGCGACCTCGATCGCGGGGCCGAGCGCAGCGATGCCGCCCTCGGCCGCGGAGCGGTCGCAATCGGGCGCCAACTGCGCGCCGATGTGGATCGCAAGCTCCGGCTCGGCCATCGGCCGGCCGGCGCCGGCAAGGGAGTGGGATTCGCCGGCGGGAACGAGCGTGGCCGTCGTCAGGAAGCCGGAGATCGGCTCCGCGATCCCGAACGCCCGCTGAACCGCGGGCAGGTTGAAGCCCACCTTCCAGCCCAGCGGCTCGGCGCCGTCCGCGAGCAGCGCCGCGCGGAGGGCGAGCTGCGCGGGCAGTCCGGCGGCCATGCGCGGGTCGATGGCGTCCGGCGTCACTGCCTAGTGGCCCTTCTCAAAACGTTTCACCTGGCGAACGTTCCGAGAAGGCCCACTAACCGATGAGCGCATCCGGCGCCCGGCGGCTTCGGGGCGAGCGGTCGGCGATCAAGCCGCCCCAGGAATCGTCGTCGATCCGCGCCGGCTGTGTGGTCTCGAGGAAGTCGCGCAGAACGTTGGCGAGCCCCTCGGGATCTTCCAGGTTGGGGAAGTGGGCGGCGCGCGGCAGGATCTCGAAACGGCTGCCCGGCACCGCTTCGTGTGTCTGTCGCCCGTGCGAGAGCGGGATCGTGTTGTCTCGGGCTCCCCACACGACCATGGTGGGCATTTCGCTCAGTAGATAGAGGCGATCCCGCGCGCTGACCCGCTGCCCGCGGACGTCGATCACCGAGCGCAGCGTCTGGAGGAAGGCCTTTCTCGCACCGGGCCGCTCGAGCGGCTGGAGCGCGCGCACTATGGCCCGCAGGTAAACGCTCTTGCCCGAGCCGCGCTCCCGCAGCCGGTCGCTGACGCCAAGCAGCGCCGCGAGCACGCGCGGCCGAGTGGCCAGCGTGAGCAGTGCGGCTGCGCCGGGCAGTGCCGCACCGCGCAGCAATGGGCTCACCTCGTCGCCGAGTCCGCCGCTGGAGATGAGCACCAGGCGCTCGGTGCGCTGGGGGAACTGGTAGAAGAACTGCATCGCCACGCCGCCGCCGAGCGAGTGGCCAACGATGGTCGCGCTCTCGATCCCGATCGCGGCAAGCAGGTCGCGGATACTGGCGGCGTGCGCGCCCAGCGAGTAGTCGCCGCGGGGGGTGGCGGAGTCACCGTGCCCGATCAGGTCGGGGGCGACCACCGTGTAGGCGTCGGCCAAGCGCAGCGCCACGGACTCCCAGTGCCGCGACGAGTTCACCATGCCGTGGATCAGGACCACGGGCGGGCCACTCCCGACAATGCGGTAGGTGACGCGATGGCCGTGAAGCTCGACCTGCCATGAATCGAAAACGTGCGGCACTGTCACACGTTGAGCCTATAGAGGGCTTCGGGCGCGCGCTCGACGAGCTCGCGTAGCGCCGCCGGCTCCTCGTCGGCACGTTGACCACCCGCCCCAGCGGCACTACATTAGCCGGGTGATCGAACCCGCAGACGCCGGCGTCTCGAAGAACGCATGAGCACCACCGCCTCCGAGGTGAAGGTCGACGAGGCGGCGCTGGCCGAGCTCGAACGCTCCTTCCGCGGACAGCTCGTTCGGCCGACGAATCCAACCTACGACGAGCACCGCAAGATCTGGAACGGGTCGATCCAGCGGTCCCCCGCCCTGATCGCGCGCTGCGCCGGCGTGGCCGACGTGATCGCAGCATTGAGGTTTGCGAGACAAACCGGGCTCGCGATCGCTGTACGTGGCGGCGGCCACAGCTTCCCCGGCATGTCCATCTGCGACGGCGGCATCGTGATCGACCTCGGGCTCATGAAGGGCATCCGCGTCGATCCTGAAGCGCGGACGGTGAGGGCTCAGGCCGGTGTGCTGCTCGGCGACCTTGACCGCGAGACTCAGGCCTTCGGATTGGCCGCTCCCGCCGGCATCGTCACGCACACCGGGCTCTCCGGCCTGACTCTCGGTGGTGGCATCGGCTGGCTTCAGCGCAAGTACGGGCTCACGATCGATCAGCTTCTCTCCGTGGACCTCGTCACGGCCGACGGTGAGCTCGTGAAGGCGAGTGAGACCGAGAACGCCGATCTCTTCTGGGGCGTGCGCGGCGGCGGCGGCAACTTCGGGATCGTGACGGAGTTCGAGTTCCGCCTCCACCCGGTCGGCCCGATCGTCCTTGCCGGCCCGATCTTCTGGCCGATGGAGGAGGCGCCGAAGGTGCTGCGCTTCTACCGCGACTGGATCGCCGAGGCGCCGGACGAGCTGATGACGATCGTGGTTCTCCGGAAGGCTCCGGCGCTGCCCTTCATTCCCACGGAGCTTCAGGGCAAGCTCGTCGTGGCGGTCACGTGCTGCCACGCGGGAGCCGTCGATGAGGCGGAGGAGGTCGTGCGACCGCTGAGGCAGTTCGGCACGCCGGTCCTCGACGCATGCCAGCCGAAGCCCTTCCTTGACCATCAGGCGAGTTTCGACCCGTCGTTTCGGCCCGGCTGGTGGTACTACATGCGCTCCTGCGACGTGGCTGAGCTCAGCGACGACGTCATCGACATCGCGGTCGACCACTCGCTCCGCATCCGCTCCCCGCGGACTGCCTTCCCGATCTGGCAGATGGGAGGGGCTGTGACACGGGTGGGCGAGGCCGACACCGCCTTCAGCGGCCGCCACGACGGCCACACGTTCAACATCACCGGCATGACCGACACCGCGGAGGGCTTCGAGCAGGAGCGAGACTGGGTACGGGGCTTCTGGTCAGCCCTCGAGCCCCACCACACCGGTGTGTACGTCAACTTCCTGATGGACGAGGGAGAGCAGCGCGTCCGAGAGGCCTACGGGGCGGAGAAGTACGATCGGCTCAAGGTGCTGAAGCGTCGCTGGGACCCCGGCAACGTCTTCAGGCTCAACCAGAACATCCCGCCGGACTAAGTTCGGTACGCGCCGATCCAACCCCGGCGCTCGGGACCGGTCCTGCCGCTACGTCCTTGCGGCTGTGGCCGGGCGCTGCTCGATCAGGCTCCGCGCGCAGTCGACGACCGTCTGCTCGACAGGGCGCGGCGTCCAACCCAACATTCGCTTTGCCTTCTCGATCGAGTAGTCGGTGCGCCGGCCCAGATCGCCGGTCACGCTGCGCAGGCCCGGATCGAAGCGGGCCATGGCGCGCACGACGAAGTTCGGAACGCTGCGGCGCGGAACCTTGGCCGCGGCATCGCCCAGCCGTTCGCGCAGGATCGCCGCAGCGTCCGACATCCAAAGGAACTGACCCGCGGCGATGAAACGCTCGCCGCCGGCACCGGGTGCGGTCATCGCAGCGATCTCGAGGTCAGCCACGTCGCGCACGTCGACGATGCTGAAGCCGAGCCGCGGCGTTCCGGGCATGCCGCCCAGCAGTCGCTCGACCAACTCCAACGAGTACGAGTGATCGTCGCTGAGCGCGGGGCCGATTATCGCTCCCGGATTGACAACGGCGAGCCGGTCCGTCGCGCCCGCGTCCTGCATGAACTTCCAGGCAGCCTGCTCGGCCAGGGTCTTCGAGCGGGCATAGGGAGTGAGGCTTTCGTCCGAAGCGTCGGTCCAGTCGTCCTCGGTGCGGATCTCCGAGTCGGCCTTACCGCTGTTTCGGATGGCGGCGACCGACGATGTCACGACGATCCGCTTCACGCCGGCGTCAAGACTCGCGCGCAGCACGCGCAGGGTTCCTTCGCGCGCCGGCACGATCAGATCGTCGGGATTGTCCGGCTGTTTGGGGGGGAACGGGGAGGCGACGTGCAGCACGTAGTCGCAGCCCGCGACCGCCTCGCTCCAGCCACCGTCGTCCTGCAGGTCGGCCTCGAAGAAAGTCAGCCGATCGCCGGCCTCGACTTCAGCGGAGAGCGATGCGCGCACCTGATGCTCGCGCGCGATGTCGCGTACGGTCGTGCGAACGCGATAGCCCCGGTTGAGCAGGCCGATGATGCACCAGCCGCCGAGAAAGCCTG
This sequence comes from Solirubrobacterales bacterium, assembly GCA_038330145.1. Lineage (GTDB taxonomy): Bacteria > Actinomycetota > Thermoleophilia > Solirubrobacterales > JBBDJG01 > JBBQNR01. The sequence goes on from JBBQNR010000004.1 coordinate 89,298, forward strand.
AGCCGCCAGTTACCAGGACGGTTTCGCCTGTTTGATTCACCATCTTCGCCTCCCTCGAGAAGTGCCGGACGGGAAGCATCCCACAGCAACCACCACGGGGCCGAAACAGGGAAACAACGGCCCCCCCTTGTAGCTGCCGCCAAGTCCGGGCGGATCGAGGTCGAGGAAGGCGTGTAATCGGAACCCGGTCGGATAAGTGGATACGGTCTTCACCTGCGCCAGAGATCCATTAACTTGCGACTGCCGCGGACAACCGAGCTAGGGGGCGAGCAATGGAGAGGAAGACACTTGATGCTGTCGAGTTCCGAGACGGACAGCGGAAGCAGTGGAACAGCGCCGCGACCGGCTGGCGCAAATGGTCGGAGCTGATCGACGCAGGGGCGAGCGGAATCAGCGAACGCCTGGTCGAACTGGCCGGCGTCGAGCAGGGCAGCCGGGTGTTGGATTTGGCGGCCGGCTATGGCGAGCCCTCGCTAACTGCGGCCAGAAGGGCGGGAGCCGAGGGCAGCGTGGTGGCCACCGACATTTCGGCCGAGATGATCGCGTTCGGCCGCGAGCGCGCCGCTGCGGCCGGGTTGGAAAACATCGAGTTCGTCGAGTCGGATGCCGCGTCTCTGGACTTTCCAGAGGCAAGCTTCGACGCAGCACTCTCACGTTGGGGGATCATCTTCGAACCTGACGGAGAAGGAGCCGCGGCCAGCGTCCACAAGTTCCTCAAGCCTGGCGCGCGGATGGCAATCAGTTCCTGGGGACCGCCGGACCGCGTGCCGATGCTCGCGATTCCCATGCAGACGGCGATGCAGCGCCTCCAAGTCCCGCCGCCGCCGCCGGGAACGCCCGGTCCGCTCTCGCGACCGACGCACGAGGCCCTGGGCGGCCTGCTCGAAGCGGGCGGCTTCTCCGACGTCGAGGTCGAGGAGGCTGAGGTGGCTCTGGAGTGGCAGTCCCCGGAGGAGTTCACCACCTTCATAAGAGAGATCGCCCCGCCGATCACCGCGATGATCGCTCCGCACCCGAAGCTGGTTCAGGACGAGACCTGGGGCGCCATCACCGAGGCCATGCGGGAGGCGGCCGCGGATGACGGCGCGGTGCGGCTGACCAACCTGGTGCTCCTGGCCGCTGGACGAGCTTAGCCTTCTGAAATAGCGGGGGCGGGGGGACTTACTTCTTCTTGGCTGCCCGTTGAGCGAGCGCTGCGGAGTTTGCCGCCACCGCGGCGCGGATGAGTTGCTTGAAGGCAGCTTCGTTGATCTTCTCCCCTTCGCGGAGGTCGATCGCTCGCCGCGTGTTCCCTTCCAGGCTGGAATTGAAGAGCTTCTTCGGATCTTTGATGGAAGCTCCGCGAAAGAAGGTGAGCTTCACGACCTGCTTGTACGACTCCCCTGTGCAGACGCCGCCGTCATTGGACCAGACGGGGGTCCCGCCGGATTTTGGCTTCTCCCATTTCCACTCCTCCTGGATGTCGGGGTCGGCATCGTGGATGAGCTGACGGACATGAGCGAGGGTCTCTCCTCTCCAATCCCCCAGCTCTTGAATCCGCTTGGTGA
>JBBQNR010000005.1:0-72208 GCA_038330145.1 Solirubrobacterales bacterium
CGATGTAGTCGCGGTAGGCATCGGTGTCGGTCGAGAAGTCGAGCGCGTGCACGACCGACCAGCCCTTTTCCTCGAGCATCTGCCTGTCCTCCTCCTCGTAGCTCGAGAGCGCCAGCTCGAACGCCTGCCCCGTGCGCTGCGGAAGGTCTATGAACTTGAGGAACTCGTGGTGCTTGCTCCAGCTGTAGACCTCGCCACGGAAGGTCACGTCGCGCCAGGGCTGGCGCCAGTTGCCGATCGTCGTAAAGCGCTCCTGGCTGCCCGCCCGGTGGTCGCGCCAGAGGTCCATCACCACCGGCTGCCGCGTCGGATGCAGCGTGAAGCGGTGCTGGATCGGCAGGCCGCAGTCGGGGCTGCCGTAGTTCTCGGCATAGGTGAAGAAGGCGCAGTGGGGCTCGAGGAAGTCGATCGATGCCTGCACGTTCTGCTCCAGCTCGACCTGGAGCTGGACGGGGTCCGTCTCGAGGTAGACGAGCCGGTCGGTCGCGTACAGCTCGGGGCGCGGCTCGGTGCCGCCGTGGAGGTTGATCAGCAGCGCCGCGGAGCGGTACAGCTCGTTCAGCTTCTGCTCGCTGAGCCCGTAGCAACGCCCGTCGTGGTGGAGGCCGACGAAGGCCCAGCGATCGCCGAGGTCGAACCTGCGCATGACGCGGTCGATGAAGGCGGCGGCCTCGGCCGAGCTGTCGTCCTCCTCCCGCTCCATCAGCATCGATGGGGTGCGGGCGTGGGCCTCGACGTAATAGACCTCGTAGCCCAATCGCTGCAGGCCGAGCAGGTAGTGGACGGTCTGCCAGACGACACCAGCCACCGGAATCCTGGTCATCATCCCGAGCAGGACGATCTTCTTCCCGGCTCGCGGTCTCAAGCCTGCGCTCCTATGTGGATGCCACTTAGGTAGGTCCCCCCAGCGCGGGGAGGGCCGTCCATCCCTGCTCCTCGGCATGCGGCCAGCACAGCTCGCATACGAGCTTGCGCTCCGTCTGCCCTACTCGGCGGAAGTCGGTCAGGAAGGGGCCGTCCAGCTCCGCCATGTCGTTCAGCCCCTGCTCCTTGCGCTTGCCGTCGGGCGGCGCGAGGAATGCCTCGGCCAGCTCACCCTTGAGCAGCGTACGCCCGCAGACGTCGCAGTGCACGACGGTTTGGGCATGGATCTTCTTGCGCACCCCGCGTCTGCCGTTCTTGCCGTTGCCGGGAGCGCCCGGTTCGCCGTTGACGGGAGCGGGCGGCGGGCGCAGGCGATGGGCGTCGGCGACGGCCGCCGCAACCCGCTCGCGCACGTCGGGCGCCTCCCCCGGCACGGACGGCGCCGGTTCCAGCGGGGTGGGTGGCAGCGGCTCGGCGGGCTCGGGCGGGCCGACTCCGGCGGGAATCTCCGGCTGCAGCGTGGGCTCCTCGCCACCCACCTTGCGCCTCGCCTTCTGCCTGGTCTGGGCCTCGTAAAGCTGTGCGAAGAGGCCGCCGCGCGCCACCAGCTCTTCGTGCGTGCCCTGCTCGACCAGCTCACCGTGGTTGATGACCAGGATGCGGTCGGCGTCGTGAATCGTCGACAGCCGGTGAGCGATCATGAAGGAGGTGCGGCCGACCATCAGCTCGTCGAGCGCGTCCAGGATCACGTTCTCGGTCTTGGAGTCGATCGACGACGTGGGCTCGTCGAGGATCAGGATCGGGGCGTCCTTGACGAACGCGCGCGCCACGCAGAGGCGCTGGCGTTCTCCGCCCGAGAGCTGCATGCCGCCCTCGCCGAGCGAGGTCTGGTAGCCGTCGGGCATAGCCATTATGAAGTCGTGAGCGTTGGCCTTCTCGCAGGCGGAGACGATCTCGTCCATGGTCGCGTCGAGCCGGCCGTAACGGATGTTCTCGGCGATCGTGCCGGAGAACAACATCGGCTGCTGAAGCACGAGGCCGACGTTGTCGCGCAGCGACTTGAGGCTGATGTTCTTGACATCGACGCCGTCGAGCATGATGCGCCCTTCCTTGGGCTCGTAGAAGCGCACCAGCAGGTTCACGAGCGTGGTCTTGCCGGCCCCCGTTGGGCCCACGACCGCGACTCGTTCACCGGCATGGATGTCGAACGTGATGTTCTTGAGCGTGTCGACCCTGTTGTGGTAGGCGAAGCTGACGTCTTGGAGCGTGAGCCTGCCCTCGGCGCGGCCGATGTCGATCGCGTCGGGTGAGTCCTGCACCTCCGGCGCGTCGTCGAGCAGCGCGATGGCGGCGTTGACGAACACGAACTGCTGGTGCAGGTGCCCGATCTGCGTGCCGATCATCTCGAGCGGCTGGTACACCGCCGCGATGTAGGAGATCAACACGATCAGCTCTCCAAGCGTGATGTCGCCGCGCAGCACGTGCCAGGCTCCGAAGCCGAGCACGAGGGCGGTGCCGGCCGCGGTGGCGGCGGCGACGCCGAGGGCGAACAGCGTCTGGCGCACGGTCAGCTTCACGCGCGCGTCGACGGCAGTCTGGGCCTGGTCGCGGAAGCGCCGGTGCTCGTACTTCTCGCGGCCGAAGGAGACGATCACGCGCAGCATCTGCATCGCCTCGAAGACGATCGAGAGCGACCGCCACTCGAGGCCCATGACCTGCCGGATGCGCGGCACGATGCGGGTGCCGTAGAGGCCGCTGGCGTAATAGATCAGGGGCACCGCGATCAGCGCGACCAGCGTCACCTGCCAGTCGATCAGGAGCGCGATTGTCAGCATCCCGAGCAAGGTCAGGAGGTTCTGCGCCATCGGCGGGAAGGCCATGACCAACCCTCCGACAGCGCTGGCCTGGAGGTTGATGATGCTCATCAGTTGCCCCGTGAAGCGCTCGTCGTGGAAGCTCAGCGACAGCTTCTGCACGTGCTGGAACAGCTCGCTGCGAAGGTCCAGCACCATGTTCTGCTCCAGCTTGGCGCTGACGTACGACTCGATCACCTGAACGCCGTTGCCGATGATCGTGATCAGGAAGCCGGCGAGCACGACGAAGATGAGCAGCGTATACGGGCTGGGGTGGTCGCCGAAGATGTGCGTCAGGCCCAACCCGGGCGGTTGGTTCTTGGCGGCGAGGACGCTGTCGATGATGATCGCCAGCGGCCACGGCTCGGCCAGCGCCACCACGGACCCGAGAACCGTGAGGATGAAGACGACGACGTAGAGCTTCCGGTACGGCTTCAGGTAGCGCATGACACGCGGCAGCGAGGCCCAGCCGGCCCATGCGCCCTTGGTTCGCCAGGTGCGCCAGCTGCGCCTGTCGACGTTGAGGTTGGCCGGGGCGGCCTCGGCGGCGTCGACCTCGGCGTCCGCCCTGCGCTTCGGGGCGTTCTCGGGGTTGTACCCGCCGTAGGGGTCTATCGAGCTACCCCCGCTGTAGGGGTCCGGGGATGAGAAGTTGTCGTCAGTCATGCTTGGAGGAGAAAGGGATCACCTGCGGCGCCGAGGGCAGGTCACCGAGCGGGGCTGAGGGCGCAGGCTCGTGCGCTTTGCCGTTCTCGCTCTGGTGTCCGGCCGTTGCCGGCACGCCGGCCAAGGTCGGCGTCGTGTGCAGGGGTCCCTTCGGCGCTACTCGTACCTCGATGTCGCTGTCTTCGGACTTGCCGTCGAGCACGCGTGCGAGCACGCCTGTCGCCGTCGCGCAGTCCCGCACCGCCGAAACGGTGACCAAGACTGCGATCAGTCCAAGTATGACGGAGGCGATCCAGGCCTCTGCCAGTGCCGCCGAAGCGGACAACGCTGCGAACGAGACAATGAGCGCCAGCCCGATGCGGGAGTATCTCGGCCAGGTGCGAAGACGGACGAACTGCCGTCCCGAACCGTGTTCCTCCACGGCCATCCGCATGCGTGCTACTCCCAATATTCCGCCGCGGACCTGTAGGTCCCAGCGGTCGTAATCGCTTCCGTGGAGCACGGTGCAGCTCTCCTCGCGCAAATTCAGGTCGATGGCGCTGAGCCGCTCGTCGGCGGACTGCCAATGCTCGCTCCAGATGCTCTTGGTGCGGGGGACCGGCAGGGCCGGGGAACCCGCACGCCGACGCCAGGGTGCCAGCCCGTAACGCAGACGTCCGCTCAGCCGCGAGAGCGGCTGAAGTATGTGCAGCAGCGCGGTTAGGCCGCGCATGCGCATTCGCTCGATCCGCGAGCGGGGCGCGTATGGAAATGAAGCTCGGGCTGCTCCCAGCGCGGATTCGACGACGACGGCCCCGGTGGCGATCACGAGCAGCGGCACCGCCAGCAGAAGCGGCGTCCAGAGCGCACCGAGCGCGGACAGCACGGCCAGCGCGGCCAGCATCAGGTACCACTCCGGCACAACCGGCAGGCTTGCGAGCGCGCTCGGCGAGCGGGTGTACACCGACTGGAAGAGGCCGCTGCCCCAGCGGCCGTAGTAGATCTTCCAGCGACGCATGAAAAGCTCCCTGGCGCCCCCGTTGCCGTAGACGCGGCCGCTCCAGGCGAGATGGCCCATGCGGTTGTAGCGCTCGGGCCACTTGCGCTCGAGCAGAGCCTCTGCCTTGCCGTACTCGTACTGCTGCTTGAGGTATCCGCGCACGCTGTTGCGCCGGTCATGCCAGACGACCGACCCGGCGCTGAACCCGACCGTCCAGCCCTGATCCTGGAGTCGCCAGCAGATGTCGACGTCGTCGCCGGCGATCCTGAACTGGGGATCGAAGCCCTCTATCGCCTCCAGGCTGGCCTTGCGAAAGGCCATGTTGCAGCCGGGGATGTGCTCGGCCTCGCGATCGGAAACCAGCACGTGGGTCGGTCCGCCGGGCGCGTTCGCCACACACTCGGCCACGCGGCCCTGACTGGCGGGCGGGATGTTGGGCCCGCCGACGCCGACGTGCGAGGTCCTGAGGAAGGTGACCGCCAGGTGGGAGAGCCAGTGGGGGTCGGGATGCGCATCCGCGTCGATGTAGGCGACGATCTCGCCGGTGGCCGCCGCCAGGCCGGAGTTGCGGGCGCAGGCCAGGCCGCGGTTCTCGGTGCTGATCAGCCGGAAGTCGTACCCGCGCACGATGTCGTCGGTCGAGTCGGTCGAGCCGTCGTTGACGACGATCACCTCGTAATCCGGATAGTGCAGTCGCTCGAGCCCGTCGAGGCAGGTGGGCAGCGTTCTCTCGCTGTTGTACGCGCATACGACAACCGACACGCGCGGCCAGGAGACGATGTCGGGGAACGGAAGCTCCGAGAACGCCTGCTCCACCGCCGCCAGCGCCGGCTTTGGCTCGCGCGACCGGTCGACGAGGCCGAAGTCCCAGTCCTCGATCTCGCTACCGCCACGGTGCCACTCGTCGGTCCAGGAGAACACGCAGACCCCGGCACAACCGGCGGCAAAGGCGCTTCGCACCTGCCAGTCGAGCGCCCGGGCCTGAGCCTCGGTCGAATGGCTGCGGCTGTCGAGCCCAGTCTCGGTGACGATCAGCGGGCGGTCGCCGGCGATGTTCTGGAGGCGATCGACGTAGGCCTCGAAGCTGGGCCCCGACTCGAGGAAGACGTTGAAGCAGAGCAGGTCGACGAACGGAAGCTGGAGGTACTCGGTGCTGGGGAAGTTGACGTAGGTGACGAGCGCGCCCGGGTCCTCGTCCTTGGCCGCCCGGTAGAGACGGTGCAGAAAGCGCTCGATGCGGTGACGCCCGTGCCAGCGAACGATCGAGGACGGAATCTCGTTGCCGATCGCGTAACAGAGCACGGCGGGGTGGCCGGCACAGCTGCGCACGCATTCTCGGACCCGTTGCTCGATCGAGCGCTTGCGGTGGCGGTCGTCGAGGAAGGTGACGTGCTCCTCCCAGGGCAGCCCGACCATCACGTGCAGGCCCGTCTCGGCGGCCAGGTCGAGAAGCCAGCGCGGTGGAACGGTGTAGGTGCGCACGGTGTTGACCCCGCTGGCCGCCATGCTCTCGAAGTCACGCCTGACGGACTGCGGCTCCGGGAAGCCGCCGGAGCTGCCGTCGGGGTCCCCGAACGTCCCGTAGGTGACGCCCTTTACGTAGAGCTTCTCGTCACCGAGAAAGAGTGACTTTCCCCGCGCAATTGGCCTGTCGGCAACAGCGGGGACGTATCTTTCCCTGCTCGTGCGGCTCACCTAGACTCGATGCCTTTCGAGTATTTCCCGTTTTAGAGGTCGAAGAGAACTCTCCGTGCCTCCCGCCTCCCCTCCCTCCTGAGCTCAAGTCCGCGGGCTCGAAAGGGGCTCCTAGGGTAGCAATTTAGACCTTCCCCAAGCAAGGCTAAATGCGCTTCCGCCTCAGCCCATTTTCAGGCTGTCCCATGGCTCTCTATCGGCATTCGAGCGCCCCCTCTGAGCGAACTCGGCCGCCGCCGGTCGACGTCGAAGATAATCACCTCGATGCTCGATGACGCCCACAGAAGGCGGTTGGATCAGCTCAGGGACAGGGCGGGGCCGTAAAGGGGCTGTGAAGATGGCTCCAAAGACGGTCCTTTTCTTCCGCAGCTTCAAGGGAACCACGGGTGGGGATCTGAAGGTCTGGCACTACTTCAACCACGTGCTTGCCTCAGCCGGCCATCGCCCGCTGATCCGCTTCTCCGAGGACTCGGTCTGGGACGAAAGCAACCCCTGGCGCGGCCTCGAGGACCACATCGTGAGCCCGGAAGAGGACCTCGCGCAGGTGGAGCCCGACGTCCTTTTCCTCTCGGGCATCGACTGGCTGAACCTGAGCCCCGAGCGCAGGAAGCGCTCGCCGGTGCCGATCTTCAACCTGATCCAGGGCCTGCGCGCCCACACGGTGCCGACTGCCGCCGGCTACGAGTTCGTCTCCGAGCGAGCGATCCGGATTTCGGTCGGCGCGGAGCTGACCGAGGCGCTGGAGGCCGACGGGCGTGTGAACGGGCCGCTGGTCACGATTCCCAACGCGATCGACTTCGACGAGGTTGCGGGCGCCGCGCGGCACGCCGAGCGCGACACCGACCTGCTGATCGTGGCTACCAAGACCAGGCCGTATCCGTTTGTGCCCGGAGTGCTCGACTGGCCGCCCGAGCTGGGGCGGCGCCTGCTGCCGCGGCTCGAGCGCCCCGGCCGCCGCATCCACGTCATCGACCGGCAGCTGCCCCGTCCCGAGTACCTGGATTGGATGAGCCGCTCGAAGGCGACCCTGTTCCTGCTCTATCGCGTTGAGGCCTGCCCGCTCTCCCCGCTGGAAGGGATGGCGCTGGGGACCGTCGTTGTCAGCCCCGACTGCGTCGGCAACCGCAGCTTCTGCCTGCCCGGCGTCAACAGCTTCCGGCCCCCATACGAGGACGATCCGATCGTGGAGTCGGTCGAGCAGGCCCTGCGTGACTACGACTCGCTGGGGGGAATGCGGGAGCAGGGCCTTCGCACGGCGCGCGAGCGCGACCTGCCGGGCGAGCGGAGAGCGTTCCTGGAGCTGCTCGACAGAGCGGAAGAGCTGTGGCGACCCTAGCCTGGCAGCCTAGATCGGCCGACCCGCGGCCCCGGCCGGTGGGCGGGGTCCGAGCGTGGGTCTTACGGCGCGAAGACGCCCTGGCGCAGGAAGACGCTCTCGTCGCCGGAGCCGCAGGTCGGCGGGCAGCCCAGCCCGAGCGGATCCGGAGACGGCGCCACGCTGCCGTCCGGGCCCGCGTCCTCCAGCGTCAGCGAGAACGTCGAGATGATCGTGCGATCGCCCTCGCGGGCAAAGCCCGGGACGAGCGTGTCGCTGGTCGTGCTGACGCTGCACGTCGATCCGATCGCCGGATCCGGCGTCGCCATGCAGGTGATCGGAACCGACAGCTCGCCGTCCTTGACGGTCGCCGGGTCGCTGGCCGTGGGGCCATTGGCGAAGTCCGTCATGCGGATGCCGGTCGTGAGCACCACCTGGCCGGTGTAGTCGGACCCGTCGCTGCGCTTGCGGACGTCGCTCGCGGCGGCCGAGATCCTGAGGTCGGCCTCGTCGCCGAGCGTCGAGGGGTTGCCTGGCAGCACGTCGAGCCGGGCCGATCCATGGCCCCTGCCGACCTTGTCCATGGTCAGCTGGGAGGACGCGAGCGAGGGCGAGCTGCACGACGTCTCGTTGAGCGGGGTCACGTGTTGGGAGTTCGGGCTCGTGCACTTCTGGAACTCAGGCACCAGCGGAACGCTCAGCGGTGAAGCTCCACCGGGACGCGGGTAGGGCACGGCCGCGCTCTGGAGGTGTCCCCAGTTGCCGTTGTCGTCCTTGTAGAGGACCGCGAAGTAGGTGCTCTGGGCGTTCAGGTTCGTGACCAGCTTGGCCTGCCGCTGACCGGGGCCCACCGTCGGGTCGAAGTCGCCCACCACGGTGCCGTCCGTCGGGTGGCGGATCGGCGAGGTCGACTCGATGATGCGGTACTTGGTCGGCTGACCGCAGAGCCAGTCGTCGCCGGGGCTGACCCAGCTCACCACCGCGGTGTTGGATCCCTGGACGATGCGCATTGCCTCGGGCGTGCCGGGCGGGCGGCTGTCCGTTCCGTAGGCGCCCGTGTTCCACTCGTCGTGACGTGACGTCCACCACTCGTCGTTGGTGCCGCAGGCGTTCTGGTCGGTGCGCCAGCTGAAGGCGTTGCCCTCGCGCGTGGTCACCGTGACGTCGAGCTTGCCGTCGCCGTCGGTGTCGCCGGTCGCCGGCGTCGAGAAGAGCCAGCCACCGGTGAACTTGGGCCAGCCGGTGCCCTCGACTCCGGCGACGTTGATGTTGCGCAGGTAGTAGAGGCCGGTGCCGACCAGGATCTCGTTGCCGGGCGCGTCGGAGACGTCGGCCACCGATGGGCTCGACAGCAGCTGGAAGTCCTCCACCGCCTGCGGGAAGGTCGGCAGCGAGGCGCCGGTCTGGGCGTTCCAGGCCTGGACGACGTGGTTGTAGGGCAGGTTCTGGCCCACACCGACGCCGATGTTCACGAGCTGGTTCAGGGTCACGCCGCCCTTGATCACCTCAGGGCCGGGCTGGCCGTCGATGTTGGCGGCGATCGGGTTCTCGAACAGGTTCAGCACCTTCGACTTGTCGACGTGCTCGCCGCCGGAGGGCGAGGCGTCGTAGGTCGCCGCATTGGTGGCGTTGCCGTTGGTCGCCGTGACGTCGCCGGTGGCGAGGTTGCCGATCACCTCCAGCTGCGGGTCGCCGTCCACGTTCGCGAGCACGTGATCCACTCCCGGGCCGACGAACGGGAGCGCGTCGGGCACGACGCCGTTCGGCTTCGTCGGCCAGCCGGGCAGCACGTTCGCGCCCGCGTCCAGGGCGTAGACGCGGCCGCTGCCGCCGAGCACGTTCGCCAGCACGTTGGTGAGGATGTTCGAGAACAGGCCTCCGGACGCCGGAGGGGTGGACGGGGCGGTCGGGTTGGCGTCGAACTCCTGGGTAGGCGAGACGATCTCGGGCCTGCCGTCGCCCGTGATGTCGCCGAGCGCCGGTGTCGTGATGATCTCGGCGCCCGGGATCGACGGGTCCCTCAGCTTCTTGGGGTAGCCGGCAAGGGCGTTGCCGTCGCCGTCCCAGGCGTAGAGGTGCGCGTCGAGCGCGGCGGCCAGGATGTCCAGCTTTCCGTCGTTGTTCAGGTCGCCCAGCACCGGCGAGGCGGTGAAGCCGCGCTTGATGTGGTTGTTGCGAGTGCGGTCCTGTGGCAGTGACAGCGCCGGGTCGATCCGCACCGGGAAGCCGGGAACCTCGCTGCCGTCTGTGTTCCACGCGTAGACGTGCTCGCCGGCCGTGTCGACAATCTCCGGCTCCAGGTCTCCGTCGATGTCGCCGATCGCCGGTGTGCGCAGCACCTCGCGCGGCGGGCTGACGGCGTTCAGCGCCGGCACGCCGTTGTGCACGTTCGCGTACAGCCGGGTGCTCACGGGCTGGCCACCGTTGAAGCTCGCGAGCGGCGATCCATCGGCGTTGAGCACGTGCAGCTCGCCGCTCGAGTCGGCAAGCACCGTGTCGAGGCGGTTGTCGCCGTTGACGTCGAACAGCCGTTGCGAGGCCTCGCCTCCCGAGCCGATGTCCTTCTTGTAGGTCTCCGTCGCGTCGCGGTATGCGAACAGCATCTTGCGATCCTCGGCGCGGTTGCCCTGCGCGTCGGTGATCACGATGCGGACGGTGAACGCGGGCTCGTTGGGGTCCTTGTCGCCGGGGCCCTTGCTGGGGGCCGTCGGGTCGACGGTCGCGCCGCCGCCCGGGCGCGCGTCGAGCGCGTTGCGGACCTCGACCAGGTCGATCGTCCCCAGCGTGCCGTCGATCGGCGCGGTGTCGAAGCTGTCGGTGACGTCCTGGAAATCCGCCTCGGCGGGCTCGATGCCCGGCGCCCACTGGAGCTTCCACTGGTAGCTGGGAGTGCGAGCCGAGACACGGCCCTTGATATCGACCGTGCTCTGGTGGTTGACGTTGTAGGGCGAGAACCACTCCGGTGAGGTGACAAGCGCCTGCGGCGGGACCTTGGTCTGGTCGATCCGCTCCAGTGCCAGACCGAGGTCCGGCAGGCCGTAGCCGAAGTGCTGGTCCCAGCCGGCCTGCGCCGGGTCGGGAACTCCGAGGCCGGCCGTGTCGGGCGCGGTGACGTCGAAGGCGGTCATCGTCAGCAGCTGTTTGACCTCGTTCGGCGCCAGCGAAATGCCGCGCTGCCGGGCTGCGGAGATCAACAGGCCTGCGGCGCCCGATGCCTGGCCGGTCGCGGCCGATCCCGTGACGGCCGGCATCACGATGTGTGCGTGGCCGCTGTACTGGGTGGTGCCGGAGTTGCGGAACCAGGTCTGGAGCGGCGCGTTGGACGTCAGAGGCACGCCGTTGCCGGTGAAGAAGTCAAGGATCTGTTGCGGCGGGTCCTGGCCCAGGCCCTGGACGTCGGCGACGGTCCCCTGCACCTGCATCGCCTCGTCGTAGAGCGTCGGGATGTTGTGGTCCGCCGTGTTGAGGTCGGATGACACGATCGCGAAGAAGACGTTCTTCTCCTTGTACGCGTACTCGAATGCGGCACGGGCGAACTTGGAGTTGAAGAGCGCGCCGACCGCGCCTTCGACGACCTCGATGTTGTTGTCCGCCGCATAGAGGGCCGCAAGCGCGTAGTTGTTGGTGTCGGTCACGAACGTGTCCCAGACGCGCATCGGCACGACCTGGCAGCGGGGGCAGACACCGATGCCCCCCGAAGCGTCGTTGCCGTCCTCGCCCGCCTCCCCGGCGCGACCGCTGCCGTGGTTGCTGGCGCTCGAGTAGCTGGACGCGTCGTAAGGGTCGTTGTCGTCGTCGAAGAAGTCCCAGCCGACGATGTCGTCGACGTAGCCGTTCGAATCGGCGTCGTTGCCGTTGCTGAAGGTGGCGATCAGGTCGCTGCCGTCGAGCATCGAGTCGGCCTCGTCGTTGCCGGCCGACTGCGTGACGCGTGGGTCGCTCGAGTAGTCGTCGACGTTGAAGGCGCCGTCGCCGTTGCAGTCGTATTCGCCACAGGTGCTGGCGCCCTGCTGGGGCAGGGGAAGCTCGTTGCGGTTCAACCAGACCTTCTTGCGCAGCCCACTGCTGTTCCAGCGGATGCCGGTATCGAGGATTGCGACCTGGACGCTCGCAATGCCGGTGGAGTACTTCCACGCCCTGTCGGCCGACACACCGGGAACCTGGCCCAGCGGGTTACGGCCGGCGAGTGTGTTCTGGCCCGAGTACCGCTGCACGTGCGGGTTTAGCGGGTCGTGGTACAGCGCGGTCGCGTGCGAGCCGTCGGGGGCGAAGCCGAAGCGCTCGTACTGCTGGCCGAACACGTTCGAGCAGGTCGGAGCTCCATCCTCGTCGTCGTGCTCGCAACGGTCGAACTCGGGATCATTCGGCGTGTTCAGCCGCACGCTCTCGCCGGGATTGCTGCCCGGAAACGATCGTGCCTGCGCGAAGGCCGGCACGGCTGACACCAGCACAAGCAAAACCAGGATCAATCTGGTGGTTCTGCGCGAACTCCCCCTCACGCCCTACCTCCCCGCGGATTGTGAGCCCGGCCCTCCCCGATGCTACTCCGAGGCCGACACTCGGACGTGCGGCAAGGCTACACGAGATCGGCCGCCGCCGTTTGGTGACGGCAAACGGCGCGGGCGCCCGGGACGGCGGACTACCATGGCTCGCATGACTGCTTCCGTGCGCCTGCTCGCCGTGCTCGTTCTCGCCAGCGCTGCGATGGTCGCGGGCTGCGGTGGGGACGACTCCAAGAGCCCGGCCGCGCCGGCGACCCCGACGAGCCAGGACGGCGGCGCATCCGGAGCTTCCGGGCAGAGCGGCTCGTCCAAGTCCAAGGACGGGAGCGGCTTCACGAGCCCGCAGCAGCTCGCCGACGATCGCAAGAGCGCGCGCAGGCGCGCCCGCGCCCGCAGCCAGCGCAAACGGCAACCGAGCGGATTCGACCCGGCCGTGCGCAGTAAGTACAAGGGCACGAGCCGCGTCGTCTACCACCAGGCTCGGCTGCGCTGCTTGGTGATACCCGCCAGCAGCCTCGCGCGTGCCTACGACGTCAGCGCCAACGATCCGAACAAGCTCGCCGAGGCCTACGCCAGGCGCGAGTTTCCGCCGACGCTGGCGCGCGCAGCCTACGACGGCTGCCGCGACGGCCTCAGCAACAACCGCAAGTAACGACTACGGGGCGAAGATGCCCTGGCGCAGGAACACCCGCTCGTCGCCGGAGCCGCAGGTCGGCGGGCAGCCGAGGCCCAGCGGGTCGGGTGACGGCGTGACGGAGCCGTCGGGTCCGACGTCTCGCAGCTCGATCGAGAAGCTGGAGATGATCGTGCGGTCGCCCTCCCGCGCGAAGCCGGGCACGAGCGTGTCGGCCGTCGTGCTCAGGTTGCAGGCCCCTCCTTGCGGCGCAGCCGGAGTGGCGCTGCAGTCGACCGGGACAGAGAAGCGAAAGTCCTGCGCCGTGCCGGACTGGCTCTGCGTCGAGCCGTTCGCCCCGTCGGTGACGCGCAGCATGCTGCTCAGCAGCAGGTCGCCCGTGTAGTCGGAGTCGTTGTCGGCGCGGCGCACGTCCGAGGCCGAGGCCTGGATCTTCAGGTCGGCTTCGTCGGCGGCGGTCGATGGGTTGCCCGGCACCACATCGAGCCGCGCGGAGCCAGTGCCCTGACCCGTGCGTGAGGTGGTGAGCAGGCTCGACTCCAGCTGCGGCGACGTGCAGGACTGCTCGTCCAGCGGGGCGACGTGCTCGCTGTCGGGCGAGCTGCACTGCCGGTATTCCGGCACCATCGGCACCCTCAGCGGCGTCGCGCCCCCAGGCCGTGGATAGCGGACTCGTGGGTCTCGCACCAGCAGCTCGACGTCGCCGTCTGTCTCGTTGCCCTGGCCACCTCCACCCGGACCGGCCTGGGGGTCGTTGTAGGTGAACGTGCGGCCGATCGAGGCCAGCTGATCGATGTTGAACGCGCCGGCTGGGCCGGGCGGCGGATTGGCTGCCGGCGCCGCCAGATCGAGCAGCGTGCCGAAGATCGACAGCGTGCCGTCGCGGTTGTTCATCACCTCGAGCAGGCGATTCTGGGTAGGCCAGTCGGCATGCGCCGCGCTTTCGATGCCCCACCAGGCGCCACCGTTGGTGCGCGGGAAGGGAACCACGCGGTTCTGGTGCGTGTGACCGGCGACGAATGCGATCACGTGCGGGTAGCGGTCGATCAGCTCGGTGAGGCTCTCGCGCGGGTCGCCCGGGAACCGGTCCTGGCCGAGGTGGACCGGACTCGACGAACGCGGGTCCTGGTCGCAGCCGGGGTTGCGGTTGTGCTCGGGCGAGTCGCCGTGGCTGTGGTTGCTGCCGTCGCAGGGCGATGCCGCCTCGTCCGGAACGTCGGAGGTGAGCGAGCCCACGGGGTGATGGCCGAACAGCACGACCAGGCGATCACGAGCGGTGGCATCGTCGAGCTCGTTCTTCAGCCACTGGAACTGCGGGTCGTCGAGGTTGCCGTTGGCCGACTGCTCCACGACGCCGCCCTCGGAGACCGTGTCGAGGCCGATGAAGCGGAAACCGGGGGCCTGCGGCGGATCCCAGGCGTAATACGAGGCCACTCCGTTCGAGGCCGCGTTCTCGGCGGGGTCGACGAAGCCGAAGCCGTGGGCGTTGTCCTGGTTGTTCACGCCGTATAGAGACTTGATCTGTCGTTTGTCGGCGAAGCGCCGCTCCGGATCCGGCGGCACGGGCATCGAAGCCGCCGCGGGACCGAGCAGCACGCCGGGATCGAAGAACCCCGTCGAAGGCTGAGCCGACGCGAGCATCTTCAGGCAGCCGGTCGCAATCTCCTCGAATGCCGCGTTTGCGTCCTCGTTGCCCTGAACCAGGCCGTCGTGATTGCCGTTCGCGACGTACGAGGGGACGTCGAGGCCCTGCGGCTGGAACGTGATCTGCTGTGCGCGATCGAGCAGGCCGGGGTAAGCGGGCCAGCCGGCGATAGCCCATGAGGCGCGCGGGTCGTTGGGATCGTAGAAGTAGGGATTCGACCCCTCTTCGTAGTCGTTGTAGTCCTGAACGCCGGTATAGCGTGCTGCCTCGGCAAGGTTCTCGGGTGTCGGCGGCACGGCGGCACAACTCGGATGCGCCGCGGTGTCGTAGTCCTCGGGCTCGGCGCTGCCGCTGTTGAAGTTGAGTGGCTGGCGGCCCTCGATCAGCTCCCGCACCCAGCGCGTCTCGTTGCGCTGCATGTTGTCGGCATTGTCGCCGGTCAGCAGCGCCAGGTCCATCGCGGCGTGGCTGCCGTCGCCCGCGGCGACGGGACTCGCATCTGCGAACAGGTTCATCTGCTGGATCGACGAGTCGACCTCGAACGGCACCAGCGCCTCCTGCGGCCGCCATGCGGCCTGGCCGACGCCGAAGGGGTCTTCGTCGAGGAATTCCACTCGCGCCGGGGACTCCTCGTCGGCGAGCTGGAAGTCGGTCAGCTGCCCGAAATAGGCGAGCGAGCGCCGCCGCTGGTCACGCCCGGCCTGCGCGTTCGGGATCGCGGCGTTGCCTTCGGACGCGCCGTCCCTCACCCTGTAGCTCGAACTGGTCGACACCACGTGGAGATTCGAGTAGCCGTTCTCCGGATTGCTTCCGGTGATCTTCTGTTCGAGCGTGGTGTGGCCGGCGGCGTCAAAGAAGAGATGAGACGCCTGCGACGTGCCGGCGATTGCCAGCGGCAGGATGGCGACGAGTACGACGAGCCAAAGGTGGCGCCTGCCGCTTGCATGGCGGCGGAGCCTCGATGAGATGAACATGCGCTGCGACCTCCCCGTGGTCTGATGCGAGCGCAAGCATAGCGCCAACCAGGCCGGTCGTCTGAGAAAAGGCGGTGGCCGACGCGGCTCATATCATCGGTTTGCCGCCCTGGGCCGGGCCGCTGCCATGTTTGCTGCTCGCAGGATCGACAAGCTGAAGGAAAGGCGCGATGTCTACGGGCTGATCGTGGCCCTTTGGCACAAGCGCCAGTCGACGCGGCGGCGAGCGGCGTTCGCGCTCGGAGAGTTGGACGACCGGCGCGCCGTGGCGCCGCTGACCGGCACGCTCGCCGACGCCAAGTCGCCGGTGCGGGCCGCGGCCGCTCACGCGTTGCGGCAGCTGGCGGACAGGCGTGCGGTCGACCCACTGATCCCGCTGCTGAACGACTCGACGAAACAGGTGCGCCTGGCGGCGGTGAGAGCCCTTGGCGAGTTGCGCGACGGGCGCGCGACGGAGCCGCTCGTGACCGTGATCAACAACGAGGACGAGGACAGCGAGGTGCGCTGGGCGGCCGCCGAGGCGCTCGGCGAGATCGGCGACCCGCGCGCGTTCGAGCCGCTGTTCGCCGCCCTCAACAGCCGCTCGATCGGTGGCGCGGCCCGCGAAGCGCTGTCGCAGGTGATGAGCGCGGAGTCGGTCCCGGCGCTGGTCGCCGCGCTCAAGCACAGCGAGCCGGAGGTTCGCCTGTTCGCCAAGGGAGCGCTTGTCGGCTGGTGGGGAAGCTCGGCCGTCGAGCCGCTTGCGGCCGCGTTGCACAATCGCGACTCCGAGGTCCGCTCGCTGGCGGCCATCGGCCTCAGCCACACTGAGGCGCCCGAGGCGGGACCGCCGTTGATAGAGGCGCTGCACGACAGCGACGCCAAGGTGCGCGGCGCCGCAGCACGTGCGCTGTCCGGCCTGCTACAGGTCGTCGAGCGCGTCAACGGCGGCGTGTCGGCGAGGGACTGGGAAGGCGTCGACGCGCTCATCCGCGCTCTCGAGGACAAGTCGGCCGGCGTGCGCTTCTGGTCGGCTCGAGCGCTCGGGCGAAGCGGCGCCGCGAGGGCGGTGCTGCCGTTGGTGCAGGCGCTCGGCGACCGTAAGTCGAGTGTGCGCGCGGCGGCGGCGGAGGCACTAGGCGAGCTCGACTCCGACCAGGCGGAGGGAGCCCTGATTGCCGCACTGCGCGATCGCGACTCCGCCGTGCGGGCGCAGGCGGCCCGCTCGCTGGGCCGGATCGGCGACTGGGAATCGACCGAGGCGCTGATCGAGGTACTCGGCGACCGCAACGAGGAGGCCGCAGCAGCCGCCGCTTCGGCTTTGGGCGACGTCGGCGACCCTGCTGCCGCCGAGCCGCTGATCGGAGCGCTTCGCAGCCGACGTGGACATGTCCGCGACGCGGCCGAGGTGGCGCTCAAGCAACTCGGCGACTCGCCCGCCTGCGCACCAGTTGTCGAGGCGCTGCGCGAGAGCACCGCGGAGCGGCCCGGCCTCTGGTCGCGCCGCGGCCGCTGACGCGCCTGGACGCCGGCCGTTAGCGCGCTCTCATGTCCTCAAGTCGGCAGGGCGCCGGCCCGATACCTCATTCGAGGACCTTTCGTACATGGGAGAACGAATTCACGGGCTCGGCTCACGGTCGAGCCTGCTCATGATCACGACCGTGGCTCTGCTGCTCCACCTGGCCCATGCCGTGACGGGCCTCGGTGGCCAGCACGCCGACACGGTGCTGGGTGAGCCGCTCTACAGCGGCCTCGTGATTGCCGGAGCGGCGGCCTGCGGACTGCGCGCCGTCAACGTCAAGACCGACCGGGCGGCCTGGTTCGCGCTCGCCGGAGGCCTCGCAGCCCTGGGGGTCGGGTCGGCCCTCTCGGGCCTGAGCGACAACCCGCCCTTTCCATCCGCGGGCGACGCAGTCGCACTGCTGCTCTATCCGGCGGCCTGTGCCTCGATGTTCCTGTTCCTGCGCGACAGGGTCGCCAGGCCATTGGTGGGACAGCTGCTCGACGCCGCGATCGCGGCGCTCGCTGCCACGGCGGTCGGGGCGATGCTCCTCTATCACGCTTCCCCGGGACTGGCCAACCCCAGCTCGGCCGCGAGCGCGACGCAGGCCGCATTCGCTGCCGGTGACCTGATCGTGATCGCCGCAATGGTCGGCGCCTGCGCTCTGACCGGTTGGCGCTTCGACCGTGCATGGGTGCTCGCCGGAGCCGGACTGGTCGCCGGAGCGCTTGGGGACCTGGCGCACACGCATCACGCGGCGCTGGGATTCCACTCCGCTCACGCGGCGCTCACCATTGGCTGGCCCGCAGCGGCGCTGCTCGTCTGCTTCGGAGCCTTCGAGCCGCCGGAGCCGGGTCGCGGCAAGAACCCCTCCTACTGGCGCGTGCTGGTGGTCCCGATGCTGTTCGCACTCGTCGCCGCGGCCACGGTCGTCTATGGACAGTTCGCCCAGATTGGATCGCTGGCCTTCGCTCTCGCGCTCGCATCGCTGTTGGCCGCGACCGTGCGACCGGCAATCGGCTTCCGCGAGAACGTGCGTGTGCTGAGCCGCAGCCAGCACGAGGCTCTCACCGATTCGCTCACCGGTCTCGGCAACCGGCGCAGCCTGATGACGGACCTGCGTGAACTGATCAAGGCGGCAGACCGCAACTCGTCGAGGGTCCTGATCCTGTTCGATCTCGATGGCTTCAAGCAGTACAACGACACCTTCGGTCACCCAGCCGGCGACGCACTGCTGGCGCGGCTGGGCGCGAACCTCCAGAAGGCGGTCGGCCCCTACGGAGGCGTCTACCGCATGGGCGGCGACGAGTTCTGTGTGCTGCTGATGGTCGGGATGGCGAGTTCCCGCACACTCACGTCGATCGCCGCCGCGGCGCTCTCGGAGCGCGGCGAGGGCTTCAACGTCCGCGCCTCGTACGGCGCCGTGATGATTCCCGACGAGGCAAGGGAACCCGCACTCGCCCTCAAGATCGCCGACCAGCGCATGTACGCGCAGAAGGAGAAGCGGCGTCCCTCGACCAGCCGTCAGACGCGCGACATCCTGCTGCAGGTGTTGCGTGAGCGAGACCCCGAGCTGGGCGAGCACATGTCGGCTGTGGGAGAGCTGTCGCGCAGGGTCGGCCAGCGCATGAGGCTGCTGCCCGAGGAGCTCGACGAGACGGTTCGCGCCGCGGAGCTGCACGACATCGGAAAGATGGCGATTCCCGACGCGATCCTCCACAAACGCGGACCGCTCGATGAGCGCGAGTGGGCGTTCGTCCACAAGCACACCATCATCGGCGAGCGAATACTCAGCGCGGCCCCCGCACTCATTCCGGTGGCCAAGGTTGTGCGCTCCAGTCACGAGCGCTGGGACGGGCACGGATATCCCGACGGCCTGGCGGGTGACGCGATCCCGCTCGGAGCCCGCATCGTCTCGGTCTGCGACGCGTATCACGCGATGACGTCCGCGCGCCCGTACGGCGAGACGCTCGACCGAGATGAAGGGCTGACGGAGCTTCGCAAGGCGGCGGGCTCGGAGTTCGACGCGCGTGTCGTCGCGGCGATCTGCGATGTCATCTCCGAGTCGCAGTTGATGCCGCGGAAGAGCATGGGGCCGGTCGCCGGCGCCCCGAAGCTCGCCTAGCTAGCCGTTCTTCGCCACCGGCTCGATGCGGTCGATCGCAGGCGTGCGTTTCTCCGTGATCAGGTCGAGCACCGCCTCCTCCACGACCCGGCGTACCGACGGGCGGACTATCTGGGTCGGGTCGTCCACGCCCTCGAGCGCGCCTCCGATCGTCCAGCCCGACTGGTAGCGGTCGAACACGCGCGGGTCGATGTAGGAGGCGCGGCAGACGGCCGGCGTGTTCCCGAGCATGAAGGCGACGCCCTTGACCGCCTCGTTCATGGCGCGTTTGCGCGCCGACTTCGTGGTCGCGTCGGCGCCCTCGTCGGCGAGCAGGACCGCCGCCAGCATGGTCGCGTTCCAGGTGCGGAAGTCCTTGGCCGAGAAGTCGGCGCACGTGGCGTGCTTTATGTAGTCGTTGATGTCGGTCGAGCTGATGTCGTGCCAGCGGCGACTGTTGCGGTACGCCAGCAGCTCCGGCCCGCCGCCGCGCCTGCGCTTCAGCTCGGCGACGATCCTGCGGATCTCCGGGCCCACGATCGGTTCCTGCACGCCGCGCGCTCCGCTCTTGGCCGGGTAGTCGAAGCTGAGCCCCGTGCCGTTGATGGTCACGTGCTCCTTCAGCAGCGTCGCCAGGCCGTAGCTCTCGTTGCGTTCCGCGTAGTCCTCGGATCCGATCCGGAAGAATCCGTGGTCGAGCAGGTGCACGGCGCATGCGAGCACCTGCTCGCGGCTCATGTCGGGCATCCGCAGATCCGCGGCGACGCGCTTTCGCATCCGCGGCAGTGCTCGCGCGAAGCCGATCATCTCGCCGAACTTCTCCTGGTCCCTTCGCTCGCGCCAGCGCTTGTGGTAGAGGTACTGCTTGCGCCCGGCGGAGTCGACCCCGGTTGCCTGGAGATGGCCGTTCGGGTGGCGGCAGATCCAGACGTCCTCCCAGGCAGGGGGGATCGCCAGCTCGCGGACACGCTCGAGGTCCTCGGCCGAGGTCAGGCGATTGCCGGAGGCGTCGACGTACTCGAAGCCTTTGCCCCGCCGCCTGCGGCGGATCCCGGGCTGCGAGCAGTCGGATCGTTTCAGCCTTGCCACCCAACCGTTGTGCCCCAGCGGGCGTTTCCGCAATCGGCCCAGCCCCGCGCCAGGCCTGAGCCCGTCCTGCTCCGATGGCCCAGGTTCAAGTCCTGGGCGCAAAAAGACGACAAATACGAAGGCCGACGATGGCGTCCAGGCCGGCCAGGGACCCGATGTTCGACGAAGCCACATTTCAGAAGGCACGAGTGCTGGTCGTTGACGACCAGGCTGAGACCGCGACGATGCTCGAGCGCATGCTCAGGAGCGAGGGCTACACGAACATCGTCACCACCTCGGACTCCACGCAGGTGGTCGGACTGTGCGCGCGCACCCCGCCGGACCTCGTGCTGCTGGACCTCCACATGCCCGCGCCGGACGGCTACGAGGTGATGGAGATGCTCAAGCCCTGGATCGAGGGAAGGTGGTTCCCAATCCTGGTGCTGTCGGCAGACATGACGCCCGACGCCCGCAGCCGAGCGCTCTCGGCCGGCGCCAAGGACTTTCTCAGCAAGCCGATTGACAACTCCGAGCTGATGCAGCGGATCAGGAACCTGCTCGAGGCGCGCTTCATGCAGCTCGAGCTGCGCGGGCAGAGCCTCACGCTCGAGCAACAGGTGGACGATCGCACGCGGGAGCTGACCGAGGCGCGCATGGAGA
Organism: Solirubrobacterales bacterium; assembly: GCA_038330145.1. Taxonomy (GTDB): domain Bacteria; phylum Actinomycetota; class Thermoleophilia; order Solirubrobacterales; family JBBDJG01; genus JBBQNR01. The sequence goes on from JBBQNR010000005.1 coordinate 20,440, forward strand.
TCCTCGAGCGGCTTGCCGTCGCCTCGGAGTACCGCGACGACGACACGGGCGAGCACAGCCAGCGCATCGGTCGCACGTCGGCGCTGATCGCTGAGGCGCTCGGTCTCCCGGACGAGACCGTGACGCTGATTCGCTTCGCCGCGCCGCTACACGACATCGGCAAGATCGGCGTGCCGGACCAGATCCTGCTCAAGCCGGGCAAGCTGACCGAGAGCGAGTTCGACGTGATGAAAAACCACGTCAACATCGGCGCCTTCATCCTCTCGCGCAGTCAGTCGCCGATCCTGCGCATGGGCGAGGAGATCTCCCGCACCCACCACGAGTGGTGGGATGGCAGCGGCTACGCGGCCGGCCTCGCGGGCAACGAGATCCCCCTCAGTGGCCGCATCGTCGCCGTGGCGGATGTCTTCGACGCCCTCGTCCAGAATCGTCCGTACAAGGCGGCATGGCCCATTGCGCAGGCGGTCGAGGAGATCTCACGGCTGGCCGGTCAGCACTTCGATCCCCGCGTGGTGAAGGCCTTCGAAAAACTCGATCACGAGTTGCTGCTGAAGCCGGTCGAGTCGCCGGTCCAGATCCTCCCCCGTGACGCGGATCCGCACGCGCCGGGGCTGGCCGAGAACCGGCTCCGCTACGCATCGCTGATCAATTAGTCCGCTTTCGCGACCAAACGGTCAGGCAGCGCTCGCCGTCTAGATGATTGATTCCGCGGCCCCGTGCGTACGTGGATCGTGGAATCAATCATCTGGCCCTATGGGGTAACGACGCCCTGGCGCAGGAAGACGGCCTCGTCTCCGCTGCCGCAGGTGAGCGGGCAGCCGCTCGCCGCCGAACCGACGTCGCCATCGGGGCCCGCGTCCTCGACGTTGACGGAGAAGGTCGAGATCACGGCGCGGCTACCCTCGCGCGCGTAGCCGGGCACCAGGGTGTCCGCCGTGGTGGAGACGTTGCAGTCGCTTCCGGTGGCCGGGTCGAGGCTCGCCGAGCAGAGCACCGGCACGGAGAGCTCGAGGTCCTGCACCGTGGCCGGAACGTCCTCGAGCGGGCCGCTGGCGCGGTCGGTGATGCGGATCGCCGTCGTGTAGATGACCTTGCCGGTGTAATCACCGCCGTCGCTCGCTCGCCGAACGTCGCTGGCCTGGCCCGCAATCCTGACGTCGGCCTCGTCGGCCGCGTGCCCGGGTTTCCCGGCAGCACGTCGTAGGGCTTGGTGTAGTCGATCAGCGCCCGCTCGTCCACCTGCACCGGTATCTGCTGCCAGCCGGCGGAGAAGCGGAACGCGATCACGGCTCCCGGCTGCTCTCCGACCAGCGGGGTGATCTGCGCCCCCGTGAAGACGACGGGGTCTTCGGGACGATTGGTCGGCGCCGCCTGGGCCGGCAGGGCGAGTGCAAGCGCAGTGAGCAGGGATGCGAAGCCGCATGCCGCGCTGAGCCTGGCGCTGCGAATCCCCTTCAACCACCCTCCCGTGCTTGGCCGAAGGCCATTGTAGTGAGGGTTTCTGGTCCGTGGGTGCGAAATCGCGATGCGCCCGGAGGGATTCGAACCCTCGACTCCCGGATTAAAAGTCCGGAGCTCTGACCCCTGAGCTACAGGCGCCGACCTAAGGTAGCGGAGCCCGCCGCGCTCCCACCCGAGGCGCCCCTGCGGCTACCCGAGCACGGCCGCGACGGACCTGCCGGCCTTCCTGCGCTTCCCTTTCTTTTTCTTGGCCTTGCACTCCACCGTCTGGTCGGTCTTCGTCCCGGCCTTGGGCGACTGCTTGTAGACCTTCCCGCTGCCCTTGATCCTGTACTTGCAGCCGGCCTTCGCGAGAACCTGTTGTGCCTTCTTGACGGACCTGCCCTTGACGCTCGGGACGGTGCAGCCGCCGGCGCTCTTGCCGCCCGCCGGCGTAACCGCCGGCAGCGCCGCTGGCACGATGGGCGCCACGACAGGCGGAGAGGCGTAGAAGCTTGCGGCCAGGAACAGCGACGGTGATTCCGGCGCGAAGTCGAAGACGTCGTCGTACTTGACCCGCGGGGTTCCCTGATCGTCGGCGCTGACGACGTCGAGCGCCAGCGTTGCCGGTGCCCCGACGCCGAGCTGCTCCAGAGTTGCGGAGAAGCCGCCGGCGCCGACGGGCGTCAGAGGCGGTCCGTCCGAGAAGTCGAAGCTGTCCACTCCGTCCCAGGTACCGAGGCTCGGACCGATGTCAGGTCCGCTTCGGCCCAGGATCAGCACAGCCCTGTCGGCGCCGAAGTGGCCGGTGGCCGCATTGCCGTCGGTGTCGATGTAGGTGGATACGGAGTCGCCTGCGGCCAGAGAGCCTGCCGCCGACATCGACTGGACAGCCGGCTTGACCGTCACGTTGCAGGTCGCATCGAGAGAGGCCTCCAGGTCGAGCAACTCGGGAGCGCCGTTGCCGTCCGCATCCTGGTCATCGAAGCTCGCCGTGCGCGGCGTCGAGAAGCAGGCCGCCTCTGCCGCTCCGGCGCCGAAAGCGAGCAGCAGCACGCCGGCAGCCGCCACGAGAGCGGCGAGCGCAAGCCGCTTGCCCCTGTCCTTCATCTTCCCTCCTTGGAACGCTGATCCAGACCTTTCCGACAGTAGCCCGGCAAAAGGAGGTCGGTCAAGAAAAGCTCACATACTCAGGCGGAACGCGCCGGCGCGACCTCGCCCAGGCAGCAGGCGCGCTAGTGCCGGAAGTGGCGCCGGCCCGTGAAGACCATCGCCACGCCCGCGCGGTCGGCCGCCTCGATCACCTCGGCGTCACGCATCGATCCGCCGGGCTGGATGATCGCGGTCACGCCTGCCTCGATCGCCAGCTCGGGGCCGTCCGCGAACGGGAAGAAGGCGTCGGACGCAAGCGCCGAGCCCTTGACCGCCGCGTTCTCGCGTGTCGCCTTGTCGACCGCGAGTCGCACCGACTCGACGCGGCTCATCTGACCGGCGCCGATGCCGATCGTCGCAAGGTCCTTGGCGATCACGATTGCGTTGGAGCGCACGTGCTTGACGACCTTCCAGGCGAACAGCATGTCGCCCCACTCGTCCTCGGTCGGCGAGCGCTTGGTGACGACGTCCATCGTCGCCCGCTCCTGCATGTCGCCGTCGCGATCCTGCACCAGCACGCCACCGGTCACGCGGCGCATGTCGCGCTCGCCGACGATGATCTTGCGGCGCTCGGAGTCGTCGATGATGCGCACGTTGGGCTTGCTCTGGAGGATCTCGAGGGCGCCCTCCCCGTAGCCGGGCGCGAACAACAGCTCGACGAAGTTCTCGTTCAGCTTCTGCGCCAGGTCGGCGTCGACCTCGCGGTTGACCACGACCACTCCGCCGAAGGCGCTCTCGGGGTCACCCGCGAGCGCGCGGTCGTAGGCCTGGTGGATCGTCTCGCCGACGGCGCAGCCGCAGGGGTTGTTGTGCTTGATGATCGCCACCGCCGGCAGCTCGAACTCGCGCAGCAGGCGCCGGCCCGAGTCGAGGTCGAGCAGGTTGTTGAAGGAAAGCTCCCGGCCGTGCAGCTTCGCCGTGCGCGCCAGCAGGTGCGTGCGAACCCCCGTCTCCTCGTAGTAGGCGGCGCGCTGATGAGGGTTCTCGCCGTAGGTGAGGTCGAGCACCTTCTCGAACGACGCCACCATGTGCTGCGGGAACTCGTCCTCGCGCTCGGCGAACCAGCTCGAGATCGCCGCGTCGTAGCGGGCGGTGAGCCCGAAGGCGTCGGTGGCCAGCGTCTGGCGCGTCTGCCCCGACACCGAGCCGTTCAGCTCGCGCAGCTCCTCTATCACGGCGTCGTAGCTCTCGGGCCGCACCACGACCGCCACGAAGGCGTGGTTCTTGGCGGCGGCACGGATCAGCGTCGGGCCGCCGATGTCGATCTGCTCGATCACCTCGTCGTCGCTGGCGCCTCTGCGGGCGGCCGTGCGCTCGAAGGGATAGAGGTTCACGCAGACGAGGTCGATCGGCTCGATTCCGTGCTCGGCCAGAGTCTCGCGGTGGTCGGGCTTGGACCTGATCGCCAGCAGGCCGGCGTAGATGGATGGGTGGAGCGTCTTCACCCGCCCGTCGAGGATCTCAGGGAAGCCGGTGTAGTCCTCGATCGATCGCGAGTCGAGCCCGGCACGCCCCAGCTCCGCCGCCGTGCCGCCGGTCGAGACGATCTCGATACCGAGGTCGGTCAGCGCCCGGGCGAACTCGACCAAGCCGCGCTTGTCGGAGACGCTCAGCAGCGCACGCTCGATCTTGAGGTCGCCTGCGCCCCCCTGCTCGGCCACGGCCACGGACTCCTTCGCTTGCCTTGTGTCGCTCACTGGCTCTCCTCCAGGACGCTTTCGTCCACGTGCACGGTTCTTGGATTGTCGCTGTCGAGCCTGACGGCACCACGCGCGATCAGGCCGATGGCTCGCGGCAGCAGCTCATGTTCGGTCCGGTGCAGGAGCTCGCGGACCTGCTCCGGATCCCGAGTGTAGGGAAGCCTGACGGGCTCCTGAAGTATCACCGGCCCCGAGTCTACGCCTGCGTCGACGAAATGCACCGTGACGCCCCCGACCTTGACGCCGTAGGCCACCTGGTCCTCGATCGGTTGCGCGCCGGGGAAGGCGGGCAGCAGCGACGGATGGACGTTGATCACCCGCTCCGGGAACGCCGACAGGAAGCCGGGCGTCAGCAGGTGCATGAAGCCGGCCAGCACGACCAGGTCCACTCCGCGCTCGGCAAGCCAGGCCGCCATCGCGCCATCGCGCTGCTCACGGCCGTCGTAGCGGTCGAGCTCGAAGGCAGCGCTCTCGACCCCCGCAGCCGCGGCGCGGTCGAGCGCCCTCGCGCTCTCGCTGCTGCTCGCCACGGCGACGACATCGACCCCGTCGCGACCGTGCATCGTGTCCAGGATCGCCTGAAGGTTCGTGCCCGCGCCTGAGACGAGGACGCCCACGCCGAAACGCTCTTGACGGAAGCGCTCTTCCATCACCTAACCCAGAACTCTGAGCCCAGAATCCTGGCCCCGCTCACGACCTGACTACCGCTAGCTCCTCGAGCGCGTGCTTGCCGTTCGCGTGCTCGGTCCCCTCGAGCGGGTACTCGCCGGTGAAGCAGGCGTCGCAGTGATCGCTGCGCGGGGTGCCGATGGCCTCGTAGACGCCTTCGATCGAGAGGTAGGCGAGCGAGTCGGCGCCCAGCTCGCGCGCGATCTCTGTCGGCTCGCGGCCGTGGGCGATCATCTCCTCGCGGGTCGACATGTCGATCCCGTAGTGGCATGGGTGCCGGATCGGAGGCGCCGAGATGCGCAGGTGGACCTCCCTGGCGCCGGCGTCGCGCAGTATGCGCACGATCTGGCGGGTGGTGTTGCCGCGCACGATCGAGTCGTCCACGACCACCAGGCTCTTGCCCTGCACCACATCGGGCAGCGGGTTGAACTTCATGCGCAGGCCGTGGTGGCGCAATTCCTGCCCGGGCTCTATGAACGTGCGCGCCACGTAGCGATTCTTGATCAGTCCGTCGTCCTGCGGGATGCCGGAGGCACGCGCGAAGCCCTTCGCCGCTGCGTTGCCGGAGTCGGGGACCGAGATCACGAGCTCGGCATCGACCGGCGCCTCGCGGGCCAGGAGCTCACCCATCCGCCCGCGCACGGACTGAAGCGTGCGGCCCTCGAGCTTGGAGTCCGGGCGCGAGAAGTAGATGTGCTCGAACACGCAGAGGGCGCGCCTTGGCGACTCGACCGCCTGGCGGGCCTCGATCCCCCGCGCTCCGAGAGAGACCAGCTCGCCCGGTTGCACCTCGCGCATCAGCTTGGCGCCGATGATGTCCAGCGCGCAGCTCTCGGACGCCACCACGTAGCGGCCGTCGAGATCGCCCAGGCACAGCGGCCGCAGCCCCGCCGGATCACGGAAGGCAACCACGGCGTCGTCGGTCATGATGACGGTCGAATAGGCGCCCGCCAGCCTCTCCATCACCTCGGCGACGGCGTCCTCGATCCGCTCCGCCGGATGCCGGGAGATCAGCGCGGCGATGATCTCCGAGTCGGAGGTGGAGCGGAATCGCACCCCCTCGGCCACCAGCTCGTTGTAGAGATCGACGGCATTGATGAGGTTGCCGTTGTGGGCAAGCGCGATCGGCCGGCGATCGTCGCGGTAGACGGGCTGCGAGTTGTCCCAGCCGCTCTTGCCGGTGGTCGAGTAGCGGACGTGGCCGACGGCGCTGTCGCCGGTGAGTGTCCTCAGACTGCGCTCGTCGAAGACCTGGGAGACGAGGCCGAGATCGCGCTGGGTGGTGATGTGGCCGTTCTCGCAGGTGGCCATGCCGGCCGATTCCTGCCCGCGGTGCTGGAGCGCATAGAGGGCGAAATAGGTGAGCCTGGCGACGTCGTGCTCGGGCGCGTAGACGCCGAAGACGCCGCACTCGTCGCGCGGGCCCTCGCGGTCGGAGAGCGGCGCCACCTGCTCGCTGCCTTCGGGTTCCTGAAAGCGAACGCGCTCCTGCGCGCCGGACGTGGCAGGGTGCTGTTCACGCATATTCACGGCACTAGACCGCTGAGACCCGAGGAAAAGACGCTTCTTGCGTCCTGCACCGACACGTCGATCGTAGCAGCGCCCGCGGTTAGGCGAAGGCGCTCTCCCCCCACCGTGCCGAGTGCCAGGAAGCCGCTCCCTGCAGCCTTTTTGCTCAGCTCCATGAGGCTTTCGCGCGGCCCCGAGACGACGACTCCGCCGGGCCCTTCCCCGAACAGCGCGGCACGGGGATCGACCTCGGCGCGGTGAATCAGGGGCTCGAGGTCGAGCGTCGCGCCGACCCCGCCCTGGATGACGCACTCAGCGACGGTGACGGCGAGGCCTCCGTCCGAGACGTCGTGCGCGCTTCGGACCGCTCCCGCCCGCACCGCCTCGCGCACCAGCTCCAGGGCCTGGCGCACGACGGCGAGGTCGAACGGCGGCAGCCCGCCGGCCAGCGTGCCGCCGAGCTTGGCCAGCTCCGATCCCATCAGGGATGGAGCGAAGGGGCCGACCAGCGCGACCATGTCGGCATCACCCCCGTCGACCGAGGCCTGGAAGGCGCTGGACCCGGCGGCAGCCGATTCCGGCAGCTCCCCGACCATGCCGACGACCGGAGTCGGGTAGATCGGGCCCTCGGGTCCCTCGTTGTAGAGCGAGACGTTGCCGCCGACCACGGGCACGCCAAAGGCCCGGCAGGCGGCGCTCATGCCATGCACAGCACGTGTGAGCTGCCAGGCGATGTGCGGCTTCTCGGGATTGCCGAAGTTGAGGCAGTTGGTGAGGCCGAGCGGCTCCGCTCCCACGCAGGCGAGGTTGGCGGCGCACTCGCAGACGGCCTCGGCGGCGCCGATATAGGGATCGCAGGCGACCCGTCGCCCGTTGCCGTCAATCGACATCGCCAGCCCTCTGCCGGTGTCGTTTCCGTCCCAGGCCAGCTTCAGCACCGCCGCGTCGGCATGCTCGGGCCGGCGCACCGTACGGCTCCCGACCAGGAAGTCGTACTGCTCGAATGCCCAGCGCTTACTGGCGATGCTGGGCGAGCCGAGCAACGCCAGCAGCGTCTGCTCGGGATCGGCTCCGGCCGGCAGCGCGGGGCGCGACGTCGCGAAGGCAGCCAGCGGATCCGCGGGCTCGACCGGCTCGAGGTCGTAGAGCGGACACTCGTCCACCAGCGCGGTGACCGGCATGTCGCCCTCCAGCGTGTCGCCGTTGAAGACGCGCAGCCGCATCGTGTCGGTGACGGTGCCGATCGACGCCGCATTGGTCTCCCACTTGCGGCAGACGGCAACCACCTCGTCGAGCCGTGCCGGCTCGACGACGGCGAGCATGCGCTCCTGAGACTCCGAGATCATGATCTCGAACGGCTCCAGCCGCTCGCGCAGCGGCACCTTCGAGACGTCGAGGTCGAGCCCCACCCCGCCCTTCGATGCCATCTCGCTGCTGCTGGAAGAAAGGCCCGCGGCGCCGAGATCCTGCAGCGCCACCAGCAGATCGGCGCCGATCAGCTCCAGGCAGCACTCGATCAGCTTGCTCTCCTCGAGCGGGTCGCCGATCTGGACGCTCGGGCGCTTGTCCTCGTCGCTCTCGTCGAGCTCGGCCGACGCCAGCACGCTGGCGCCACCGATGCCGTCACGCCCGGTGCGGGCCCCGATCAGCACCACGACGTTGCCGGGCCCGGATGCTGCCGAGCGCACCATGCCGCCCACCGGCACCAGTCCCACGCACATCGCGTTGACGAGGCAGTTCTGCTCGTAGGGAGCCTCGAAGTAGATCTCGCCGCCGACGGTCGCGACCCCGACCGAGTTTCCGTACGAGGCGATGCCGGCGACGACGCGCTCGAGCAGGTAGCGGCTGCGGGCGCTGTCGAGGTTGCCGAAGCGAAGCGAGTCCAGTACCGCGATCGGGCGCGCGCCGAGCGCGAACACGTCGCGAAGGATGCCGCCGACTCCGGTGGCGGCGCCCTGGAACGGCTCGACCGCCGAGGGGTGGTTGTGGCTCTCGACCTTGAACGCGACGGCGAGACCGTCGCCGACGTCCACCGCTCCCGCGTTCTCACCCGGGCCCATCAGCACGCGCTCGCCCTCGGTCGGCAACGTGGAGAGCAGCTTGCGTGAGTGCTTGTAGGCGCAGTGCTCCGACCACAGCAGCGAGAAGACCGCCAGCTCGAGTGCATTCGGCTCCCGGCCGAGCAGCTCGCAGATGCGCTCGTACTCGGACGCCGTCAGCCCCAGCGCCTCGGCGCGGGCGACGTCGGCCTGTTGAACGCTCACGCCGGCACCGTGGCTCCGCGCACGGCCAGCGAGCTGAACAGCTTCAGGCCGTCGGTGGAGCCGGTGAGCGGATCGGTCGCGTGCTCCGGATGCGGCATCAGGCCCATCACGTTTCGCTGCTCGTTGACGACGCCGGCGATGTCGTGGAGCGAGCCGTTCGGGTTCTCGCCCGGCACGTAGCGCAGCACAACCTGGGCCTCGTGCTCGAGCCGCTGCAGCAGGTCGTCCGGAGCGAAGTAGCGGCCGGTCGTGTGCTTGACCGGCACCGACAGCACCTCGCCCTGCTCGCAGGCGCCGGTGAAGGCGCTGTCCGTTCTCTCGACCTGCACGTGCAGCTGACGGCAAACGAAGCGAAGCGACTCGTTCAGCAGCAGCGCTCCGGGCAGCAGCCCCGCCTCGCAGAGGACCTGGAAGCCGTTGCAGATGCCGAGCACCGGGCCCCCCTCGAGCGCAAAGCCCGAGACCGCCTCCATCACCGGCGAGAACCGCGCCAGGGCGCCTGCCCGCAGGTAGTCACCGTATGAGAAGCCGCCGGGAATCACGACCGCGTCGCAACCGCGGAGGTTGCGCTCGCCGTGCCAGAGGTACTCGGCCTCCAGCCCCGCCCGCTCTATCGCCTGGTAGGCGTCAGCCTCGTCGCAGGAGCCCGGGAATACGACGACGCCGACCCTAACCACGAATATCGAGCCGCCTCCGGCGGACACCTACAGTCCCGTGAGGCTCCCTCCGGTCGCCTCTAGTCATCTATTGACTGCACCTCGTAGCTCTCGATCAGCGGATTCGCGAGCAGGCGCTCGCACATCTCCTCGACTCGCGCCTCGACGTCCCCGTCGCCGTCCGGCACGTCCAGCTCGACCAGCCTGCCGACGTGCACGTTCGACACGCCCTCGTAGCCGAGCGCAGGCAGCGCGCGCTCCACGGCCTGACCCTGAGGGTCGAGGATCCCCTCCTTGGGCCGGATCAGCACGCGCACCCTCATGCCCGGCGTCACCGTGATTCGAGCCAGCGCTGGAAGGGCTCCTGCGTGATGCGCTCGTAGGCGTCGACGTACTTGGTGCGCGTGTTCGCGATCACCTCGGCGGGAAGCTCCGGACCCGGTGGCGTGTGGTCCCAGCCGCTGCTGTCGAGCCAGTTGCGCACGTACTGCTTGTCGAACGACGGCTGGGAGCTGCCCGGTCGGTACTCGTCGGCCGGCCAGAAGCGTGAGGAGTCGGGCGTCAGCACCTCGTCGGCGAGCACGATGTCGCCGTTGGCGGCGCGCCCGAACTCGAACTTGGTGTCGGCGAGGATGATGCCGTTGCGCTCGGCATGCTCGGCCGCGAAGCCGTACAGCTCGAGCGATAGCCGCCGCAGCTCCTCCATGAGACCGCGGTCGCCGACCGCCTTGGCGGCCTGCTCGAAGTCGATGTTCTCGTCGTGCTCCCCCAGCTCGGCCTTGGTGGCCGGGGTAAAGACGGGCTCCGGCAGGCGGTCGGACTCCACCAGCCCAGGCGGCAGCGCTATGCCGCAGACCGAGTTCTGCGCCTGGTACTCCCTCCAGCCCGAGCCGGAAAGATACCCCCGTACCACGCACTCGACGGGGAAGATGTCGACCTTCTCGACCACCAGCGCCCGCCCTCTGACCTCGTCCGGAACGTCGGTCGAGACCAGGTGGTTGCGGACGATGTCGCCGCTGCGGCCGAACCAGAACACCGACAGGCCGGTCAGCACCTTGCCCTTGTCCGGAACCTGCGTGGGCAGCACGACGTCGTAGGCGGATATGCGGTCGGAGGCGACCATCAGCAGACGGTCGCCAAGGTCGTACATCTCCCGTACCTTGCCGCTGCTGTGGAGCGGCAGGCCGGCGAGCTCGGCTACCTCGGACACCTATCCGATGCTAACAGCGGTTCGAGCAGAAACCGGGCTGCCGAGCCGTGCGAGCCTGCCACCACCGAGTCGATTTCTCTCGCTAGCTCCGAAGATCGTCGAGCCGCGCCAGCAGCTCGGGCACGTGGCGCAGAAAGCGGCCGTAGTCGAACAGCTCATCGAGCGCCTTGGAGTCGAGTCGCTCCTGGACGGCGGACTCCTGCTCCAGCAGCTCGCGGAAGGGCCGCCGCTCGTCCCACGCGCGCTGCGCGTTGCTCTGCACTATCCGGTAGGCCTCGTCGCGTGACTGGCCCGACTCGACCAGCGCGCTCAGGACCGCCTGGCTGAAGAGCGCCCCGTGCGTCAGCTCCAGGTTCTCCCGCATGCGCTCCGGATACACCCGCATGCCGTCCACGACCCTCAGCGCGAGCTGCTGCATGTAGTCGAGCAGCGTGGTCGAGTCCGGCAGCACCACCCGCTCCGTCGAGGAGTGCGAGATGTCGCGCTCGTGCCAGAGCGCCACGCTCTCGAGCGCGGCCTGTGTGTTGCCGCGCAGAACCCGCGCGAGGCCGCAGATCCGCTCGGAGACGATCGGGTTGCGCTTGTGCGGCATCGCGCTCGATCCCTTCTGGCCTTCCCGGAAGGGCTCCTCCACCTCCCTCACCTCGGTGCGCTGGAGGTGGCGGATCTCCAGGGCGAGCCGCTCCAGCGAGGAGCCGGCCAGCCCGATCGCCGTCATCAGCTCTGCGTGACGGTCGCGCGGCACCACCTGGGTCGAGAGCGGCTCCGGCGCCAGGCCCAGCTTCGCAAGCGCCGCGCGCTCGACCTCAGGCCCCAGCGACGAGTATGTGCCGACGGCACCTGAGAGCTTTCCGACAGCGGCCTGCCGGAACGCGCGCTCCAGCCGCTCGGCGTTGCGGTGGCTCTCGAAGGCGAACCCCGCCAGCTTGAGGCCGAACGTGGTCGGCTCGGCGTGCACGCCGTGGGTGCGCCCGGCGCAGATCGTGTCGCCGAACTCGCGCGCGCGAGCCGCCAGCGAGTCCGTCAGATCGCGGGCGCCCGAAAGTATCTGCTCCCCGGCCTCGCGAAGTTGAAGCGCCAGGCCGGTGTCGAGTACGTCGGAGGACGTCAGCCCGTAGTGGATCCAGCGTCCGCCGACTCCGGCCGACTCGGCCACCACGTCGACGAAGGCGGCGACGTCGTGGTCGGTGACGCGCTCGCGCTCCTTCACCCGCTCGACGTCGAAGCTGGCCTTCCTGATCCGCTCCAGGTCCTCGGCCGGCACCACTCCACGCTCGGCGAGCGTTTCGCAGACGGCCAGCTCGACCTGCCACCAGGCCTCGAGCTTTCGCTGCTCGGCCCAGATCGTCGCCATCTCTGGGCGCGTGTAGCGGGCGATCATGCGGCGGGCGCGATCAGCTCAGCATCCGAGGATGCGTGCTGCAAGCACGCCGGCGTTGCGGGCGCCGTTGATGGCGACGCACGCCACGGGGACTCCGGGGGGAAGCTGGACGGTCGACAGCAGCGCGTCGAGGCCGTCACCGACCGTGTTCTTGGCCTTGATCGGAACGCCGATCACCGGCAGGTCGGTATGGGCAGCGACGACGCCGGGCAGCGCCGCCGACAACCCGGCGCCGGCGATGATCACCCGCAGCCCGCGCATGTGGGCGTTGCGGGCGTAGTCGGCAACGGCGTCCGGATCGCGATGCGCCGACAGTACCCTGACCTCGTACCTGATCCCGCGCTCACCGAGCTCCTGGCCGGCCGGCTGCATGACCGGCTTGTCGCTGGCCGATCCCATGATGATGCCGACCCGCGGGGCATCGACCTCTATCTCGTCGAACGCCTTCTCGACCTCGGGCATCGGCTCGACGTCCTGCGAGCCCAGCTCTGTGGTCGCCGAACCGCGTTCGGGCTCGACCGTTTCCATCGTTCCTCCCTCCTAGGTGGCGACTCGCTCGACGGCGCGAGCCGCGATGTCGCGCCTGAACTGCGCCCCATCGAAGTTGATCTTCTCGACCGAAGCGTAGGCATTCGAGCGGGCGTCCTCGGGCGTCGGCCCGAGCCCGGTCACGTTTAGCACGCGACCGCCGGCCGTCACGATGTCGCCGCCGCTGCGAGCTGTGCCCGCGTGCGTGACCTCCACGGGGCCGACGTCAGCGCTGGCCGGGTCTACGGATTCCACGCCCTCCAGGCCGGTGATGCGATCGCCCTTGCTCGCCGACCCCGGGTATCCCGCCGAGGCCATCACGACCGTGACGGCCCAGTCGTCGGACCAGTCGAGTTGCGCGCCGGCCAGGCCTCCCGGCTCGAGGCTGCGCTCGAGCAGGTCGAGCAGGTCGCTTCTCAGTCGCGGCAGCACGGCCTGTGTCTCGGGGTCGCCGAAACGGCAGTTGTACTCGAGCACCTTGGGACCGGCGGGAGTCATCATCAGGCCGGCGTACAGGACTCCCCTGTAGGGAGTGCCGCGTTCGCGAAGCCGGCGCACGATCGGCTCGTGAACCGCAGCCGTCAGCTCGGCGATCTCGTCGCTGTCGACCCCCGGCACGGGCGAGTAGCTGCCCATTCCGCCGGTGTTGGGCCCGCGATCGTCCTCCTGGATGCGCTTGTAGTCCTGCGCGGGCGCCATCGGCACGACGTTCTCTCCATCGCAGAGGGCCAGCAGCGACAGCTCCTCTCCTTCCAGGAACTCCTCCACCACCACGCGCTCGCCCGCATCCCCGAAACGGCGCTCGAGGAAGAACGCGCGCAGCGCCTCACGAGCCTCGCGCGGGCTGTGCGCGATCACGACGCCCTTGCCGGCGGCCAGCCCGTCGGCCTTCAGCACGGCGGGGTAGGACGCGCAGTCCATCTGCGCCTCTGCCTGCTCATATGAGGTGAAGACAACGTGGCCGGCGGTCGGCACTCTCGCCTCGCGCATCAGGTCCTTCGCGAACGTCTTCGAGCCCTCCAGCCGCGCCGCTTCAGCACTGGGGCCGAACGCGCGCAGTCCCTCACCCTCGAACGCGTCCACGATGCCCGCCACCAGTGGGGCCTCGGGGCCGACGATCGTGAGGTCGGGTCGCTGCTCACGCGCAAGCCGCAGCAGCCCGTGCACGTCCTCGGCCGCGACGTCGAGGCACTGGGCGTCGGCCGCTATCCCCGCGTTGCCGGGTGCGCACAGGACCTGCGGCCGCCTCGGGCTTCGTCTCAGCGCCCGCACCAAGGCGTGTTCGCGGCCACCGCCTCCGACCACGAGCACGCGCGTCACGCGTCACCGCCTGCGTGGATCCTGGTCTTTCTCACTGCGTGCGCTGGTACGCGACGTAGGCGGCGATGCCGGCGCCCAGCACAACGAACGGTGCACGGGCGAGGCTGTCCGCCACCTCCCCCAGGTTGACGCCGAGGTAGAGCAGGTACGGAAACAGATAGGCCCAGATGCAACCGCCGACGGCGATCAAACCCGTGGTCGGTGATCGGAAGCGGCCGCTGGCAGCCAGCACCAGCTCGCCCATCCCGATCCCGATCAGGTAGCCGAGGATGAGCGCGAAGAAGAGGCCGAAGCCCTGCAGGATCACGATGCCGAAGCCCATCGCGGCGCCGCCCAGCACGGCCGCCGCCACCGTCATCGCGGCGCGGTCGGGCTTCAGCCGCACGATCGCGGAGCGCGGCAGGCGCGCGCACTGCGGGCATTTGATGCCGACGGCTCCGTACACCATGCAGTCGGTGCAGATCGGACGTCCGCAGTCCGAGCAGGAGATGCTTGTCTCCCTGCCGGGATGCCGGTAACAGGTGGCCTGCTCGACCTCGCTGTCGGCTGTCCCGGCGGAGGAAGTGTGCGGTTCTTGAATCGGCGCTGCTCCTTTTCGCGACCCCGCCGACGGGCCGGCGGGAAGCTCCGATGGGACTTATGAGTTTACTCGCGGGCGAATGTCGCCGACGGAATACCTGGCCGGCTTCGCCGGACACCTAAAGTCCTGTGAGTCGGCTACGCCGCCTCTCGTTGTACCTATAGGGCCGAGATGAACTCGTCGATCGGGATCGCGGCCAGCGACTGGTAGGTCGCGGTACCGCGCGATCCCAGCTCGAGCGAGACCTTCGCCATCGTCTTCTCGTCGGGAGCCTCGACCACGTTGATGAAGTCGAACTGCCCCAGCACGGCCCATTGCGCGACCACCTTGGCGCCGATCTGCTCGATCTCCCTGTTGACCTCCTTGATCCGCTGCGGGTTGTTCTTGACGGTCTGCACGCCCTCGGGCGTGAGCGTCGAAAGCATGATGTAGGTAGGCATCTCTCTCCTCCTGGTCGGGTCGCTCGCGCGGATAGCGCGCCGCGGCTTATAGAGAACCGGCACCGCAGCGGCAAGCGCGTAACATCGATGGAATGGCCGAGCTTACGCCGCTTCCGATCGCATGCGCGCTGACCCCGGATGCCGCCCGCGAGCGGATCGGCTGGCTCGAGCACGTGGGCCGCTCCGCGCTGATCGAGGGCGGGCGTGAGGGCGACCGCCTGCTGCTGCGCTTTCGCGCCGAGTCACGGCGCGACGTCGAGGCCTTCATAAGCGCGGAGAGTGAGTGCTGCCGGTTCTTGTCGTTCGACCTGGGCGAGGCCGGCGGTGAGTTGACGCTGGAGATTTCCGGCCCGGCCGGAGCCGAGCCGGTGCTGGACGGTTTCCTTTCCACTCTCGGCGGGCAGGAGTCCTGAGCATGTCTCTGTTCGGACGCATCAACCGCTTCGCGCGCAGCCCGCAGGGTCGCAGGCTCGCCAACCAGGCCGTTGAGCTCGCCAAGAAGCCGGAGAACCGCCGCAAGGCGAGCCAGCTCGCCTCACGGCTGCGCGGCCGTCCGAGAACCAGATAACTAAGTAGCGGCCGTAGCCTCGGGCACTCGGTCGGCGTCCTGCCGGCGAACGGCCTGCTTCTTCATCGTCAGGTCGCCGTCGGCGGCATCGACCTCGATCACGTCGCCCTCGGAGAATTTGCCCTCGAGCACCGCCAGCGCCAGCCTGTCCACGAGCCGCTTCTGGATCACGCGCTTCAGCGGCCGCGCGCCGTAGGTCGGGTCGTAGCCGAGATCGGCCAGCAGCTCCTTGGCGCGATCGGTCAGCTCCACCTCGATGCCTCGCTCGCGAACGCGGCGGATCAGCTGCTCGGTCTGGAGCTCGACGATCTCCTTGATCTGCTCCTTGGTGAGGCGGCCGAAGATCACGATGTCGTCGACCCGGTTCAGGAACTCGGGCTTGAACTGTGCCGACAGCGCCTGCTCGACCTGCGCGCGCATGCGCTCCTCGTCCACCTCGGCGGCGATGAACTGGGAGCCGACGTTGGAGGTCATGATCAGCACGCTGTTGGTGAAGTCGACGGTGCGCCCCTGGCCGTCGGTCAGCCGCCCGTCGTCCATCACCTGGAGCAGCACGTTGAAGACGCCGGGGTGCGCTTTCTCGATCTCGTCCAGCAGGATCACGGAGTAGGGCCGGCGGCGGACCGCCTCCGTCAGCTGACCACCCTCCTCGTAGCCGACGTAGCCGGGTGGAGCGCCGATCAGCCGGGCAACGGAGTGCTTCTCCATGTACTCGGACATGTCGATGCGCACCATCGCGTCCTCGGTGTCGAACATGAACTCGGCCAGAGCGCGGGCGAGCTCGGTCTTGCCGACACCCGTCGGGCCCAGGAACAGGAACGACCCGATCGGCCGGTTCGGGTCCTGTAGCCCGGAGCGGGACCGGCGCAGCGCATTCGAAACTGCCGCGACGGCCTCCTGCTGCCCGATCACGCGCTCGTGCAGGCGCTCCTCCATGTGGATCAGCTTCTCGATCTCGCCCTCCATCAGGCGCGAGACGGGGATGCCGGTCCACTTGGCGACGACGTCGGCGACATCCGCCTCGGTCACCTCCTCGGTCAGCATGCCGCTGCCGTCCGCCTGCATCTCGGCCAGCCGCCCCTCCTGCTCTGCGACCAGCTTCTCCAGCTCCGGGATCTCGCCGTAGCGCAGCTCCGCCGCGCGTTGCAGATCCTGGTCTCGCTCGGCCCGCTCGGCGTCGTGGTGTGCCTGCTCGAGCTTCTCCTTGGCGTTGCGGATGGCGGCGATCGCATCCTTCTCGGCCCGCCAGCGGCTCTTCATCTCGGCTGAGCGCTCCTTCAGGTCCGCAAGCTCCTTCTGGATCGCTTCGCGGCGCGCGGCGGACGCATCGTCCCTTTCTTTCTTCAAGGCCTCAAGCTCGATCTCGAGCTGCTGGACGCGACGCTCGACCTCGTCGATCTCGGTCGGCATCGAGTCGATCTCGATCCGCAGCCGAGATGCGGCCTCGTCGATCAGGTCGATCGCCTTGTCGGGGAGGAAGCGGTCGGAGATGTAGCGGCTGGTGTGCTCCGCGGGGGCGAAGAGCGCGGAGTCCTGGCAGCGCTCGGCTTGGTGCACCTCATTGCGCTCCATCAGGGCGCGCAGGATCGCGATCGTGTCGTCGACCGAGGGCTCGCCGACGTAGATCGGCTGGAAGCGCCGCTCCAAAGCTGCATCCTTTTCGATGTGCTTGCGGTACTCGTCGAGGGTGGTCGCGCCGACGGCGCGCAGCTCTCCGCGAGCCAGCATCGGCTTCAGCAGGTTGGCGGCGTCGACCGCGCCCTCTGCGGCGCCGGCGCCGACGATCGTGTGAAGCTCGTCCAGGAACAGGATGATCTGGCCGTGAGCGTCCTGGACCTCTTTCAGGACCGCCTTCAGCCGGTCCTCGAACTCGCCCCTGTACTTGCTGCCCGCGATCAGCGCGCCGATGTCGAGCGCGACGACGCGACGGTCGCGCAACGACTCGGGAATGTCGCCCGACACGATTCGCTGCGCCAATCCCTCGACGATCGCGGTCTTGCCGACCCCCGGGTCCCCGATCAGCACGGGGTTGTTCTTGGTGCGCCGCGACAGCACCTGGATCACGCGCCGGATCTCGTCGTCGCGACCGATCACGGGATCGAGCTTGCCCCGCTCGGCCAGCTCGGTCAGGTCGCGACCGAAGCGCTCCAGCGCCTGATACTTGTCCTCGGGGTTGGGATCGGTGACCCGGTGCGGCCCGCGCACCTCGCGCAACGCATCCAGGATCGCCTCCGGCGTCGCGCCCCCACGCTGCAGGATCGTCGCCGCCTCCGCCTGTGAGCCGGCGAGCGCGAGCAGCAGGTGCTCGGTCGAGACATACTCGTCCGAAAGCTTGCGGGCCTCCTGGTCCGCGGCTTGGAAGACGCGCACCAGCTCGCCCGAGGGCCGTGCCTCGGAGGCCGCGGCGCCCTTCACCTCGGGCAGCCTGTCGAGCGCGGCGTTCAACTCGGAGCGAATCGGCTCCAACGCCGCGCCCAGCTTGCGCAGCACCGGCACGACGACGCCGCCCTCCTGCTCGAGCAGCACGGCCAGCAGGTGCTCCGGAGTGATCTCGGGATGCGTGCGCTCGTGCGCGAGCCGCTGCGCGGCCTGGATCGCCTCCTGAGACTTGATCGTGAATCGGTCCGGTTGCATTACTTGTTACCTGTTCTGTGAATCGGGATCTGAAAGCTCTTGACGTCGGCGGTACGCAGCATGGCGCCGGGCGGCTGCCAGCGCACCAGCTCGCGCTTGTACGAGCGGTGAACGGCGTCGATCTCCTCCAGCATGCGACGCTGCATCCCCACGACCTCCTTGCGCATGGTCTCGAGCTGAGCGCGCATCTCCGCCATCGACGCTTCGAGCTGCAGCACGCGCTCCACGCCGGCGAGGTTGAGGCCGAGCTCTGAAGTCAGCTCCTGAATGCGGCGCAGGTGCTCCACGTCGGCCTGTGAGTAGAGCCGTGTCTTCTTGGGAGAGCGGCTGGGCTTGATCAGGCCCCGCGCCTCGTACAGCCGCAGGGTCTGAGGGTGCATGCCGGCGAGCTCGGCGGCGATGGAGATCATGAAGACCCCGGCGTCCTGCTCGAACAGATCTCTGCTCTTTTTCCTCTCCGCCATTCGCTAGCTCCTCTGCGCGCGCTTCAGCAGATCCGCGCGCGGATCGCCGTTCATCACCTGCGCGAGTTGTTCGAACGCCTCGCGCTGCTCCTTCGTCAGCGACTTGGGGATCTCGACCCTGATCCGGTAGTGGATGTCGCCGCGACCCTTTCCCGAAGGCTTCGGCGGCCCCTCCCCCCGCAGCCGCTGAAGGCTGCCGTCGCGAGTGCCGGCCGGAATCTTGATCTGCTTGGTGCCGCTCAACGTCGGCACCTCGACGGTGCCGCCGCGAACGGCTTCGACGATCGAGACCGGCACCTCGACCTCGAGGTTGTTGCCCTTCTGCGTAAAGACGGGAGACGTTGCGACGCGCGTCACGACGTAGAGGTCTCCGGCCGGACCTCCGCCCGCACCGGCCTCACCCTTTCCGGCCAGGCGGATGCGGCTGCCTTCGCGAACGCCCGCCGGGATGTTGACCCGGTAACGCTTGACCTGGTGAACCACGCCGACGCCGGCGCAGGTTGGGCACGGCTGCTCGACGACGGTTCCGCGGCCCCCGCACTGGGAGCAGGGCTGCGAGATCGAGAACATGCCCTGCCCCTCGGTCTCGATTCCGCGGCCGCCACAACGCGGGCATGTCTTGGGACTGGTGCCCGGCTTTGCCCCGCTGCCGCCGCAGGTCTCGCAGGCGGCGTCCTTGGGCACCGTGACCGATACCTGGGTGCCGTTCATCGCCTGGTCGAAGGAAAGCCGCACCTCGGTCTCGAGGTCCCTGCCGCGCTGCCGAAAGGGGCCGCCACCGCGAGCGCCGCCCCGGCCAAAGAGGTCGGAGAGGATGTCGCCAACGGAGCCGAAGCCCGCGCTGCCGCGAAAGGCGTTGGGGTCGAACCCGAAGCCGCCGCCGCCAAACATGCCCCCGGCGTCGTACTGCTTGCGCTTGTCGGCGTCGGACAGGACCGAGTAGGCCTCCTGTAGCTGCTTGAACTTCTCCTCGGCCTCTGCGTCGCCAGGGTTGCGGTCGGGGTGTAGCTCACGGGCAAGGCGGCGGTACGCCTTCTTGATCTCTTCCTGGGAGGCACCCTTCTGCACGCCAAGGCGCTTGTAGAACTCGTCGGCCATCAGATCACTCCCTACTCAGGCTCCCTCGCCGACGATCACGCGGGCGGGACGCAATACCTGGCCGTCGAGGCGGTAGCCCTTCTCCAGCACCTCGACCACCTTGCCCGCAGCCTCTTCGCCCGCCGGCCTGGCCATCATCGCCTCGTGCTGGTGCGGGTCGAACGGCTCGCCCGACGGCTCGTAGCTCTCGACACCGTTTCGCTCCAGCACGGCGGCAAGCCCATCGCGAACGAGCCGTACTCCTTCGACGAAGGAGGAAGGAGCGCTCATCCCGTCCAAAACCCGGTCGCCCGCTTGCGAACCCTCGGGAACCCGGTCGCCCGTTTGCGAACCCTCGCGGACCCGGTCGCCCGCTTGCGGGCCCTCGGGAACCCGGTCGCCCACTTGGGGGCCACCGGCCCTGTTCTCTTCGAGCGCGGCAAGGCCGCGCTCGAGGTTGTCGAGGACGGGCAGCAGCTCACGGGCGATCCCGGCTCGGCCACGCCGCTCGGCCTCACCGGCCTCCCCCGCCACCCGCTTGCGGTAATTCTCGAAGTCGGCCTTCGTCCGCCGGGCCAGCTCCAGGTACTCGTCCCGCTCGCGTTCCAACCCCGCCGCGAGCTCATCCACGTCGGCCTGGACCTTCTCCTCCTGCTCCTCGGTGGTGGCGGTGACGGGGTCGTCAGCGCCCACGGGCGGTTTACGGTCGGCTGTGTCCGACATCGGTTACTTCTGCTCCTCGTCCACGATCTCGGCGTCGACGACCTCCTCGTCGCTCTCGCCGGTCGCAGTACCGGCGCTGGCGCCGTTGCCTCCGCCGCCCTGCGCCTCCGCCGCCGCCTGGTACACCTGCTCCGAGACCTTGTGGAAGGCCTGCTGGAGCGCGTCGGTGCGGCGCTTGATCTCCTCGGCGTCCTCGGTCTCGAGCGCCTCGCGCACGGCCTTGATCGCCTGCTCGATCTCGTCCTTCGAGCCTGAGTCGACCTTGTCGCCAAGCTCGCCGAGCTGCTTCTCGGCCTGGTAGGCGGCGTTGTCGCCGGTGTTGCGGGCCTCCGCCACCTCGCGCTGGCGACGGTCCTCCGAAGCGTGCGCCTCGGCGTCCTTGACCATCTGCTCGACCTCCTGATCGGAAAGACCGGAGCCGGAGCTGATCTCGATCTTCTGCTCGGTCCCTGTGCCGAGGTCCTTGGCCGCGACGTGCAGGATGCCGTCGGCGTCGATGTCGAACGTGACCTCGACCTGAGGAATTCCACGAGGTGCCGGCGGAATCCCCGTCAGCTGGAACTTGCCCAGCGACTTGTTGTACGTCGCCATCTCGCGCTCGCCCTGCAGGACGTGCACCTCGACCGAGGGCTGATTGTCCTCGGCGGTCGAGAAGATCTCCGACTTGCGGGTCGGGATCGTGGTGTTGCGCTCGATCAGCCGCGTGAACACGCCGCCCTTGGTCTCGATGCCGAGCGACAGTGGCGTGACGTCGAGCAGCAGCACGTCCTTGACGTCGCCGGCGAGCACGCCCGCCTGAATGGCGGCGCCGACCGCGACGACCTCGTCCGGATTCACTCCGCGATGCGGCTCCTTGCCGACCAGGTCCTTGACCTTCTCCTGCACGGCGGGCATGCGCGTCATGCCACCGACCATCACGACGTGGTCGATGTCGGCGCCGGTCACGCCGGCGTCCTCCATCGCCTGCCGCGTCGGGCCGACGGTGCGGTCGAGCAGGTCGGATGTCAGCTCGACCAGCTTCGCGCGCGACAGCCGCATGTCGAGGTGCTTGGGCCCCGCCTGGTCCGCCGTCACGAATGGCAGATTGATCGCCGTCTCCTGCGTGGTCGACAGCTCGACCTTGGCCTTCTCTGCCGCCTCGTAGAGTCGCTGCAGCGCCATGCGGTCCTGTGCGAGGTCAATACCCTGCGACTTCTTGAACTCGGCCACCAGCCAGTCGACGATCGCCTTGTCGAAGTTGTCGCCGCCGAGGTGGTTGTCACCCGACGTCGCCTTGACCTCGAACACGCCCTCGCCGATCTCGAGGATCGAGACGTCGAAGGTGCCGCCGCCGAGGTCCCAGACCAGGATCGTCTGGTCGCCCTCCTTGTCGAGGCCGTATGCCAGCGACGCCGCGGTCGGCTCGTTGATGATGCGCTTGACGTCGAGCCCGGCGACCTTGCCGGCGTCCTTGGTCGCTTGGCGTTGCGAGTCGTTGAAGTAGGCCGGCACGGTGATGACCGCGTCGGTGACCGTCTCGCCCAGGTAGTCCTCGGCGTCGGACCTCAGCTTCTGCAGGATCATGGCCGAGATCTCCGGCGGGGAGTACTGCTTGCCCGTGGCCTCGACGACCACGTCGGCGTTGGGCCCGGAGACGACCTTGTAGGGCACGATCGTCATCTCCTCCGAGACTTCGGAGAACTTGCGGCCCATGAAGCGTTTGATCGAGAAGATCGTGTTCTCGGGGTTCGTCACCTGCTGGCGCTTGGCCGGCACGCCCACCAAGCGCTCTCCAGCCTGGGTGAAGGCCACCACCGAGGGGGTCGTGCGGCCGCCCTCGCGGTTGGGGATGACCGTGGGCTCGCCGCCCTCGAGCACCGCCATGCACGAGTTGGTCGTCCCAAGGTCGATTCCAATCGTCTTTCCCATCCTCACTTACCTCCTAAAAGCTGCGATTTGCAGCTATTTCAACGAATTGTCACGGAACATGCGTATCGAAACGCAAGAAATCTAAGTGAGATTATGGCAGATCTCTCATAGATCGCCAAGGCGCTCGCGACCATACGGGCATAGCCGCAGCAGCGGGCACTGGTCACACAGCGGCCGCGCCGGCTTGCAGAGCCGTCGGCCGTGCCGCAAGAGGTTGACGTGGAGCTCGTAGACGTCGGCCGGGTCGGCCAGGGCCTGGAGGGTGTCGTGCGCCTCTTCGAAGGAGGCCTTCGGCCGCACCAGGCCGAGCCGGCCCGAGACGCGGTAAACGTGCGTGTCGACCGGCATGTCGGGCCGGTCGTAGGAGAACAGCAGCACGCAGGCGGCCGTCTTGCGGCCGACGCCCGGCAGGGACTGGAGGAACCCCATCGCCCGCTCGCGGGGAGCATGCTCCAGCCAGGACACGTCGAGGCTGCCCCGCTCGCTCCTGATGATGCCGAGCACCTGCTGGATCCGCTCCGACTTCACCTTCGAGATGCCGCCGGGCCGGATCGCTTCCTCCACCTCCGTCAGGGGGGCGGAGGCGACGGCGTCCCAGCTCGGGAAGCGCTCGCGCAGCCTGGCGTAGGCGACGTCGCGGTTGCGGTCGTTGGTGTTCTGGGAAAGGATCGTCAGCACCAGCTCATCGAGCGGGGCGCGGTGGGGAATATTGCGAGGACGGGCGTAGTAGCCGCGCAGCCGGTCTCGGATCGAGCGCAGGCGGCGGCGCTCGGGCCGCTTCCAGGCGCCGGGGCGGGGTTTCGCGGGCACAGCCGAAAAGCTACTTGCAGGCGCGAGCGGCGGCCAAGGGCAGGGCCGGTATCCTGGCGACAATGACCGGAGCACGAAGTGCTTCGCTCGAGCGGCCGAGCTGGATTCCCGCGGTTTCCCTCAGCGCCTTGCTGGCGGTGACCCTTGCTGTTTGGGATCCGCATGTGCGGGACCTTGCCGCGCACGTGTACCGCGAGGAGATGTTCGAGCGCAGCGGGTTCGCAGTTTGGAACGCAAGCTGGTACGGCGGGCACTACCTGCTCACACACAGTGTGCTGTTCCCGCCTCTGGCTGCGCTTTTCGGCGCGCAGGTGGTCGGAGTTGCCTCGGTCATGGCCAGCACCTATCTGTTCGATCGCCTGGTGTACGAGCGCTGGGGCGCAAGGGCTCGTCCCGCGACACTCTGGTTCGGAGCCGGAACGGTGACGATGCTGGCCAGCGGCAGGCTCAGCTTCGCGCTCGGCGTCGCCTTCGCGCTCGCCAGCCTGCATGCGATGCAACGGGGAAGAAACTCGTGGACCCTGGGCGGCGCGGTCGCGTGCGCGCTTGCCAGCCCGGTGGCCGCGGCCTTTCTGGCCGGCGTCGTCGCCGTGGGCGCTCTCGCGTCGCGCTCAACGCGGCGACTTGCGGTGCTGGGAGTGGTGGCAGCCGCGCTTGTTCCGGTCGCCCTCATCAACATCGTCTTCGCCGACGGCGGGCAGGAGCCGTTCGTCTTCTCGGCCTGGATCGCGCTCCCACTGTGGTCGGCCGCCGCGCTCTATGTGACCAGAGGGCTGGAGGGCGAACGCGAGCTGAGGGCCGTGATCCTCGCCTACCTGGTCGTCGGTACGGCGGTGTGGCTGATCCCGAACCCGCTCGGCGGCAACGCGACTCGACTCGGCGCCCTCTTCGGCGGCCCAGTAATCGCGGCGGCGCTGCTTTCGCGCAACGTCCGCCTGATGACGCCGGCGATCGGGCTGCTGCTGGCAGGAAGCCTCTGGTGGCAGGTCGCGCCGGCGGTGCGCGACGTCGCGCAGAGCATGGGGGATGCCTCAACGCGCAGCTCGTACTACGAGCCACTGGCCGACTGGCTGCGCGCCAATGGCGCCGAGGGCGCCCGCATCGAGGTGCCTTTCACCTCTGGTCACTGGGAGACGGCTTACCTTGCCCCAGACTTCGAGCTCGCCCGCGGCTGGTTGCGCCAGCTCGATCGCACGCGCAACGGAATCTTCTACGACGGCCGCCTGACCCACACGCGCTACCGCGAGTGGCTGCAACAGAACGGCATTCGCTACGTCGCGCTGCCGGACGCCAAGAGCGACTATTCCGCTCGAGTCGAGCACAAGCTGGTCGAATCCGGCCCCTCGTACCTGAGGCAGGTAGCGCAGCTCGGCAACTGGAGCGTGTACCGCGTGCTCGGCACCCTGCCACTGCTGCAGCCTCGCGGTCGAGCGCAGGGGAGCCTGGCGCGTTTGGAGCCGGAGGCCTTCGTGCTCCAGGTGCGGAGACCCGGGCGCTTTCTCGTGCGGGTGCGGGCGACACCGTTCTGGAAGCTGAGCGGAGGAGCGTCCGGGTGCGTGGGCAAGAGCGGTCGCTGGACCGTCGTGCGGGCCGATCAACCCGGTCCGGTGCGGGTCTCGATCCGCTTCTCGCTCGAGCGGGCGGGCAGATCCGCCACCGGCTGGCACGAGAACTGCGTCAGAGGCTGATCCGCGCGCCTGGCGGGCCGTGCCCCCGCCCCCTGACGAGCCGCTCCCAGGCCGGACATCGCGCTGGAGAAGCCGCGTTAACGTCGGTTAACATTTCGCCGTGCCTCGGCTGCTTCTGCTTCTGATGCTTCTGTTCGCCGTCTCGGGCCTCGTGTACCTCCGGTCACGTAGCACCGGCGCAACCAAGACCACCTGGCTTCCGAAGGGATGGCCGGACGCGCTCACCCAGATTGCGCTGTTCGCGTTCGCAGACCTCTGTTACGAGACGGTTCGCGGGATATCGGAAACCAACACCGCGCTCGCCTTCTCCAACGCGCGCAACATCGTCGACCTCGAGCAGAGCACCGGTCTCTTCTTTGAGCAGGGGTTCCAGGCCTGGGTCATGGGGTCACGCCTGCTGGTCGACCTGGCGAACTTCATGTACGTCAACTCGCACTTCGTCGTCACGACGGCGTTTCTGGTCTGGCTCTACCTGCGTCGCAACGATCACTTCTACTTCGTGCGCAACATGTTCATGGTGGCGATGGCGCTCGCGCTCGTCGGCTACGCCACGATGCCGACCGCGCCGCCGCGCTTCCTGCCGGAGCTCGGGTTCGTCGACACGATCGCCTACTACGCCGACGTGAAGCACGACTCGGCCTTCGTGACGCTGTTCTTCAATCCCTATGCCGCGGTGCCGAGCATGCACGTGGCCTTCTCGCTCTTGATCGCCGCGCCGGCCGTGGTGCTCGTGCGCAATCGCCTCATCAAGCTGCTGTGGGTCTTCTACCCGCCGCTGGTGACGTGCGTCGTGATCGTGACCGGTAACCACTGGTGGTTCGACGCGGCGGTCGGATCCCTGGTGGCGTTGTCCGCAGCGCTGGTTGCGCGGCTGGTGCTGTCGCGCCTCCGCCCGGCGGCCTGGGGCTGGCGCCCGCCCTCGGTGTCGGCGACAGCCTGATGGCCGACCGCAACCCCTCTGCGCGATCCGCGCAGCGCAGCCCGGCGGGGGGCGGGCCGGGCAGCGGAAATGGCGCCGGCCGTGGCAGCCGCCCCGGCCGATCGGGGGCATCGACGGCGGAGCTGCGGCTGATGATGCGCGATCGCCTGATCGAGTCTCGCCTGACACCGAACTCGATCTCGATCACGGGCCTGATGCTGAACGTCGCAGCGGCGGTCCTGGTGACCCAGCGGCTCTTTTTCCTGGCCGGACTGACCTTCCTGATCGGAAGCCTGATGGACACCCTCGACGGGCGCTACTCGCGCATGTCGGGAAAGGGCACTCCCTTCGGTGCTTTTCTGGATTCGACGCTGGACCGCATCGAGGAGGGGATCGTGCTCACGGCCGTGGCGGCCTATTTCGCCTCCAGGCACGACGAGCTGGCCGTGGCGGCTACGGTCGTCGTGGTGCTCGGATCGCTGATGGTGAGCTACACGAGGGCCCGGGCGGAGGCCATTGGCGTCGAGTGCAAGGTAGGATTCGCTACCAGGCCGGTCAGGGTCGCATTGCTGACAGCCGGCCTGGTGTTTGCAAGGGGTGCAGGGATCGGCGACTTCGAGTTGCTGGCGCCGGCGATCTACGTGATGGCGGCATTGACCGCGTTCACGGTGGTCCAGCGCGTCTGGCACGTGCGCCAGGCCCTCTCCACGCAACCGAGTCCACCTCAGCCGGTAGCTGACGAGGCCCGGCCGGGTACCTCGACGTAACTTTTTCGAATCTAGGAGGCGCAGCCGAATGAACCGTTCCCGATCAGCCCGCAGGAAAGCCACCCGATGAGCAAGGACCCAGGAGGAAACGGGTCGGGAGCCGGCGTGCTCGCGCAGAAGGACGAGGTGCGGGTCGCGATCGTGGGCGTCGGCAACTGCGCCTCGTCGTTCGTGCAGGGCGTCGAGTTCTACAAGGGCGCCACCGGGGACGATTTCGTGCCCGGCCTGATGCACGTGGACCTCGGCGGCTATCACGTCAGCGACATCACCTTCTCGGCTGCTTTCGACATCGACGCCGACAAGGTCGGCAAGGACCTCTCGGAGGCGATCTGGGCGGGCCAGAACAACACGATCAAGTTCAGCGACGTGCCGAAGCACGGCATCGAGGTGCAGCGCGGCATGACGCACGACGGGCTCGGCAAGTACCTGAAGGAGAAGATCCAGAAGGCGCCGGGAGAGACGGCGGAGATCGCAAACATCCTGCGCGAGACGAGAACCGACGTGCTGGTGTCCTATCTGCCGGTGGGCGCCGAAGAGGCGACCAAGTGGTATGTCGAGCAGGCGCTTCAGGCGGGTTGCGCGTACGTGAACTGCATCCCTGTCTTCATCGCCCGCGAGGCCTACTGGCGCAAGCGCTTCGAGCAGGCCGGCCTTCCGATCATCGGCGACGACATCAAGTCGCAGGTGGGAGCCACGATCGTGCACCGCACGCTGGCACGGCTGTTCCGGGAGCGTGGAGTGCGCATTTCGCGCACCAGCCAGCTCAACGTCGGCGGCAACATGGACTTCTACAACATGCTCGAGCGTGAGCGGCTGGAGTCGAAGAAGATCTCGAAGACCAACGCCGTCACCTCGATGCTCGACTACAAGCTGCCTGCCGACGATGTCTACATCGGCCCCTCCGACTACGTGCCGTGGTTGGAGGACCGCAAGTGGGCGCACATCAGGGTCGAGGGCGAGGCGTTCGGTGGAGTGCCGCTGAACATGGAGCTCAAGCTCGAGGTCTGGGACTCGCCGAATTCGGCCGGCATCGTGATCGACGCCGTGCGGCTCTGCAAGCTGGCGCTCAACCACGGCATCAGCGGCGCCCTGGAGGGCCCCAGCTCCTACCTCATGAAGTCGCCGCCCGTGCAGCACCCCGATCCGCTCGCACACGACAAGACCGAGCAGTTCATCGCTGAGCATGCCGGAAAGCAGGTCGTGCTGGGCAAGGGCAAGGGCAAGGGGCGCGGGTCGGGCAAGGACGGAACCGTCGCGGCCGAGTCGCAGGGCAGCAGCTCCTAGCGCAAACCTCTGAGAGCTAGGGACTGAGGCGCTCGCCTCTATCCTGCGCACGTGGCTGCCGACGCCGAGGGCTCCTTCCGGGTCGCACAGGTCACGCCGTACCCATGGGAGGGACGGCGTGAGGTCAACCAGTACGTTGGCGGGCTCTCACAGGCGCTGGCCGACCGTGGCCACGCTGTGGTCGTTGTCGCGCCAAGCGGCTCGCGGGCCATCGTGCGCGAGTCACGGCGCCTGATTCGAGCCGCCGCCGCGGATCCCTCGGCGCTGCTGGCGCCCGGAGCCGTGCGCGTGCTGGCGATGGGCCAGAGCCTCCCCATGGGCGCCGCCCGGCGCGGCGGGACCGTGGCGCTGCCGATCGACGTCGCGCGCACGATCGAGAAGCTGCTCGTGAACACGCCGCTGGACTTCGTTCACGTGCACGAGCCGTTCGTGCCCAGCGCCTCCGCCACCGCGCTGCGCCATTCGCGAGCACTCAATGTGGGCAGCTTCCACTCGCCGACCGAGAGGGTGCTGTCGACACAGGTGGTTCGGCGCATGACCGAGCTGTTCTTCGGGCGCCTCGACGGGCGCACGGCGACATTCGAAGTCACGCGCTCGCTGGTCGCTCGATTCTTTCCCGGCCCCTACGAGATCCTTCCGCCCGGAGTCGACCTCGATCGGTTCCGGCCCGGAGATCGTGGCGGCCAGATCGAGTTCGCGTTCGCGGCCGAGGAGGAGCGCGGCGCTCTTCGCCTCTTCCTGCGCGCGCTACGCCGCCTGTCGCCGGACCTCGATTGGCGGGCGACGATCTGGACTCCCGACAGCGAGGAGCTGGCGCCGCGCATCGGGCGCGCGCTCAGCGAGCGCGTTCGCATCGTCGGCCCCGAGCATGAGTCGCTGGCCGAGCTGTTGGGAAGGGCCGACGTGCTGTGCGCCGCGTCGACCGGTGTCGCGCCATCGGTGCAGACGGTGCTGAAGGCGATCGCAGCCGGCGCCGTGCCTGTGGCTGCGCGCATCCCTGTCTACGAGGAGATCCTGGACGACGGCGAGGAGGGACTGCTGTTCGAGCCCGGCGACGTCGCGACGCTCGCCGGGCAGCTGACGCGCCTGGCGTCCGAGCCGCAGCTGCGCGAAGCCTTTCGCGAGCGATGCCTTGCACGCCGGCCGAGCCTGGACTGGAAGCTCGTGGCTGAGCGGGTCGAGGCCATCTACGGGCGCCTTGCCGCGCGCAGGCACAGCCCGCCTGCAGCCGCGGCCGGGATACGTCGCCGCCTGGCTCGGCGCGACTTCATCTTCTGTGACCTGCACATGCACACCGACCACTCGCCCGATTGCGCCACGCCCGTCGACGTGCTGCTGGACACCGCAAAGCGCAGGGGCCTGGGCGCGATCGCGATCACCGACCACAACGAGATCTCCGGCGCCCACGAGGCGCGCGACCGCGCCAACGGCATCAAGGTGATCGTCGCCGAGGAGGTCAAGACCGCTCACGAAGGAGAGGTGATCGGGCTCTTCATCGAGGACAAGATTCCGCGCGGCATGTCGATGCGGGAGACGATCGACGCGATCCACTCCCAGGGCGGCCTCGCCTATGTTCCTCACCCGTTCGACCGCCTGCACTCGGTGCCCGACTACGAGCACCTGCTGAAGGTGATCGAGGACATCGACGTGCTCGAGGTCTTCAACGCGCGGGTGGCGGTTCCGTCCTTCAACGAGGAGGCCGCTCGTTTCGCAGCCAAGTATCGGATGGTCGCGGGCGCCGGCTCGGACAGTCACGTGCCGCAGGGCCTGGGCAGCGTCAAGATCAAGATGCGCGACTTCCAGGGCGCGGAGGAGTTCCTCGAGAGCCTGCGCGAGGCCGACATTCTGAGCAAGCGCAAGAGCCTGATCTATCTCCAGTCGCTGAAGTTCCTGACGACGAAAACGAGGCCGCGCTCCGCGAGTCGGGCACGTCGCTGAGCTGGGACGGATGATGCAGGCACAAGGACAAGGGTCGGCATCGTCAAAACCACCTCGCCGAATGCCTGCGACGGACGACGAGATCAAGGAGAAGTACCTCGAGCGCGCGATCCGCGAGCTGAACCGGCTCACACACGAGTTCCAGGAATGCCCCTACTGCCCTCGGGGCAGCCTGATGCCGGTGCTGGGGTCGGGCCACCCGCAGGCCGACATCTTCCTATTGAAGTTCGCTCCCAGCCCATCCGAGATCGAGGAGGGAGTCGCGTTCTACGGGCGCAGCGGGAGCGCGCTGATGAAGAGCCTCAAGCGGCTGGGAATCGACCCGCTCGCCGTCTACGGGACCCTCTGCGTCAAGTGCCCGGTGGCGGACACCGACCTTGCGGCCGAGGAGTGCATGGCCCGTGTGGAGGAGGAGATCGCCGTCGTGCAGCCACGCATGATCGTGGCCATGGGCCCGCGAGCGCTGGCGGTCCTGAACGACCTTCAGCTGCCGCTGGCGAGCCCGCTCGAGCCCCGGCCCGGCGAGGTGCAGTCGCTGACGCCGACGATCGACGGCCTCTTCGTGCCCGACATCGACGAGTCGCTGGACGACCAGCAGGCCAAGCAGTCCTTCTGGCGCGCCTTTCGGGCGCTGGGGGACTGGTGGGCCGACCTGCCGCCCTACTGAGCCCGGATCGTCGTCGACGACTCAGCCGACCTCGACGGAGCCCCTTGCGGCCGGCGGCGATCGGACCAGACTCGCGCGGATGGACCTCGAAGAGAAGGTAGGCGTCGAGGAGGTAAAGGAGCGCTGCGAGTCTTGCGGCGGCCGCCTGACCAGCGCCGAGATCACGGTCGCCCTGGAGGGCGCCGGGGATTCGTTCCTGTGCGCCAGCTGCGCGGCTGAGCGCGTTCCGCTCGACGACGGAAGCGAAGAGCCCTAGATGATTGATTCTACGATCCACGCACGCACGGATGACGAGCACGCACGCGGCCGCGGAATCAACCACCTAGCCGGTTTGGAGAAGGCCGCTAGCGGCGGCCGGGCGCCGCGGCTTCGGCCACCGCGCCGAGCGAGTCTGCGTCCGCGTGCGCCAGCCCGCGCACCACGATGTGGTCGATCGCCTGCTCGTAGGGAGCGAGTTGCGCCGCTACCTGAGCCGGCTCGGTCGCGGCGATGCCCACCGTGCCCGGCTGCGCATCGAGGGCCTCGAAGTGACGGATGTATCCCTGGTGCAGCTGGCGGTAGAAGGACTCCTCCTTGAGCAGCCGCTCGCCGGCGTCCGCACCCACCGCGACGCGCACGTAGCCGAACACCGGCGGCATGTCACGGCCGGCCTCCGCGGCGCCCTCGGCGACGCGCTCACGGGCCCAGAGCGCCTTCTCCGGCGTCATCCAGTTCAGGAACACGCCGTCTGCCTGCGCTCCCGCCAGCCCGCACATCTTCGGGCCCATGGCGGCGACGATCACGCGCGCCTCGTCCGGCAGCGCGGCGCGCACCGCGGCCAGCCCTTCGCGCACCACCCCCAGCGGGCGGTTGGTGAAGCCCGCGCCGATCCCGAGCCAGAGCCGGGCGGGCTCGAGGCCCAGCTCGGAGACCTTTGCCGCCACGTCCGGCGGTTGGTGGCGGTCGAGCGGCAGCACGGCCACGCCCAGCTCGACCGTCGGCGCGGCGCGCGCGAACTCGGCGAGCGTCTCGAGCCCGCTTGCCATCGGGTGGTCGTTGGACCACAGCGCGTCGTAGCCCAGCTCGGAGCAGCGCCCCGCCACGTCGCGGGCGATCTCCGGCTCCAGGCCCGCCGCCACACCGAACCCTCGCTTGCGTCCGTCAGGCATCGCCACGCTCGAACAGCGCCACGCACTCGATGTGTGGGGTGTGGGGGAACATGTCGACGGGGCGCACCTTAACGAGGCGGAAGCCGGCGTCAACGATCTGGCGCGCGTTCGGCGCCAGCGTCGTCGGGTTGCAGGAGACGTAGACGATTCGTTTCGGCTGCGTCTCCAGCAGGCGGCGCACCACCTTCTTGGAGAGGCCGGCGCGCGGGGGGTCGACCAAGACGACGTCGGGTCGCGGCGCCTGCTCCGCCAGCGGGCGAATCGCCGTGCGGGCGTTGCCGGCGAAGAAGCGCACGTTGTCCACCTCGTTGGCGCGCGCGTTCTCGATCGCGTCGGCGATCGCCTGCTCCTCCACGTCGACGCCCCAGACCTCGGCCGCGCGCAGTGCCAGCACGAGGCTGAGCGTGCCGATGCCGCAGTAGATGTCGAACACGCGCTCGCGACCGCTGAGGCCTGCGTATTCGGACGCCTGCTCGTAGAGGCGCTCCGCCATCTCGGTGTTGGTCTGGAAGAAGGCAAACGGCGAGATGCTGAACCTCAGGCCCGCAAGCTCCTCCTGCATCCGCTCGACGCCCACGACGGTCGTCGTCTCACCCTGCGTGGAGACCTCCGCGACCGCGGAGGTGCGAGTCCAGAGCAGCGACGCCTCGGGGAAGCGCTCGCGTAGCGCCTCGGCCAGCACCGTCGAGCGGAAATCTCCCTCGGCCGTGACCAGGCGCAGCTGAAGGTCGCCGGTGCGCATTCCCTCGCGTACCACCAGGTTGCGCAGAAAGCCCGTGCTGTCACGGCGGTCGTAGGCGCTCAACCCTTCCTGCGCGCACCAGTCGCGCACGAGGTTGCGCGCCTGGTTGTTGCGCTCGGACGCGAGCATGCAGTCGTTGGCGTCCAGCACCTGCTCCCATCGGCCGCGGGCATGGAATCCGAGCACCAGGCGGCCGGCGCCGGATTCGCCGAACGAGTACTCCATCTTGTTGCGGTAGCGCCAGATCGTGGCTGCGGGAATGATCGGCTCCAGCTCGTAGCCGGACAGCCCGCCGAGCCGGGTCAGCGCATCGTCGACCTGACTCTGCTTGTGCTCGATTTGGCGCTCGTAGCGCAGCGCCTGCCAGGGCGAGCCGGGGCATCCCTGGCCATCGTGGTCGCAGCGCTCGGGAACTCGGTCCGGGCTCGGCTCGAGCAGCTCGACCGCGCGCGCGTTGGCGAAGTCGCGGCGTGACTTGACGACCTCGGCGCGGACGAGGTCGCCCGGCAGGCCACCCTCCACGAACACGACGTAGCCGCCACGGCGTGCGATGCCCGCGCCTCCGTGGACCAGACCTTCGACCCTCAGCTCCAGCTGCTCGCCGGCTCGCGGGCGACTCGGCCGAGCGGCCGCGGTGGGTGTGCCTTCGCTTTTTTCGCTCGTTGGGCTCATCGGCTGCGTATCCTGGCATGCCCGTGGAGCGGTCCTCCAAAAAGGCGATCGACATCGACTCCTATGCGAGCGAGGCGGAGCGCTTCGTCAGCGCTCTGGACCTCGAGTACTACCTGCACTTCTCCGGCCGCAAGGAGGCTTTCGAGATCGACGAGATCTATGATCGCGACGCACACCTGTTCGAGCGCCCCGTGGTGGACGCGCTGAGGGAGCGGCTGGGCGAGCTGTCGGGGGAGCGGCAACGGCGCTGCCGCTACCTGCTTCAGCTCGCGGTCGAGGGCTATGTCGGCAGGGAGACCAAGATGCAGGCCTCCGAGCTGGCCGAGCGTGAGGCCTCACTCGAGATCGAGCTCAACGGCAGTCGCGAGTCCTACCGCCAGGCGGCGCTGCTTCAGGCCAACGAGCCCGACGCCCGCCGGCGCGCCGAGATGGAGGTCGCCCGCCTCGACGCGCTGGACCGCGAGCTGAACCCACTGCACAGGGAGATGCTGGGGCAGGCGCACAGGCTCACGGTGGAGCTGGGCTGGCCCAGCTACCGGGCCATGTACGAGGACCTGAAGTGCATCGATCTGGCCGGGCTGCAGCGTCAGACGCAAGCGTTCGCACGGGCGACCGATGCCTCATACCGCGACCTCGTCGAGCCCCAGCTGCTCGAACAGACCGGGATCGGATTCGACCGGCTGGAGCGCTCGGACCTTCCCTACTTCTTTCGCGCCAAGACCTACGACGACATCTTCCCGCCGCAGGGGCTGACGCAGGCCTTCGAGCGAACCCTTTCGGGGCTCGGCATCGAGCTGGCCGAACAACCGAACGTGCGCCTCGACCTCGAGCAGCGAAAGCGCAAGAGCCCGCGGGCGTTCTGCGCGCCGGTGCGGGTGCCGGACGAGATCTACCTGGTGATCCCGCGCCGGGGTGGGCGCGACGATTACTCGGCGCTGTTCCACGAGGGCGGCCACACCGAGCACTACGCGCACGTCGAAGCCGGCCTGCCGTTCGAGTTCCGCCATCTCGGCGATAACTCGGTCACAGAGGGATTCGCGTTCCTGTTCGAGCACCTGGTCGAGGACCCGACCTGGCTCGCCACCGTGCTGGACGCCCGCGAGACCGGCTCGTATCTCGACTACTCACGGGCCAACAAGCTGGTCTTCCTCCGTCGCTATGCGGCCAAGCTCGACTACGAGCTGGAGCTGCACGGGGGGCGGCGACCGCTGGACGAGATGGCGTCGCTGTACTCGCAGCGGCTGGGCGACGCTGTCGGGGTCGAATGGCCGGCGGTGTCGTACCTGTCCGACGTCGACGAGGGCTTCTACTGCGCCAACTACCTGCGCGCCTGGGCCTTCGAGGCGCAGCTACGACGGCACCTGCGCGAACGCTTCGGCGCCGAATGGTTCCAGCGGCCCGAAGCCGGCGAGCTGCTGCGCTCGCTGTGGCGCGAGGGCCAGCGGCTGAACGCCGACGAGCTGCTCGCGCAGCTCACGGGGGAGACGTTGGACTTCTCCGTGATGCTGGACGAGGTGGGCGCCCGACCGGAATAACCGTCCGGCGTCGCTTCGCCCCGCAACAGCTCCACGTTCTCCTGCGACAGCGGCTACTGCTCGAGGCCCGCGGCTTCGAGAGCTTCCTCCCGGTTTCGAAAAGCCTGTTCTCGCACGACCCGATCGCCCTTGAACGTGAACACGAAGGCGAAGCGATCGTTCAGAGCGATCTGGCTGACGGCACCGGCGCCCACCACCTGGGCGACGGCCACCACCTTGCCCCCGGCATCGATCAGCTCCACGGGGATGACGTCATAGCCGGACATGGTCTTTCGGTTCTCCTCGTAGATCAGCCGAATGGCCTCGTTGCCATGGTGGGTTCCGAGCAGCAGCGTCTCGAACACCACCTCCGGATCGTAGAACTCGACCAGTGCATCCATGTCGCCACGGTTGTGGGCTGCGAATCCTGCTTTGACCCTTTCCAGGTTCTCCTGCGACATCTCCTACTCCGAGAGGCCGACTGCTTCGATCGCTTCTTCCTTCGTCTGGAACATCTTGCCGCGGACGATCCTGCCCTCTCGCACCGTCCACAGCATCGCGCCTCGCGCTTCGATCTCGACGCCGCTTCCCTTGCCCCGTCCCCGAACGAGGTCAACCGTGATCAATTCCTCGGGCCCGCACTCGATGACCTCCTCCATTTCAGGGCTGAAGCGATCGAATGCGTCCAACATCTCCGTCCAAAACCGCGCCAATCCGTCGTGCCCCATGTACGTGCCCTTGAAGGGGCTGATCGAGGCCGACCAGTCGAACTCCATCTCGGCGCTAACGCATTCCAATGCGGCATCGAGATCTCGTTTGGCCCAACTGGCCTCGAAGCGCTGAACAAGTTCCACGTTCTCCTGCAACATCACCCGCGAAGTATCCCGCAGGCGAGGTGCGATGACCGGGCCGGGCTAGATGATTTATTCCACGATCCACGCACGCACGGGGCCGCGGAATCAACCATCTAGCGGAGCTTGCGCTCGATGCGATCGAGCACGGTCTTGCGGTTCGCGTGGCGGCGCTCGTAGTCGCGCAGCTTGCGTAGCTGCGCTGCCGACAGCCCCTCGAGCTTGTCCTGCACCTGTGCGGCCGACAGCTCGTCGTAATCGTCGATGGGCAGGTTCGAGGCGGGCCGGCGCGGACGCGAGCGACGTGGACGCCGCGGGCTGCTCTCGCCGCCCGAGCGCTCGACGAACTCGCCACGGCCGAGCAGCCGTTCGAGGTCGGACAGGAAGTCGTCGGTCTGGCGGGCTCCGTACTGAAGCAGGGTTTGAACCATGTGCTGCGCGTCGTCGCGCGTCATGCGCCCGCGCTTGACCGCGTCGTCCACGACCTCCTCGATCCGCTCGCGCGAAAGCAGAACCGCATTCAGCGGGGCGAGCATGCTCTTCGTCACCACGTCCCGCACCGCGCCCACGTTGCGGCCGACGGCGCCGGTGGGGAGGGTGAGGACGGATCTGCGCGACTGGTCTCCCTGGCCGTCGGCCTTGGAGCCACGACGTGGACGGCTAGAGGCCGAGTCCGCTGCCATCGCCAGTACTAATACAGCATCGGGGGAGGAGCGGCGAAAGTTGCGACGATCGGTGCATGATCGGAGAGCTTGATCCGGCGAACGCCTTCGCGCCATGGCAGCTCGATCTCGCGACCGGGCGCCGGCCAGGGCTCCGGCGGCTGCGCCGGCGCCAACCCTCGCGCCAGCAGATGATCGATGCCGTCGGGCGCCGTCGGCCAGCAGAGGCCGAACCTGCGCTGGAGCTCCTGGAAGAGCGCGGGGGAGCTGCGGGGCCGCAGGTTGAAGTCGCCTCCCAGCACCAGAGGAGCAGCGCCCGCCCACGCGATCGCCGTCTCGGCCGCCCTTGTCAGCTCGCGCTCGGCCTGGAGCCGCTCGCCGGCGCTGGCGTGCAGGTTGGCGACGAAGATCGGTCCAGCCCTCGAGTCCGACTCGATGCCTACGAAGCTCATCCGGCGGCGCTCACCGCGCAGGCCGCGCTCGCGCAGCGGGTTAAGGAGCAGGGAACGAAAGCTGCCCGGGACGGGCCGCCACGGCGGTCGGACCAGGATCACGTTCGAGCCGCCCTCCCATGAGCCGATCAGGTCGGGATTGAACCGACCGAGCACGCCGGTGAGCGGGCGCAACTGGTTGCGGGACGTCAGGGTGCGGTACGCGTGCGCGCCGGACCGCGCGGCCAACGGCTGCGTCCAGGGGGGCGGAACCTCCTGGAGCAGGCATGTGTCCCACCTCGCCTGCGCGATCGTGTCCGTGAACTGCCTCAACAGCGAGCGGTTCACCTGCAGGTGGACGCCGTTGTCCTCAGCGTGTCGCCACAGACGCGAGCGCAACGTGAAAAGGGCGGGGTCGGGCGGAAAGTCGCGGCCGTGGAAGAGGTTCCAGGTCATCGCGCACAACTCCACGGCCTCTGCTTCGCCGCCGCTCTCACGCCGGCTATGCCGCGTGGACACCTAGTGGCCCTTCTCAAAACGTTTCACCGGAAACGGCGGCCTCCGGAACCGCCATGCGGCGTCCTCGGTCGACCCTGTACTGGTCAGTGCAGGGTCTCCCTGCGTCCTTGCCTGGCAGCTTCGGGCGCCTCGCCGTTCCTCGGCGGACGTTCCGAGACGGGCCACTAGAATCGCTGCGCCATGGCGCCGACGAAGAACTTCATCACCGGAACAGAGCTTAAGCGCGAGGACCTGCTCGCCCTGATCAGCCGGGCGAGGGAGCTGAAGCAGGGGAGCGAGCGACCCAGGCCACTGGAAGGGAGGACCGTGGTGCTGTTGTTCGAGAGCCCCTCGACCCGGACCCGGGTGTCGTTCCACGTCGGCGTCTCGCAACTCGGCGGCGAGGCCCTGCTGCTACGCGGCGACGAGCTTCAGCTCGCGCGCGGCGAGTCGGTGCGGGACACGGCGCTGGTGCTGTCGCGCTACGTGGACGCGATCGTCGCCCGTGTCGCCGACCACGGCTACCTCGAGCAGCTCGCGACGTATGCGGACGTCCCGGTGGTGAACGCCCTCACGCCGCGGCACCATCCCTGTCAGGCGCTTGCTGACCTGCTGACGTTGGAGGAGCGCTTCGGAAAGCTCGAAGGCCTGCGCCTGGCATACATCGGAGACGGCAACAACGTCTGCAACTCGTTGATGCTGCTGGGTTCGCTGGCCGGCCTGAAGGTCGCCGTTGCGACGCCGCCGGAGCTGCGGCCAGACGAGCAGATCGTGGCCGTTTGCGGCGACGCGGTCGAGGTGACCACCGATCCACGCGCCGCCGCCGAGGGGGCGCACGCGCTCTACACCGACGTCTGGATCAGCATGGGCGACGAGGCCGAGGCCGAGCGGCGCCGCGAGCTGCTGGCCCCCTACCAGCTCAACGAATCGCTGCTCGAGCTCGCCAGGCCAGAAGCAATCGTGCTGCATTGCCTGCCGGCTCATCCTGGCGAGGAGATCACCGCGGAGCTGCTCTACGGAGAGCGCTCGGCGGTCTGGGACCAGGCCGAGAACCGGCTGCACGCGCAGAAGGCGCTGCTCGAGCTTTTGCTGAGCTGACTGATGCCCTGATCGTGGCATTGGTCAGCTACCAGCTCCTGCTCTACGATTGCCTTGCGGGAGCCCGGTGAACCGGGCTGAGAGGGTGGCTGAGGGTCACCGACCGCCTGAACCTGATCCGGGTCATGCCGGCGTAGGAAGGGAGAGAGTTGGGGACCATCGAGTCCGGAAAGAGCGCCAGGCGCGAGAGTTGCGATCTGATCGTGATCGGCGCCGGCGTCATCGGCCTCGCGGCAGGCTGGCGCGCGGCCCAGCGCGGGCTTCGCACGCTGGTGCTGGAGGCGGGCGAGCCGGGAAGGGGCTCGACGGGCGTCGCCGCGGGCATGCTGGCGCCGGTGACGGAGGCGACCTTCGGGGAGCGGGAGCTGCTCTCGCTGAGTCTCGAGGCGGCGCGTTGCTACCCGCAGTTCGTCGCGGAGCTCGAGCAATCGACCGGCGTGGAGACCGGTTTCCGCCCGAGCGGCACGCTGGCCGTGGCGCTCGACCGCGACCAGGCCGAGGAGATGCGGCGGCTGCACGAGTTCCAGCGCTCGCTCGCGCTCGAGTCCGAATGGCTGAACGGCCGGGAGTGCCGGCGGCTGGAGCCGGGGCTGTCGCCGAGCGTCGTGGCAGGGATACGTTCGTCCCTGGACCATCACGTCACCCCGCGGTCGCTGACGCTGGCTCTGGAGCGCGCGCTCGAGCTGGCCGGAGGGCGGCTGCGTTCGTCGGCGCCGGTGCGGGAGTTGCTGCGTTCGGGAGAGCGGGTGGAGGGAGTGCTGCTTCATTCCGGTGAGCGAATCGCCGCCCCCAAGGTGGTCCTGGCTGCCGGCTGGCAGTCGGCGCAGCTGACGGGTCTCGCCGGCGACGACGCTGCGCTGCCGCTGCGCCCGGTCAAGGGCCAGATCCTGACGCTGCGCTCCGCGACCGAAGCACCGATCGCCGGCAGAGTCGTGCGCACGCCCGAGGTCTACCTCGTGCCGAGGCCCGACGGGGAGCTGGTCGTTGGAGCGACCGTCGAGGAGCGAGGCCTCGACAGCACGGTCACCGCCGGCGGTGTGTTCGAGCTTCTACGCGCGGCGTACGAGGCGCTACCGGGCATCACCGAGCTCGAGCTCACCGAGGCGAGGGCGGGGCTGCGGCCCGGCACGCCGGACAACAGGCCGATCGTCGGGCCGGGAGCCCTCGATGGCCTCGTGTGGGCAAGCGGCCACTACAGGAACGGCATCCTGCTTGCCGGCGTGACGGCGGACGCCGTCGCCGAGTTGGTCGCAGGGGGTGAGCTTCAGCAGCGCTTCGCTCCCTTCTCGCCGCGTCGCTTCGACCGCAGCGTGGAGGCGGCCGCGGCGCCGGGAGGGGCACCGAGGCGATGAAGGTGATTGTCAACGGGCGCGAGCGCGAGCTGGCCGAGGGCGCGACGGTTGCCGGGCTGATCGAGCAACTGCGCGAGTCGCCGGACGGCCGCGGCGTCGCCGTCGCCGTGGACGCCGAGGTGGTGCCGCGTAGCCGCTGGGACAGCACCCCGCTCACGGAGGGCCAGCGAGTCGAGCTGGTGGCGGCGATCCAGGGTGGTTGACGTGAATGCCGAGGGTGCCGCGCGAGAGCCGGCCACCGGAACGCTCGAGATAGCCGGCCGGCGCTGGGGCTCGAGGCTGATCCTGGGCAGCGGTGGGTTCGAGAGCCTGGAGCTGTTGGGGGAGGCGATCGTCGCGGCGGGCTCGGAGATCGTCACGGTGGCGTTGCGCCGCGTCGATCCCGGCGCCCAGGGCTCGATCATGAGCGTGCTCGATAGCCACGGCTGCTTTCTGCTTCCGAACACGGCGGGCTGCTACACGGCGCACGACGCGGTGCTGACGGCGCGGCTGGCGCGGGAGGCCTTCGAGACCAACTGGGTCAAGCTCGAGGTGATCGGCGACGATCGCACGCTCTACCCGGATGCCCCAGAGCTGCTGGAGGCGGCCGAGACGCTGGTCGGCGAGGGATTCGTGGTGCTTCCCTACGCGAACGACGATCCGATCCTCAACCGCCGCCTGGAGGAGGTCGGCTGCGCCGCTGTGATGCCGCTCGGGGCCCCGATCGGGAGCGGCATGGGAATCCGAAATCCGTACAATCTCGCCATCGTCGTCGAGCAGGCCGGCGTGCCTGTGATCTGCGACGCCGGCGTGGGCACGGCCTCCGACGCCGCGATCGCGATGGAGCTGGGCTGCGACGGCGTGCTGATGGCGAGCGCGATCGCGCGCGCCCAGGACCCGGCCAAGATGGCGAGCGCGATGCGTTCGGCGGTCCAGGCGGGGCGGCTTGCCCACGAGGCCGGGCGGATGCCGCGGCGGACGTACGCGCGCGCGTCGACGCCCACCAGCGGCGTGCCGGAGTTCGGAAACCCCGCGTCCGATCGCTCGTCCTGACCCCGGTCCGGTCGGGGTTGCCTAGGCGACCGCGGTCGGGTCGGGGTTTCCTAGGCGACCGCGGTCGGGCGCGGCCTGCGGCTAGGCGTCATTCGTGTAGGCGATCAGCTCGGGGTCGCCCTGAAGCTCTCGCTCGGCCTTGAGGAACTCCCAGTAGCCACACTTGGTGCCGCCGGGATGGCTGCGGCAGATGGCGGGGCGGAACTCGTAGACGGTGCACATGCGCGTTACGGGGTCGAGGAACTGGCAGCGCTGCCCGAAGATCTCGTCCTTCTTGTGGCGCAGCGAGCGGCCGTCGACGATGTCCTCCTCGGCAATCTTGGAGTACTTCGTCAGGTGGTCGTGGACGTACTCGACGCTCTCACCGAGCCCCTTGGCCAGGCGCCTGATGTCGGCCGGGCTGATCGGGATCGACGGATAGGTGCAGCAATGCGCCGGGCACTTGGAGCAGTCGAACTGAAGCCTTGGTTTCGCCTTCGGTTTGGCCACCTGGCCACGGTAGCGCGTCCGGCAGGCGGCGGCGTTCGCCGGACATCGCAGTTTGCGTGCTGGTGGACACACGGGCGCCAGGTGGTACCCGAGCGGCTCCTGTCCTATGCAAGGATTAAGTGCAGCATCGGTGGGCATCCCGATCGGCCCACCCTGGTCCCCGACCGAAGGATTTGCGAGTGCCAGTTGAAGTCAAGACAACCGCTCCCGAGCCCGACAGCTTGGCCGAGCGCCGGCGTGTCTGGCTCGAGCGATCGCGGCTGTACCTGATCTGCGAGGCGCGCCCCGACGGGCACGAGCCGGAGGAGATCCTGCGCCCGGCGCTGCGTGCCGGCGTCGACGTCGTGCAGCTTCGCGACAAGTCGGGCGACGAGCGTGAC
This sequence comes from Solirubrobacterales bacterium, assembly GCA_038330145.1. Lineage (GTDB taxonomy): Bacteria > Actinomycetota > Thermoleophilia > Solirubrobacterales > JBBDJG01 > JBBQNR01. The sequence continues at coordinate 61,605 of JBBQNR010000005.1, forward strand.
CTGGTCGAGGCCGGGCGGGTCTTCCGGCGTCTGTGCGACGCCTACGACGCGCTCTTCATCGTCAACGACCAGCCGGAGCTGGCGCTCGCCTGTGCCGCCGACGGTGTTCACCTGGGCCAGGACGATGCATCGCCCGCCGAGGCCAGGCGCCTGATGGGGCAGGACGCGCTGATCGGACGCTCCACGCACTCCGTCAAGCAGATAGAGAAGGCGAGCGACGTCGACTACATCGCCGTCGGCCCGGTCTACCGCACGCCGACCAAGCCCGAGTACGAGCCGGTCGGTCTCGACCTCGTGCGGGAAGCCGCCGTGCGGGCCACGATGCCCTTCTTCGCCGTCGGCGGCATCGACGCCGGCAACGTCGACGAGGTGCTCGAGGCCGGCGCCGGCCGTATCGCCGTCGTGCGCGCGATCCGCGACGCCGAGGACCCGGGCGAGGCTGCCGGGCGGCTGCGCGAGCGCATCGACGCCCATCTGGGCGTCGGCTCGACGCGCTGAACTCGTCGCCCCGTGCGAGACTAAATCTCGCGATGCCTGGACGGGAGAAACGAAAGCGCCGGCGCAAGGGGCGCGGCACGAGGGCGCCGCAGCCGGCGCCGGCGGCACCTGCTCCCACCCCCGCCGCAGCGCCGCGCAAGTCGAAGGACGACCTCGCGCGCGAGCGACTCGAGCCGCTGGAGCCCGGCGAGCGACCGCTCGCCGTCACCATCGCCGCGCTGATCGCCGGCGCGCTCGGCATCACGACGATCGTGCTGTTCGCGTTCGGCGTCGACACCGGCGACACCCAGTTCAACGCCTTCAGCACGGTCTTCTACGCCGGCGTGATGCTGGTGATGGCCTGGGGGATGTGGAACGCTCGTTACTGGGCCGTGCTGGGATTCCAGGCCCTGCTGGGACTGCTGATCGCGGTCTGGTCGCTGCTGCTGCTGAAGGCCGAGAGCGTTCTCTCCGTGCTGGTCGCCCTGGTCGTGATAGCGCTCGCCGGCACGTTGTTCTGGTTCCTGGTGAAATCGCTCGCCCGAATCCAGATGCCTGAGCGCCGCCAGTCAGACTCCAACCTTTAAGCTCACCGCGTGGCCGACAAGTTCGACATCGTCGTCGTCGGTAGCGGCCCCGGCGGCTACGTGGCGGCGGTGCGCGCCGCGCAGGTGGGCCTCAAGACCGCCATCGTCGAGCGCGAGGACCGGCTCGGCGGCCGCTGCCTGAGGGAGGCGTGCATCCCGGCAAAGGCGATGCTGCGTGCCGCCGACGTGCTGGCCGAGGCCCAGGACGGCGAGCAGATGGGGGTGATCGCAGAGGGCATCCGCTTCGACATCGCCGCGGCGGGCAAGCGGCGTGACCGCGTCATAAAGACACTCACCAGCGGCGTCGCCGGCCTGATGAAGAAGAACGAGGTCGAGGTCTTCCATGGCCAGGGATCGCTGACCGATGGCCGCAACGTCGCCGTCGACGGGCGTGAGCTGGAGACGGACAAGGTCCTGCTGGCGACGGGCTCTGTGCCACTTCCCATTCCCGGCACCGAGTTCGGCGAGCGGGTGCTCGATACCGCGGCCATGTGGGCCATGAACGAGCAGCCCGCGACGCTGGCCGTGGTGGGGGCCGGCGCCTCGGGCGCCGAGATCGCCTCCGGCTTCGGGCGCTACGGGACCGAGGTGCTGCTGCTCGAGATGCTGGACCAGGTGCTGCCGGCCGAGGACGCCGAGATCGCCAAGCTCGTGCAGCGCGAGCTGAAGAAGCAGAACATCACAGTTGCGACGGGCACGCGTGTAGACGAGGTGAAGCCGTCCGGCAAGGGCGTCGAGCTGGTGTACGGCGGGGACAGGACGACCGTCGATTACCTCTGCATCGCCGCCGGCCGCACTCCGGACATCGAGGGGCTGGGTCTCGACAAGGCGGGCGTCAAGGTCGGCGAGGACCGACTGGTCGAAGTTGACGACCACATGCGAACCTCGGCAGAGGGCGTCTATGCGATCGGCGACATGGTGCACGGCCCGGCGCTGGCCCACAAGTCGATGGACGAGGGCGTGATCGCTGCAGAGGACGCCGCCGGCCGCCCGGTTCACCCGCTCTCCTACGACGACATCCCCGGAGCCACGTTCTGTCACCCGCAGGTCGGCAGCTTCGGCCTCACCGAGGCGCAGGCGAAGGAGCGCGGCCACGACGTGGTGGTCGGGAACTTCCCGTACGGCGGCGTCGGCGCACCGCTCGTCTACGGCGACCGCACCGGCATGGTCAAGATCGTCGGCGACAGGCGCTATGGCGAGCTGCTCGGCGCCCACATCGTCGGCGCTCGCGCCACCGACCTGATCTCCGAGCTCGTGGTGGCCAAGCAGGTCGAGGCCGGCTACGAGGAAGTGGCGCGCACCATTCACGCTCACCCGACGTTCTCCGAAGCGGTGATGGAGGCCGCGCGGGCGACCTCGGGTTGGGCCATCCATATTTAGAGCAGGCCGTCATTTCCTTAGACGGAAATGACGGGTGCACCGAGGGCTCTATCCCCTTAGACGGAAATGACGGGTGCACCGAGGGCTCTATTTCGCAGCCGGTCTTTTACTACGACCTCGGCTCGCCGTTTTCGTGGCTGGCGGCTGAGCGGGTGAGCTCGACGCTGCCGGTGCCGCCTCGCTGGCAGCCGGTGCTGCTGGGAGGATTGTTCAAGATCCACGACCGTGGCTCCTGGGGGGAGACGGACGAGCGCGAGGCGGGCATGGCGGAGGTCGAGCGGCGCGCGCGAGAGCGCGGCCTGCCACCGCTGCGCTGGCCGGACCCCTGGCCGGGGAACATGCTGTTCGCGATGCGCGCGGCCACCTACACGGCCCAGATCGGCCGCGCGGTGGCCTTTTCCCTGGCGGCCTTCAGGCAGGCGTTCGTGGGCGGCCGGGATCTCGGCGACCCCGACCACGTGATAATCGCCGCCGCGGCCTGCGAGCTGCACCCGCGGGCGCTGCAGAAGGCGGTCGAGAGCCGTGCCGTCAAGGACGCGCTGCGGTCGGCGACCGAGCAGGCGGCGGAGCGAGGGGTGACCGGGGTGCCGACGGTGGCGGTCGGCGATCGCCTGTTCTGGGGCGACGACAGGCTCGAGCAGGCGGCCGCGGCACTGCGGGACTGAGCCGCGGCGCCCGTGACGCCCGCAACCCTCACGGCCCGGGCCGGTTTGACGGTAATGTGAGTGGGGAGGCACCGACGAGGTGCAGCTCCCGAGCGCGTGGCCGACAGAACAGCCCAAACGAAGGAAGGTCAGTCAGGCCGCAAGCGGACGACGTCGTCCGTAGGCGCAGCCGACGGTGGCGGCGCTTCGCCCAAGCTGCCGGACAAGCAGACCGCGCTCGACATCCTCTGGAAGATGATGCTGATCCGGCGCTTCGAGGAGCGGGCGCAGGAGATGTACATGAAGGCCAAGGTCGGCGGCTTCCTTCACCTCGCCATCGGCGAGGAGGCGACGATCGTCGGCACGACTTCGGTCATGCGCGCCGACGACTACCTGATCTCGACCTACCGTGAGCACGGCCAGGCGATAGCGCGCGGCACCGATCCAAAGGTCGTGATGGCCGAGCTGTTCGGGCGCGAGGGCGGGACCTCGCGCGGGCGGGGCGGCTCGATGCACCTTTTCGACCGCGAGCGGCGCTTCATGGGCGGCTACGGCATCGTCGGCGGCAACCTGCCGCTCGCGGCCGGCATGGCATTGGCCTCCGACTACAGGGGCGAGGACACGGTCACCGTCTGCATGTTCGGCGACGGCGCCTCGAACCAGGGCACGTTCGGCGAGACGATGAACATCGCCGCCCTCTGGAAGCTGCCTGTGGTCTTCCTCGTCGTCAACAACCAGTACGGGATGGGGACGGCGATCCATCGTCACTCCGCCGTCACGGACCTGTCCAAGAAGGCGGAGTGCATGGGCGTGCCCGGCGAGCGGGTCGACGGCATGGACGTGCTTGCGGTGCGTGAGTGCATCGCCGAGCATCTTCGTGCCGCGCGCGAGGATCGCCAGCCCACACTGGTGGAATCGCTGACCTACCGCTTTCGTGGCCACTCCGCCGCCGATCCCGAGGTGTACCGCACCAAGGAGGAGGTGCAGGAGTGGCGCAAGCGCGACCCGATCGTGATCTTCGCCGAGCGACTGAAAGAGTCCGGCATGATCGACGACTCGGGTGTGGAGCAGATGGACCGCAGGGCGATCGAGACCGTCGACGAGGCGGTGGCGTTCGCCGAGGCCAGCCCGGAGCCGGCGCTGGAGTCGCTCTACGACAACATCTACGTGCTCGGTGAGCAGGTGCGCGGCTGGTACTCGGTCGACGAACGCACTCCCGACGTCCACCGCGGCGAGGACGAGCACGAGGTCGGCCGCCACGGCGTGCCCCACGAGCTGGCGGAGGCCGGTGCCGCCTACGCGGGCGTCGGAGACGTGCAGCGGCGCCGGCGCGAGGACCACGCGCACGAGGACGCGCGGGGGCCTGGGCCTGCCGACGAGGCCCAGAACGAGGGGCGCCGCAAGACGGACGAAGGGGAATAGCGCCGTGGCCGTGATGCGCTATCGCGAGGCGCTCAACCTGGCCATGCGGGAGGAGATGAAGCGCGACGAGAGCGTCTTCCTGATGGGTGAGGACGTGGGGGTGTTCCAGGGAGCCTTCAAGGTCAGCGAGGGCATGCTGGAGGAGTTCGGCGAAAAGCGGGTACGCGACACGCCGATCTCCGAGAACACGATCGTCGGCATGGGAGTCGGTGCCGCGATGACGGGGCTGCGCCCGATCGTCGAGATCATGACCGTCAACTTCGCCTTCCTGGCGCTCGACCAGATCATCAACTCCGCGGCGCACATCCACTACATGTTCGGTGGGCAGGCGAAGGTGCCGCTGACGATCCGCTTCCCGCAGGGCGGCGGCCACCAGCTCGGGCCCACCCACTCGCACACGATGGAGGCGATCTTCCTGCACGTGCCGGGCCTGCTGGTCGCCGTGCCGTCGACCGCCGCCGACGCGTACGGCCTGCTCAGGAGCGCGATCAGGGACGACAACCCCGTGATCTTCATCGAGCACGAGTCGCTCTACGGCATAAGGGGAGAGGTGCCTGAGAACGGTGACCCGATGCGCTTCGGGGAGGCGGCGATCCGCCGCGAGGGAACGGACGTCACGATCATCGGCATTTCGCGCATGGCGGTTACGGCGGAGAAGGCCGCCGAACGGCTGGCGGCGGAGGAGGAGATCGAGGCCGAGGTGATCGACCCGCGCACGCTGCGCCCGCTCGACCTCGACACCATTCTCGAGTCTGTGCGAAAGACGAACCGCGTCGTGGTGGTGGAGGAGGGGTGGCCGCATGGCGGTGTGGGGGCCAACATGGCCGCGCTGATACAGGAGCAGGCGTTCGACTATCTGGACGCTCCGATCCAGCGCGTGACCGGCGCCGACTCGCCGATGCCGTACTCCAAGGCGCTCGAGCAGGCCGCCATGCCGCACGAGGAGCACGTCATCAAGGCGGCGCTGGCGACGATGCGAGACGTCTGAGAGTCGGGTCGATGGCCGTCGACGTCACCATGCCGCGCCTCTCCGACTCGATGGAGGAGGGCACGATCCTGCGTTGGCTGAAGTCGGTCGGCGAAGAGGTGAAGCGCGGGGACGAGCTGGTCGAGATCGAGACCGACAAGGCCAACATGACCTACGAGGCCAGCGACGAGGGCACGCTGATCGAGGTCGTGGCCGGTGAGGGCGACACGCTGCCGATCGGAGAGGTGATCGCCCGCATCGGCGTCCCGTCCGAGGCGAGTCAGGCCGGCGGGCAGGAGCAAAGCACCCAGAACGGGGGAGCGGCGGCGACGAAGGAGCAGGAGCCCGCCCCGGCGGCCGAGCCCGCAGCGGCAGCCGAGCCCGCCCCGGCGGCGGAGCCCGCGCCTTCCGCGCCGCAGGCCCAACCGGAGCCGTCTCCCGCCGAGCCGGCGGTTGTGCAGCGCCCGGGATCCCCGACCCGTCCTGCGGCTCCGCAGCAGGACGGACGCGTCAAGGCGTCGCCGATCGCGCGCCGCATGGCGCGAGACCTGGGCGTCGAGCTGTCGGGGTTGCAGGGCAGCGGCCCCGGCGGCCGGATCGTGAAGGCCGACGTCGTGGCGGCCGCTGGCGTTCGCCCGGCGGAGCGCTCCGCGGGGCCGGCTCCCGCCGGCCGAGCCCCGGCTCCGTCCCCCGCCGGGGCGGAATTGCCGGAGACGGCGAAGGGCGAGGTGCAGGTGATCGAGCTCAACCGCCTCCAGCGCACGGTGGCGCGCAGGATGGCGGAGTCGAAGGCGACGGTGCCCCACTTCTATCTCCAGATGGAGATAGACATGACCGAGTGCGCGCGAGCGCGCGCTCAGCTGAAGCAGGTGATCGCGGAGGGATCCCCTGTCCCCACCTTCAACGACATGGCCATCAAGGCCTGCGCCCTGGCGCTGCGCGAGTTCCCGCGCGCCAACGGCGCCTACCGCGACGGCAAGTTCGAGCTCTACTCGCGCATCAACGTCGGCATCGCGGTTGCCGCCAACGACGCCCTCGTCGTGCCGACGGTGTTCGACGCCGACCGCAAGACGCTGGGCGAGATCGCGCGGGACGCACGCGCGCTGGCGGCCAAGGTGCGCGAGGGCACGATCACGCCGCCCGAGCTTTCGGGAGCCACTTTCACCGTCTCCAACCTCGGCATGTACGGCGTTTCCAACTTCTCGGCGGTGATCAACCCGCCGCAGTCCGCGCTGCTGGCAATCGGCACCGTGCAACGCAAGCCGGCGGTCGACGGCGATCAGATCGTGGCCCGCGACCTGATGGGCGTCACGCTCGCCTGCGACCACCGCATCCTCTACGGCGCGGATGGTGCCCAGTTCCTGGCCCGCGTGAGAGACTTGCTCCAGCAGCCGCTATCGATGGCGCTTTAGATGGCCGTAGTCGCGTGAGCCCCGACGACACCGAAAGAGATTTCGCCCAGGCTCGGCCCCGGGCATCGGTCGACGACCCGGCCATCCTCTGCCTGCGGCTGGGACTGATCCCGTACGCCGAGGCGTTCGAGCTGCAGAAGCAGCTCGAGGCGATGCGGTGGGCCGGTGAGGTCCCGGACCTCCTTCTTCTACTCGAGCATCCGCCCGTCTACAGCCGCGGGCGTCGCACCACCAGCGAGGAGCTGCCGATGGGCGAGGAGTGGTACGCGCGCCAGGGCATCGAGGTAGTCGACAGCGACCGCGGCGGCCGCGTCACCTACCACGGGCCCGGGCAGCTTGTGGGCTATCCAATCATGAGCCTGCGCCCCTACCGCGACGATGTGCACGACTACGTCCGGCGTATGGAGCGGATGATGATCGCGACTCTCTCGGGCTACGGTATCGAGGCCTCGCTCGTGGACGGGCTGACCGGCGTCTGGACCGCTGAGCGGCGCAAGATCGGATCGATCGGCGTGCACGTCAACCGCGGCGTCACCACACACGGCTTCGCGCTCAACGTCAACAACGATCTGCAGCCGTTTGAATGGATCGTGCCCTGCGGCATAGAGGAATGCCGGATGTCTTCCGTCGCGCGCGAGACACAGGCCGAGCAGGACATGGACGACTTCATGGATGCCGTCTGCGACGAGTTTGGCCGCGCCTACGGCCGCCGCCCGGCGACGGCGCGCCTCGCCGACCTACCGCTCGCCGCCGAGCTGGTGGGCGCATGACCGAAGAGCTTCGACGGCATGTCTCGCGATCGCGAGCACGCCCCGGCGGGCGTGGCGCCGCAGCTGACGGGACAGCGGGCGAAAGGGCCGGTGCAAATGCCGGCGACGTCGTCGCATTCCGGGAGCGAAAGCCGCCCTGGCTGAAGGTCAAGGCGCCCGGCAGCTCCAACTACCGCCGGCTCGACGCGCTGATCCGCCGCCAGGGCCTGCACACCGTCTGCGAGGAGGCGAACTGTCCCAACATCGGCGAGTGCTGGGAGCGCGGCACGGCGACGTTCATGATCCTGGGCGACGTCTGCACCCGGCGCTGCGGCTTCTGCAACGTCAAGTCGGGGCTGCCGGACGTGGTGGACCGCGCGGAGCCGCTGCGGGTGGCGCACGCGGTCAGGCAGATGGAGCTGCGCCACTGCGTCGTCACCTCTGTCGACCGCGACGACCTCCCCGACGGCGGTGCCGGCGCGTTCGCCGACACGATCAGAGCGATCCGCCGCCGCGCGCCCGGATGCGCCGTCGAGGTGCTGACGCCCGACTTCCGAGGGCAGGAGATGCCGTTGGCGAAGGTGATCGACGCGCGACCCGACGTCTTCAATCACAACGTCGAGACGGTGCCGCGGCTGTACCCGCTGGCGCGGCGCGGCTCCGACTTCCTGCGCTCCTGTCGCGTGCTTCAGAACGCCAGGCAGATGGACCCCGACGTGATAACGAAGTCCGGCCTGATGGTGGGCCTGGGCGAAACGGCCGAGGAGATGCTGGAGGCGTTCTCGGTCCTGCGCGAGCACGACGTCGAGGTGCTCACTGTCGGCCAGTACCTGCGGCCGTCGGAGGACCACCTGCCGGTGGCCCGCTACTGGCATCCCGACGAGTTCGCGGAGCTGGAGCGCGAGGCCTACGCGCTGGGCTTCGCATCGGTCGCTTCAGGCCCGCTCGTGCGCAGCTCGTATCACGCCGACGAACAGGTGCCGATCCGTCGCACATCTGCCGGCTAGGTCGACTCGCCCGCCCGGCTGGCCGCTACGGCAGGCGGCCGAACCAGAGCAGCGAGAGGGTGCCGCCGACGAGCAGCAGTCCGAGGCCTCCGCCGGCAAAGGCGGCGGTCAACTCCCGCTTTTCGGTGGCGTAGCCGATGCGTGAGCCGAGGCGGTCGTAGATCGCGTCCAGCTTGCCGGCATCCTTTGCCTCGAAGAAGCGCCCCTGCGTTATGCGCGAGATCTGCTTCAGCGTGTCGCGGTCGGGCGGGACGGGGATCGTGCGCAGGAATCCCTCGGGGTCGGTCACCTGGACCGTTCCCTGGTCGGTCCCCAGCGCAACCGTGTTGATGGGGATGCCCAACTTCTTTGCCTCACGCGCCACCTGGAGCGGATCGGCTCCACCGGTGTTCTTGCCGTCGGAGAGCAGCACGACCACCGCGGGCGGGTTCCGTTTCTGCTGCCCGCCGGCGGCCTGGCTCTTGGCCAGTTCTCGCAGCGTCGTGAGCGAGTTCTCGAGCGCGTCGCCCATCGCCGTGCCGCCACCGGCGCTGAGCCCGTCCAGCCCCTGCTGCACCAGCCCGCGGTCTTCGACCGGAGGAACCACGAGCTGCGATTGCTGGTTGAAGCTGACCAGCCCGAGCCGGAACTCCTTGGGCAGCCGCTCGCTGAAGGTCTTGGCCGCGTCGCGCGCAGCGGTGAGGCGGTCGGGCTGCACGTCCGTCGCCTGCATCGAGCCCGAGACATCGGTGGTCAGCATCACGGTCGCGCGTTCCTTCGGCACGTCGATCCTCACATGCGGACGCGCGATCGCCACCACAAGCGATGCCAGCGCCAGCAGCGTCAGCGCGGGCGGCAGGTGGCGGCGCCAGCGAGGCGACTCGGTGACCACGTTGGCAAGCAGGTCGAGGTTCGTGAAGCGCAGGGCGTAGCGCTTGCGCCGCCGCTGCACGATCAGGTAGGCGGCCAGCGCGAGCGGCACGATCGCCAGCCCGGCCAGCGCAAGCGGCCAGTCGAAACTCACTGCTTCCTCCCGGTGCGCAGGAAGGTGACCAGGTCCCGCAACCAGTCGCCGGCAGTGGACAGCACGACGTGATCGGCGCCGGCGCGGCGCAGGATCGACGCGACCTCGTCGCGTTCCTGCTCGGCTCTGGCGGCGAAGCGCTCGCGCAGCCGGCGGCTGCCGGTGTCGACGCGAAGCTGGCGGCCTGTCTCCGGATCGACGAGCCACAGATCGCCGACGGAGGGCAGCGCCTGCTCGCGAGGGTCGCGGACCTCGACGGCGACCACGCCGTGGCGGTTGCGAAGCCGCAGCAGCGGGCCATGCCAGTCGCGCGGGCCACGGAAGTCGGAAACGACCACAACCAGGCCGCGCTGTGACGAGAGCTGCCCGGCTCGCGCGAGCGCCTCGCCCAGCGATGTCGCGCCTGCGCCGTCCGGCTCGGGCTCAGCTCGCAGGGCGGTCAGCATCCCGATCAGGCCGCGGCGGCCCTGCTTGGGGCGCAGCGAGAGCGGGCTTCGCACTCCGAACGTGAGCACGCCCAGGCGGTTGCCGCGCCGCGTCGCCACATGGGCGACCGCAAGCGCCGCTCCCTCCGCTACGTCGGCCTTGCGGCGGTCGGCGGTGCCGAAGCTCATCGAGGGCGAGCCGTCCAGCAACAGCCATGTCGTCAGCGCCCGCTCGGCGACCTGCACGCGAACGTGCGGCTCCTGCGTGCGCGCGGTCACGTTCCAGTCGATCTGGCGGACATCGTCGCCGGGCTGGTACGGGCGCACCTGAGCAAGCTCGGTGCCGGGTCCCAGCGCCGCGGTGCGGTGGTCGCCGGGCACCAGGCTCTCCACGCGGCGCCTGACCGTGAGGTCGAGCGCGCGCAGGATCGCGGCCGGCATCGGACCCGGCCCCGGGGGGCCCCGCGCCCCGGGGAGGGTGGGGGGGGGGGGGGGGCCGCCGCCCCGACCCCGGTGGGGGAGTTCAACGGC
>JBBQNR010000006.1:0-66920 GCA_038330145.1 Solirubrobacterales bacterium
CGGGCATGCCGGGGAACCGGAATCGAGGGTGGCGTCCGGTCCGGCGTCGTCGAGGCTGAACGAGACCACCGAGACCACTGACCTCTTGCCCTCTCTGACGAGGTCGGGGACGAGCGCGTCGACAGTCGTATTCAGGTTGCACGCGGACCCCAGCGTGGTGCTGGCGGTCCCGATGCAGTCGACCGGGACGGAGAAATCGAAGTCCTCCACCGTGCCCGCATCGTTGCCCGCCACCCCGTTGGCGCCGTCGGTGATCCGCACCGCGGTGCGCAGAAGCACCTGACCGGTGTAGTCGGAGCCGTCGATCGCTGCCCGGACATCGGTCGCGGAGAGCGCGAGGTCGATGTCGGCTTCGTCTGCGGGCGTGGCTGGGTTACCCACAACAACGTCAACCCGGGCGAACGCCGTGCCCCTTCCCACCGACGAAGTCGTGAGAAGCGACGACTGGAGCGCGGGCGGGTCGCAGGAGGGGAGCTCCAATGGGGCCGCATGCGTGCTGTTCGGCGCTGTGCAGTTTGCGAACGCCGGCACCAGGGGCACTCGGAGCGGGGTCGCTCCGCCGGGGCGGGGGTACGGGCTCGCGCCGTAGCCGGGCGCAAGCTGGTAACCCGCAGGCACCGTCTTGCCCGCCGGGGCTTGGACGAGGCCGCCGAGCGAGCCCGGCTGCTCCAGGACGGGCAACCGCAGCCCGAGGTTCTGGACGGTCACGTCCTGCTGCCCGTTCGAAGTCCGCCCGTAGCTGTTGCCCGCCGCTGTGTTCGAGTCCTTCGGTAGGAGCTCGAGCTTCACGACGTGGTTGTCGAGGAACTTGTAGCCGTTCGGGTGAAGCTGGAACACCTGGTGAACCGGGGTCGAGCTGATCGCCGGTCGCCACAGACCGCGCGCGACCAGGGTCTGGTTGCCCGTGCTCGGATCGACGTCGAGCAGCCTTGCGGCGATTTGCGAGTTGGACCCCGCCGACGTGATGTCGGCTACGACCGTTGGCGAGCCCATCAGCGTGTAGCCGCCGGCCGGCACCGGGTCGCTGCGATAGGTCGCCGTGTCGGCCTGATCGGCACCGGAGTTCGTCGCGCATGCGCCGCCGCCCGTGATCGGATCGAAGGACGCCGCGATCGTCGTCGAGCCCGCGGTCGGCAGGATCGTCTTCGGGGTCGCGTCGTCGAGCCGCACCTCGCCCGGGGCGAGGCTCGGCCAATCGCCGGCGGAGTAGGGCCCACCGGAGGCGGACGCGTTCGGACACGTCTGGGTCAGCGTCTGGACGCCGTGGAACGGCACGCTGCCCACACCTCTGACGTAGTAGTCGAACCAGGCGATCTCGGCAGCGGATCGCAGCGCCAGGTCGGCGGCTCTATTTTGCCCGCGCTGGTGGCCGAGGCTCGCGAAGAACAGTGAGATGTCCGCGCCCGGGTACTGGGTGCGGGTCCGGTTGTAGAAACGCAGCGCCTCATCTGCCGGGAACAGGTCGTCCGTCCAGCCGCTCGAGATCAGCAGCGGCGCAGGCGCCTGCGAGTGGTCGATGTAGTACGACGAGTGGTGCGTGGGGAGCTCGTCGCGGATGTCGGTGAACGCCGGCAACGGGTTGCCGGCCGCGTCGTCGTACGGCTCGCCGTTGTTGAAGGTGGTGTGCCAGTTGCGGAGATCGGCGTCGGGATCGACGCCCGCAGCGGCGTAGAAGAACGACAGCCCGGAGTTGTAGAGCGCGTTCTCCCAGGAGGACTTGAGCACGCCGGTGCGGCCCTGGTAGGGCGCGTCAACGACGTAGTCGAGCGTACGGCCGTTCGGCACCAGCGAATAGGCCAGGTCGGTCCATGGGATCTCGGGCGTCGCCGCCGCGATCTGCATCGGCGTACCGTTCGGGCTCTGCCAGGCGACCAGTGAGCCGTCGGGCAGCATCTGGCGGTTCTTCAGCGCCGCGAGCGCCATCGACATGCCGCCTCCGTAGGAGCCGCCAATCGCCCCGATCTGGGTCGCGGAAGTGTGGCCTTCGTCGGCGAGCAGGCCGGCCATCTGCTGTGCGTCGCGAACCTCGTAACGGGTGTCCATCAGCCGCACATGGCCGTTTGCGCACCCCGCCGGATCGGCGCTGCGCGCCGCGGACGTGCCGCAGGACTGGCCGAAGCCACGCGTGGTCATGCTGAAGGTCGCGTATCCTCGGTCGAGGAACGGCTGCATGCTCGAAACCGCGAGCTTCGAACCGGCGTAGCCGTGGAAAAGCATGATGATCGGGTAGGGGCCGTCGGGGCCGCTCGCCGGCTCGGGCGGGAAGGCCACGCGAACGTCGATTGGCACGCCGTCGAAGGTCTTGACCGTGCTGCGCGGCTGCACGGGCACGAAGGTGCTCTGGTCGCAGAGGCGCACTCCGCTCACCTGCACGGTGCACGGAATCGGCGTCGGCGTGTTCGTGAACACGCTGCTAATGGCTGCATTTGCTGCCGGCGCCATGACCATCATGGCGAATATCGAAACGACACCGGCCAACCAGCGAGTTACCCGCGCACCCTTATGACTCATCTTCCTTCCTCCCTCTCCGTTTCGGCCGACGATCGGCAGGCCGCAGAATCGGCAAGCCGCACAAGGGTGAACCTAGCAACGGGCAGCGGCCGCGGCATAACGATTTCATGAAGAATGCTGTCCGGCCGCGACGAAATGCGCGCGCCGCGCGTCGTCAGCTGACCTCTCGGCCGGCGGCACCTACCGGGGCCCCACCCTCCATCGCAGCGACCGTGGCGATCTCGCCCGCTCGCTAAGGCATCCTTCCCGCTTCGCCGATGCGTGTCGCGATCCCTGATCGATGAGTGAGCTTGAAGCCATCGTGCTCGGGATCGTGCAGGGGCTGACCGAGTTCCTGCCGATCTCCAGCACCGCCCACCTGCGGATCGTGCCCGCCTTTCTGGGCTGGGACGATCCGGGCGCCGCCTTCACCGCCGTCACGCAGCTCGGCACGATGGCGGCCGTGCTGGTCTACTTCCGCCACGACCTGCTGCGTATCGCGCGCGCGTGGCTCGCCAGCATCACCAAGCCGCAGCTGCGTGGCGAGCTCGATGCCAGGCTCGGCTGGTACATCCTGCTGGGCACGATCCCGATCGGGATCTTCGGGCTCGCGTTCAAGGACCAGATCGAGAGCGGTGCGCGATCCCTGTACCTGATCGGCAGCACGCTGATCGTGCTCGGGCTCGTGCTGCTGTGGGCTGAGAAGGTCGCCGCTCACGATCGCGACCTGCGCAGCCTCAACCGCCGGGACGCGACCGCGATCGGCTTCGCGCAGGCGCTGGCACTCGTTCCGGGCGTCTCGCGCTCTGGCGCGACGCTGACGGCCGGGCTATTCATGGGCCTGGACCGTCTCTCGGCCGCGCGCTACTCGTTCCTGCTGTCGGTGCCGGCGGTGGTGATGAGCGGCCTGTTCGAGCTTCGCGACGCCGTGCACGGCACCGGCGCCAGCGCGTCCGGCACGCTGCTGGCGACGGTCTGTGCGTTCATCGTCGGCTACGCCTCGATCGCGCTCCTGCTGCGCTTCCTGGTCACGCACACGACGAAGGTGTTCGTTGGCTACCGCGTGCTGCTCGGCACCACCGTCCTGATCCTGGTCAGCACCGGCGCAATCAGCTAACGGGCCACTAGACGTCAGGGGGCGGGAAGTACTCCGCCGCGACCAGCTTGCCGTCGTCGAAGCTGAGCGCCCACACGCTGGCCTTCTTGGAACGCTGCGGATCCGGCAACTCGACGCCGCCCTCCTTCGCCAGCCGCTCGACCATCTCCGGCACGACCACCCGCTGGCTGCACACCGCCACCGCCTGCTCGTGGTCGCCGAGGTCGCGAATCGCGTTGACCGCGTCCTGCTCGTGGCCGGGAAACCCTTCCTCGGAGAGCAGCGGCTGCTCCTCGATCTCGACCCCCAGTGAGTCGGCCGCCGGTTGAAGTGTCTGCACGCAGCGCAGGTAATCGGCCGAGACGAGGCGCTGCACGTCGAAGCGCGACAGCAGCCGCACCAGCTCGTCCGCCTGGTCGCTGCCGATTTCGTCCAGCGGTCGCAGGCGGTCGTCACCCTTCCACTTGTCGCGGTCGCCGGCGCTTGCGTGCCGCACCAGCAGCACCGTGCCCGTGCGAACGGGGCCGGAGGCGAAGCGCTCCAGCACCTCGCGGTCGCTGGGTCGCGTCAGAAGCGCATCGGCTCCGTCCGGCGACACCCACATCAGCTCATCGACCTCTCTGTTGGGGGCGAATGCTCCGGCCACCGCACGCATCGCCCAGTAACGGACCACCTTCTCGCGCGAGCGCCCGTTGGAGCTCTTCAGGTAATGCACCTCTCCCAGCCCTCGGCCGGGCCGCACCCGGTAGCCGGTCTCCTCGAACACCTCGCGCAGGGCCCCTTCCAACTCCGACTCTCCGGAGGCAAGCTTGCCCTTGGGGATGCTCCAGTCGTCGTAGCGCGGGCGATGGATGAGCGCGACCTCGATCGCCTCGCTGTTGGAGTGCTCGGCGGCGGTGCGCCAGACGACGCCCCCCGCTGCGCGGATCGGCTTGCTCACGCCCCTTCCTCGTCGCCTGGGCGCATCCAGCGGCGCAGCTCCGGCTTGTCGAGCTTCTTCCATGCCTTCGGGAAGGAACCACGTGCATGGCGGCCGGTCTGCTCCTCGCGCTCGAGCAAGCGGCCGGCCGCAAGCGCAAAGGTGCCGTCGGTCGGCCGCGACGTCGCCAGCTCCCGGACCAGGTTGCGAGCCACCACCGAGTCCTGCAGGCCGCCGAGCATGTCCTGCACGGCTGCTGCCCGGCGCGCGAAACGCGACGCTGTGTGAGACTGGGCCTCGTCGAGCGAAGGCGCCACCGCCTCGGCCGCGTAGCGGGCGCGTTTGGCGAGCTTCCGGACCTCGTGGAAGTTGTCGTCCGGATCGGCTTGGTCGAGCTCTCGGGCTGCCTTTGCCAAGCGTGACCAGGTACGACGCGCAAGCGGCGGCAGCGCCTCACCGGCCGGCGTCCAGGCCGCCGTCGTGAGCACCGGGCTGCGAGCCGCCTCCACCAGCGCATCCAGCAGCTCGACATAGCGCTCGCTGCGCAGCGCCGTCAGCAGCGCGGCGCGGCCGACGAGCTGCTGCTCGTCGAGGTAGCCGAACAGCGGCTCGATCTCGGACTCCAGGCCCTTGGCGTGCTCGCGCAGCAGTTCCTGCATCACATCCAGGTCGCGAGCCTGCCCGAGCGCGGATCCCAGCCATTGCAGCTCATCGCGCAGCCGCTCCGCCCACGCTTCGTCCAGCAGCGGCGCGAACGTGCGCAGGTCGCTGCGCAGCCGTCGCGCGCCGACCCGCATCTGGTGCACGGGCTCCACCTCTCCGAGGCGCGCGCCCGGGTCGTTCGTGAAGATGCGCTGTACGCCGCGCGCGATCGCCGCCTGCACCGCGTATGCGGCGGGTTCGTCGGGACGAAGGTGTGGCGGGGCGATGATGTCGGGCATTCGCGTCGCTCGGGCGCCAAGCGCGCGCACCACCTTGGGCACAGGACGCGGAGCGGAGGCGCCGGCAGCCTGGAGCACGGCGGCGATGCGCTCGAGGGCCGGGCGGTCGAGAGCCCGGCTCTCCAGCTCCAGCTCGCGGAAGCGCTCCACGATGCGGCCCTGCTTGATCACGGCAACTCTGTCGTCGACCAGCTCGGCCAGCTCCCTGCCGTCGCTCGAGCGCAGGCACCAGCGGCGGCGGCGAGTGCGAAGCCGCGCCACCGGCTCCAGCGGGGCCGAACGGACGAACGCCGTCACGAGGTCGCGAGCGCCTGCGGGCACACTTCCGGCCGGCCCGTCGAAGTGCAGCTCGTCACGACTTGCGCCGTCGTCGCCGAGGACCGGCAGCTTCAGGTGCCAACCCGACTCGTCGCCCTCACCCGTGCGGTAGCGAAGCGTCGCCCCATGGCGTGCCAACCGCAGGTCGGCGGTGTCGAAGTAGGTCGCGTGCAGGTCGAGCGGCGGAAGCTCCTCCATGCCCGCGACGTCGACCCCCTCGGGCCGCAGCGCCGGCGTGACGAACGGGTCGTCGACCGAGAGCTTCAGCTCCAGCTCACGCATCGTCGGGGCGCCGGCCGATCAAACCGCCGGCTCGTTCATCAGCTGCTTCTGATATTCGAGCGCTGGCTCGTCGCCCGGAGTGCGGCGGGTCCAGGTGCCGTCGCCGTCGAGAGCCCACGACGAGACGTTGTCCGAGAGCGCGAGCTCGAGCAGGAACCGGAGCTGGCGCTTGAGGTCATCCGAGCTGATCGTCGCCAGCGCCTCGACGCGTCCGTCGAGGTTGCGCTGCATCATGTCGGGGCTGCCGAAGTAGAACTCCTCGTCGCCGCCGTTCTGGAAGTAGAAGATGCGTGAGTGCTCCAGGAAGCGGCCAAGAATGCTGCGCACCCTGATGTTCTTGCTCAACTTCTTGATTCCCGGGCGCAGCACGCAGATGCTCCGCACGAGCAGGTCCACCTTCACGCCCCGCTGCGATGCACGGTAGAGCGCGTCGACGATCGCCGGGTCGCCGAGGTTGTTGAGCTTCATCACGATCCGGCCCGGCTGCTCCGCCGTGCTGAGCGCGATCTCGCGCTCGATCATCCCGATCATGCGGTCCCTCATGCCGAGCGGGGCCACGATCAGCGACTCGTACTCCCTCTTGCGCGAGAAGCCCGTGATGAAGTTGAACAGGTGGCTGACCTCGGAGCCGAGGCCCTCGTCGGCCGTCAGCAGGCCGATGTCCTCATAGAGGCGGGCGGTGATCGGGTTGTAGTTGCCCGTGCCGACGTGGACGTAGCGCCGCAGCTCGCTTCCCTCCCGGCGCACGACCAGGCACAGCTTGCAGTGGGTCTTCAGGCCCGCCAGCCCGTAGACGACGTGGCAGCCCGCCTGCTCCAGCGTTCGCGCCCAGGTGATGTTGGCGCTCTCGTCGAATCGCGCCTTCAACTCCACCAGCACGACGACCTGCTTACCCCGCTCCGCCGCCTCGATCAGGGCGTTCACGATCGGGCTGCCGGAGGTGCGGTAAAGGGTCTGCTTGATCGCCAGCACATCGGGATCCGCGGCGGCCTGCTCCACGAAACGTTGCACGCTGGTGGTAAAGGACTCGTACGGATGGTGGACGAGCACGTCGCGATCGTGCAGCAGCTCGAACACGTCCATGTCCTCGTCGGTCAGGGCCAGGTCCGGATGGGTGAGGGGGACGAAAGGAGGGTCCTTGAGGTCCGGCCGGTTCAGCGCATGAAGGGTCCACAGTCCGGAGAGGTCGAGCGGGCCGGGGAGCCGGGTGACGTCGGCGTCCGCCAGCTCGAGCTCGCTCATCAGCAGCTCCAGCACGTGCTCCGGCATGTTGCGTTCCACCTCGAGGCGGACCGCGGGGCTGAAGCGCTTGCGGCTCAGCTCCTCCTCCAGGGCCTCCATCAGGTCTGCGGCGCCGTCGTTGATCTCGAGGTCGGCGTTGCGGGTGACCCGGAAGGTGTGGTGCTCTACGACGTCCATGCCGGGGAAGAGCTGGTGCAGGTTGGCCGCGATCAGGTCCTCCAGCGGCACGTACGCTCGCCCTTCCGCGAACGCCACGAAGCGGGGCAGCGAAGGGGGCACCTTGACACGCGCGAAGTGGATGCGCCCGCCCTCCGCGTCGCGAACCAGAACAGCCAGGTTGAGCGACAGGTTGGAGATGAACGGGAACGGCCGTCCGGAATCGACGGCGAGCGGAGTCAGCACCGGAAACAGCTCATCGGTGAAGACCTCGTTCAATTCGTCGCGCTGCGCCTCGGTGAGGTCCTCCCAACGCTTGATCTCGATGCCGGCCCGGGCCAGCTCGGGCATCACGTCGTCGATGAACAGGCTCGCGTGGCGCTGCGCGAGCGGCTCCACCTTGGCCGCGATCGCCGCCAGCTGCTCCGTCGGAGTGAGCCCGTCGGCGGACTTGCTGACGAGCCCCGCCTCGACCTGTCGCTTGAGGCCGGCCACGCGCACCATGTGGAACTCGTCGAGGTTGCTGGCGAAGATGGCGAGGAACTTCGCGCGCTCCAGCACCGGCGCGTCGACCTCCTCTGCAAGCGCAAGCACGCGCGCGTTGAAGTCGAGCGACGACAGCTCCCGGTTCAGGAATCGGTCGGCTGAGCGGGCGGTCGGTTGAGGGGCGGCCTCCGGGTGGCCCGGCGGCGCAGCGATGGGTCCGCTCTTCCCGGCCGCTGCTTTCTGCTCCGCCACCGATCCCCGCCCGGCGCCCTGCCTCTGGCTGGTGGGCTGCGCTGACAAGTCCAATTAAGGTTAAGTGACGATCAGTGGCTGTGCCAGCGCCGATTGGTGAACAACTGGTGAACGAGCGAGCTGGGACGGGGCCTGAGCCGAGGCCACGACTAGGGTGAGGGGATCGCCAAGCCAGAAACCGGCCCAGAACGCCCCACCGTCGCCGAGCTGGCGGGCGCCGCTCGCATCAGCGCGCCCACACGCGGCAACCGCAGGCTGGAGTCACTGCTCGAGGCGGCCAACTCGGACGACCAGCTCAAGGGATGGTGGTACGTCGCCCAGGTCAACGCGGACCGTCTGGGCATGTCCGACCACTCCTGGGTACACGTTCAGATCGTCGTCAACATCGCGCTGCGGTTGCTTCGGCTGCTTCAGCGCAGGGGTGTTGAGACCTCGATGGTGACCGACCACGGCATGAAGCAACGCGACGCCGAGGTCGTCGTGGCGGCAGCAGCACTGCTGCACGACACCGGCATGTCGATCCATCGCGTGGACCACGAGGCCTACAGCCTCTTCCTCGCGGCTGCCAAGCTCGACCAGCTGCTCGCTGAGTGCTATACGGAGCCGGTGCGGTCGGTGGTGGCATCGGAGGTGCTGCACGCGGTCATCGCGCACCGTCGCCGCGGTGAGCCAATCACGATCGAGGCGGGCGTGGTTCGCGTGGCGGATGCGCTGGACATGGCCGAGGGTCGCTCACGCGTTCCCTTTGAGAGCGGTCGACAGAACATTCACTCGCTGTCCGCCGCCGCCATCGAGAAGGTGCGAATCGAACCCGGTGAGGAGCGCGCCGTGCAGGTGGAGATCGACATGACCAACTCGGCCGGCATATTCCAGGTCGACGAGCTGCTGGCGACCAAGCTGCGAGGGTCAGGCCTCGAGGAGCACATCGAGGTGGTGGCCCGGATCGAGTCCGAGCACGAGAAGCGGCTGCTGCCCGTCTTCAGGCTGTAGCCGAATCAGCGCGCGACGCGCTCGGGCGAGAAGCGGTATCCGATAGGGGGCTCCCGGTCTCCTGCGCTGCGGTTCTGAAGCTCGGGATTCACCCTGACGGAAGCTATGGCCGGCGGAGACGCGGCTGGTGAAGCTTTGGTTACGGCCATGGAAGATCCGGTTACCGTGCGGGGCCCGGGAGGTTGTCCGGCGCGGACGCGTCCGTGAACTCCCGGAACTGGCCGCTGATGACGAACGCGATCTGCTCACCGATGTCGACTGTGTGGTCGCCGATGCGCTCTATGTAGCGCGCTATCAGCATCATGTGCGCCGCCCACTCCCTCGTCTCCGGAATGCTGCCGCCGATGTCGATCGCGGCGTTGAAGACCTCGCGATTGAGGCGATCGATGATGTCGTCCTGCTTGACCAGATCCTCGGCGAGCTCGAGGTTTCGGTCCCGGAACGCGATCTGAGCCTGGCTGATCTGGTCTCGCGCCTGCTGCGCAGCTTTGTCGACGCGCGTGAAGATTTCCTCTGAGCCAGGTGGGCTCTCCGGTATGAAGTAGACCAGCTTTGCGATGTTCACGCACAGGTCTCCGATCCTCTCTATATGGACGATCGTGTGCAGCAGCGCTGCCACCAGGCGCAGATCGCTCGCAACCGGAGCCTGCCGGGCCAGCAGGCCAAGAATTCCCTGGTGACTGTCCAGGTAGCGGCCGTCGACGCGATCGTCTCCGTCGATCACGATCCGGGCCAGTTCCGCGTCGTTCGTGGTCACCGCCTCGATCGCCTGGTCCAGCATCGTCGTGGTGAGGTCGGCAGTCGAGATGACCTCGTCCTCGAGCTCCCGCAGCTGCTCGTGGAACTCGACTCGTACCTGAGCCATCGTCTCAGCCCACCCTTCCGGTCACGTAGTCCTCGGTGCGCTTGCTCTCGGGGTTGGTGAAAATGCTGCCGGTGTCGGCGTACTCGACGATGCGGCCCACCGCCCGGTCGCCGTCGCGAACGTCGGGCATCAGCACCGCGGTCATGTCCGACACGCGCGCTGCCTGCTGCATGTTGTGCGTAACGATCACGATCGAGTATTGATCCTTCAGCTCGAGCATCAGGTCTTCGATACGAGCGGTTGCGATCGGGTCGAGCGCGGAACAGGGCTCGTCCATAAGGATCACGTCGGGCTCGACGGCGAGACAGCGCGCGATGCAGAGCCGCTGCTGCTGGCCGCCCGAAAGCGAGTAGGCGTTCTCCTTCAGGCGGTCCTTGACCTCGTCCCAGAGGGCGGCTCGCCTCAGCGCCCGCTCGACGATGCCGTCCATGCTGCCCTTCATCCCGATCACGCGTGGGCCGAAGGCGATGTTGTCGTAGATCGACTTCGGAAACGGATTCGGCTTCTGGAACACCATTCCAATCAGCTTGCGAACCTCCACGGGGTCGACCCCAGGCCCGTACAGGTCCTGGCCGTGATAGACGATCGCTCCGCTCACGCTTGCGGCCGGGATCAGGTCATTCATGCGGTTGAAGCAGCGGATCATGGTGCTCTTGCCGCAGCCCGATGGGCCGATCAGCGAGGTGATGCGCTTGCGCCCGATGTCGAAGCTGATGTCCTCGATCGCCGGCTTGCCGCCGTACGCGACCGTGAGGTCCTTTACTTCGAAGATCGGCTCGGAGGACATGGGCTTCTCGTTGGACCTACGCTCGGCCAGCACCCGGGGGAGTGCCAGGGCTCCGTGGGACGTTATGCGCTTCCTCGGCTGAGACTCTAGCGACGGGTCCAACTGCTCCTGCTCGGTTGTCTGCTCTCTCGTCTCTGGCATCTCCTCTACCACTTTCGCTGGTATCGATTGCGTATCCAGATCGCGAACGCGTTCATCGTCAGCAGCAGCACGAGCAGAACGATGATGGCGGCGGCCGCGAGCAGCTTGAACTCATCCTGCGGTCGGGTCGTCCAGTTGAAGATCTGAATCGGAAGCGCGGTGAACGGGCTGCTGAGGCCGTCCGGGTTGAAGGGCACGAAGGTCAGTGCTCCGATCAGGATCAGCGGCGCGGTCTCGCCGATCGCCCGGGACAGCGCAAGGATCGAGCCCGTGGCGATCCCGGGCACCGCCGCCGGCAGCACCTGGCGGCGGATCATCTGCCAGCGCGTGGCGCCAAGTGCCAGCGCTCCCTCGCGTATCGAGGCAGGCACCGCTCGAATCGCCTCGCGCGCGGAGATGATCACGATCGGGAGCACGAGCAGCGTCAGGATCAGCGCTCCGGCCAGCAGCACGCGTCCAAGCGCCAACCCGCGGACAAGGAATGCGAGGCCGAGGATTCCGTACACGATCGAGGGAACCGCGGCCAGATTCTGGATGTTGACCTCGATCGCGCGGTTGTACCAGCGGTCCCTGTCCGCGTATTCCTCGAGGTAGATGGCTGCTCCGACACCGACCGGGATCGCGAACAACGCGACCAGTCCCATCAGGTAGATGGTCCCGACGATGGGTGACTGGATGCCTGCGTGCGAGGGAATCGACGACGGGAATGAGGTTATGAAGTCCCAGCTGAGACGAGACAGCCCGTCGGAGGCAACGTTGACCAGCAGCGCGATCAGGGTTACGAAGCCGATGCCGAGGCTGAACAGCAGCGCGCCCTTGAAGAGTGCGCTCTTGACGCGGTTGTTGCGCGAGGTGTCGACGAGCCCTCCGCCTCCACCGCCGGTGTCGATGCCCAGCGGAGCGCCCATCCCGCCGACGCTCACTCGTACACCTGCCGGTACTTGCGCACCAGTCGGATGCTGACCAGGTTCATCAGGAAGGTGGCGATGAACAGCGTGGTGCCGACCGCAAAGATGGTCTTGTACTCGATGCTGCCGGTCGGCACGTCCCCGATCCCTGTCGCGGCGATGTAGGCGGTCATGGTCTGCACTGCCTCGAAGGGGTTGAAGCTGCTGTTTGGTTGCGCTCCGGCGGCTATCGCGACGATCATCGTCTCGCCCACCGCGCGAGAGATTCCGAGCACGAACGACGCCACGATTCCCGACAGTGCCGCCGGCACGACCACCCTGGTCGAGACCTGAAGCTTGTTCGCCCCCAGTCCGTATGCGCCCTCACGCAGCGCCATCGGCACTGCGGTCATGGCGTCGTCGGAAAGGGAGGCGATGGTCGGGAGGATCATCACTCCCATCACCAACCCGGCGGAGAGAGCATTGAAGACCTCCACCGGCAGGCCGATGTCACCCAGCAGCGGCGTGACGAAGGTGAGCGCGAAGTAGCCGTAGACGACGGTCGGTATCCCCGCCAGCACCTCCAGCGCCGGCTTCAGGTAGCGGCGGGTGCGGTTGCCCGCATATTCGGACAGATAGATCGCCGCGCCGAGACCGAACGGCAGCGCGACCACACATGCCCAAAGAGTGGTGCTGAGCGTGCCGATGACGAGCGGCAGAACGCCGAAGTGCTGCGGCTTGAACAGCGGCGCCCAGGTGTCGCCGGTGAGGTAGTCGAGCACGCTCACCTCGCCGAAAAATTCGATCGTCGGCTGCAGCAGCGCCACGAGGATCCCGACCGTGGTCAGTACCGATACGAGCGCGCACAGCAGCAGCAGCAGACGGATGGCGGTCTCGCCATAGCGTTTGCGGCCGGTCACGAGCCGGCGCGCCTCAAGCGCGCCGGCTCGTGATGCGACCTGTGAGGCTGCTTCCAACTACGTCTTGCCGGTCAGCTTGGCCAGCTCGTCCTTGGACTGTTGCGCCTGCGGATCCGTCATCGGCACGAACTTGGCCTGCTCGGCGATCGTGTTGTAGTTCTCGATGTAGTAGTCGACGAACGCTTTCACCTCGGGCCGGGCGAGTGCCTTCTCCGACGGGTAGATGAAGAGCGGCCGCGAAAGCGGCGTGTAGCTGCCGTCCTGGACCGTTTGCGTGTCGGGCGCGACGCAGCCCTTGCCGCCGTCGACCTGGAGCGTCTTGACCTTGTCCTTGTTCTCGGTCGCGTAGGAGAGGCCGAAGTAGCCCAGGTTGCCCTTCCCGCCGCCGACGCCCTGGACCGTGACGTTGTCGTCCTCGGAGGGGCTGTAGTCGGACCTCGAGCGGCCTTCCTCGCCGTTGATCTTGTCGGTGTAGAAGTCGAACGTTCCGGAGTCCGTGCCTGGACCGAACAGCTTCATCTCCTGGTCGGGATAGCTGGGCTTGACCTGGTTCCAGTTCTTGACGTTGGAGCCCCTGTCCCAGATCTTCCTCAGGTCTGCTGTCGTGATGCAGTCCACCCAGTCGTTGTCCGGGTTCACGACCACCGCGATGCCGTCGTTGGCGACCTGCAGCTCGTCGTAGGCGATGTTCTCCTTCTTGCAGTTCTTCACCTCGTCGGGCTCGATCGAGCGCGAGGCGTCGCTGACGTCCGTCTCTCCGGCGCAGAACTTCTCGAAGCCGCCGCCGGTCCCGGAGATGCCTACCGTGACCTTGACGTCCGGGTTCTGTTGGCGGAACAGCTCGGCGGCGATCTCGGTCAGCGGGCCGACCGTGCTGGATCCGTCGATCGCGATCGTGCCGGAGAGGTTTCCGGAAGCGCTGCTCGTGTCGTCGCCACCGCAGGCTGCCACAGCCACGGCGAGCGCCAGGGCCGTGATCGCGGCCGGGATGAGGAACCTTGAGCGCACGTGCGCCCTCCTTTTCTTGTTGCCTGAACTTATGTCCCGGTCAGCCTGACCATCGCCCGCCCCATTCTGGTTAAGACCGCGTAGCCACCGTGTGAACATCCTGTGAACCAGAGTCTCCAGGCCGCGGTTACCTCCGGCCGGCCTTTACACTCGTCTTGGATGGAGACCGTGGAAGGAAGGCTCGGCCAGCTCTCTACGCTGGAAGAGGCGATCGCCGCCCCCGCGGCCATCCGCCTGGCGGTTGTGGACGCGGACTCCGGCTTCACCCAGGTGCTCTTGAAGCGGGTCTCGGCCGTCGGCTGGCGGGCGGACCTGCTGCCCGCTCCTCCGCCGGTCGAAGAGCTGAACGCGATGCGGCTGCACGCCGTGGTGATCGATGTCGCCCAGCTCGGCTCGGAGGCATGGAATTACCTCGGCCGCCTCTGCGGATCCTCCTCGGCCCAGGTCGTGATCGTCTGCACCGGCGCCAGCTCGGTGGCACAGCGGGTTCGCGGCCTACGGCTGGGCGCCGACGACTGGATCAGCAAGCCGTGCCATCCCGAGGAGGTGCTTGCGCGCGTGGAGGCCTCCGTGCGAGCGCGCCACGCCGGCGGCGTCTCCGCTCCCGACCCTGTCGTCGCCGGTGAGCTCGAGATCCGGCCGGACATGTTCGAGGCCTTCGTCGGGGGGCGGGCGCTGGGACTCACCCGCAGGGAGCTCGAGCTCCTTCAATTGCTCGCCTCTCAGAGCGGCAGGGTCATCCCGCGAGAACGCATCTACGAGCGGGTCTGGGGTTACTCGATGGCCCACGGCGACCGCTCGGTGGACGTCTTCGTCAGGAAGCTGCGCCGCAAGCTCGAGGGGGCGTCGCCGGGCTGGCGCTACCTGCACACGCACTTCGGGGTCGGGTACCGATTCGACCCCCAGGAGGCCGGGAGCGGTTCCTCACCCGGCCCCTCTGCTAGCTTGCCGCCTGCCTGAGTCGGGCACTCTCCCCGGCTCGTATCGGGCGCCGCTTCAGATGGCTCGATTTAGCCTCGTTCCAAAGGACCGCGAGTTCTTCAACCTGTTCGAGGAGGCTGGCGCCAACATCATGCACGCGGCGCAGCTTCTGACCAAGCTGATGAAGACGTGGCCCGACGCCGGCGGTCTCGGTCGCGAGATCCTGATCTGCGAGCAGGAGGGCGACCGGATCACGCACGACATCATCCACCGGCTCAACAGCACCTCGGTGACGCCGATCGACCGCGAGGACATCTACGCGCTCGCCTCGGCGCTCGACGACGTCGTCGACTTCACCGAGGAGGCGGCCGACTTCATGGGCCTCTACAACATCGAGGCCCCGATGGAGCAGGCTCAACAGCTGACGAGAGTGCTGGAGGATTCATGCCGCAACATCGCCCAGGCGCTGGCGAGACTGCGTGGCATGAAGGAGCTGAACCACTACTTCGTCGAGGTCAACAGGCTCGAGAACGAGGGCGACAGGATCACTCGCGAGGCACTGGCATCATTGTTCAGGAACGGAATCGACCCCATGATGGTCATCCGCTGGAAGGACATCTTCGAGCGCCTCGAGCACGCCATCGATGCCTGTGAGCACGTCGCGAACATCCTCGAAGGGATAATCGTCAAGCACGCATGACGGGTAGGGGTGCATGGACAGCGACGTTGTCCTTGTAATCGTCGTCGCCACCGCGCTCGCGTTCGACTTCACCAACGGCTTCCACGACACGGCCAACGTCGTGGCGACGGTGATCTCGACCCGGGCGCTGCCGCCGCGCGTGGCCGTGGGCCTGGCCGCGATCCTCAACTTCGCGGGGGCGTTCATCTCGCTCGCGGTCGCGGCCACCGTGGCGAAGGGAATCGTCGAGGCGGACCTGATCACCCCCACGATCGTGTTCGCCGGCCTGATTGGCGCCATCACGTGGAACCTGACCACGTGGTACTTCGGCCTTCCCTCGAGCTCGTCGCATGCGCTGATCGGGGGCGTGGTGGGGTCCGCCCTGGTGGCGGAGGGAACGGCGGCCATCAACGGCGACGGGCTGCTCTCCAAGGTAATGGTGCCGGCGCTTGTCGCTCCCCTGCTCGCCTTCGTCATCGCCGGCACCGCAATCGTGATCGCCTACCGCATCACCGGGCGCATGAGACCCGGCAACGTCAACCGCGGATACCGGCTGGGTCAGATGCTCTCCGGCGGGATGCTGGCGCTTTCCCACGGCACCAACGACGCCCAGAAGACGATGGGCATCATCACGCTGGCGCTGATCGCCCACGGCGACATCGCGGCGGACAACTTCCACGTCCCGTTCTGGGTCGTGGCGTCGTCTGCGACCGCGATCGCGCTCGGCACCTACGTCGGTGGCTGGCGGATCATCCGCACCCTCGGCACGAGGATCATCAAGATGGACGCGGCCCAGGGCTTTGCCGCGCAGAGCTCGGGGGCGGCGGTGATCCTGGCCTCGTCTCACTTCGGCTACCCACTCTCGACCACGCACACGATCTCGGGGGCGGTGATGGGCGCCGGCGCGGCCAAGCGCCTGTCCGCCGTGCGCTGGGGGGTGGCCGGCAACATCGTCGCCGCCTGGATCCTCACCCTGCCCGCCGCGGGAGCGATCGGCGCGGCCTGCTACGGCCTGACGCGGATATTCGGCACGGGAGCGCTCGGGCCATTGGTGGTTTCGGTGCTCGCGCTGGGCCTGGTCGCGGCGCTGTTCGGGAAACGACTGCGCCACGCGACTCCACCACCACCGCCACCTCCGCTGCCCGTTGCCGAGGTCGAGCGATGACCGTGCTGGCGACGATCGTCGACACCTCGGCTCTGCTCAAGGTGGTGGTCTACTCGCTGGCGGCCGTGGTGGGGGTCACCGTTGCCGTGTCGCTGGCGATCCTGGGCGCCACCCGGTTCGCGGACATGCGCGCCGACGAGCGCCCGCTCGAGGCGACGGCCTTCGCCATCCTGACCGCCCTGGCGCTTGCCGCCTCGATCGGGTCGGCGGCGCTCGGGGTAGCAGTTATGTTGTCGAAGTAGCCATGCCGCCCCTAGCGCGCAACATCGCCATCATCGCCCTGGTCGCGCTCGCGATCGTGGCGCTGCCCGGAGGTGGCACCGCCGCAGCGGTCGTGGTCGCCGTCATCTCGCTCGCCTTCCTGGGAGCGATGGCCTGGTTCGCCCAACGTCTATATAAGGAGAACCAGTTCACTCTCCTGAGCATGACCACGGCTCACCGGGCACTGCTCTACGGCGGCATCGCGCTCGCCTTCATGACGCTTGTCGCAACACCGGAGCTGACCCAGACCGGCGCCGGCACGCTGGCATGGATCGTGTTGCTGGCGGCCGCCGGCGGCTCGGTGTTCTACGTCTGGAACGAGTCCAGGCGCTACCGGATCTAGGCCTCGGCGCCGGCCCTAGGCCCTCGGCGCCGGGATCTAGGCTCGGCTCCGGCCGGCCCTGGGCGCCCTCGGCACCGGGATCTAGGCGCCCTGGTCCTTCGCGGTCCTCGGCTTCAGGCCCGCTGCCGTCAGCGCCTCTCCGCGGTCGTAGAAGACCCTGACCTCGCGTGCCGACGTGGGACCCACCTTCCAGAGCATGGCGACCGGGGCCTCGCCCTCGACCTTGCTGGTGGTGCCGCGTGCCCAGATGCGCAGGAACACCAGCACCTGGTCGTCGCCGACGGGGATGAACTCGTCGGCATCCACGCGTACCCCTTCCCAGGACTCACCGAGCTTCTCGAAGTAGTCCCGCACGCCCTGGTGGCCCTTCCAGGTTCCGTTCAACGGCGGTGGCGTGAGGGCGATCCACTCGATTTCGGGGTCGAGCAGCCACAGGATCGCGTCCACGCCCTCTTCCTTGAACGCCTTATAGCCGAGCCTCATCACCTCGACGTTGCGATTGGAGATCTCTGACACGTGCCAAGTATCCCGTTTCCAGCCGGAAGGGGAGATTCGATCAGGCCGGCGGGCAAGTCGTTGCCGACTTCCCACAGGTCCGTGACACCGATGCCGTCAGCCACAACCGTCGCCTGGCTAACTTGGCGGCGAGGCAAGGATGCAAACGATCGGAGCGCAGCGAAAGGATTCGGAACGCGGGCAGGCGACCGTCGAGTTCGTCGGCATCCTGCCCGCGGCGCTACTCGTTGCCGCGCTCGCGCTGCAACTTGCAGTGGCCGGCCATGCGACCTGGCTGGCCGCCAATGCTGCCCGGGTGGCCGCTCGGGCGGCGGCGGTCGGCGGCGATCCCAGGCCGGCGGCACGCAGTGCGCTGCCCTCGTACCTCGAGCGTGGGATGAGCGTCTCCGCAGAGCGGAGTGGAGCCGGGCGTGGCGCCGTCACCGTCCGCGTGCGTATGCCGCTGCTGGGAACGCGATGGCGGTCGCCGCTCTCGGTCCGGGCGCGAGCCGCCATGGAGCCGCAGTCGGATGGCGGTTGACGGAGCGGCCGGACAGGCCACCGTGGAGATGCTCGGTGCAACGGTCGCGCTGCTGCTTGCCGGCCTGATCGCGTTCCAGTTGCTGGCGGCCGGCTACGCCGCCGTGATGGCCGACCATGCGGCCGAGGCGGCGGCACTTGCGCTCGTCAACGGGCGCGACCCGAGCGCAGCCGCTGAGCGAGCGCTTCCGGGCTGGCCCCGGCGAGCATTGCGTGTGAGGTCCGAGGGCGGCACGGCGGTGGTGACGCTGGTGCCACCTTCGCCACTTGCCTTCCTACGCGACCGCCTCTCCTTCACCGCCGAGGCGACGGCGCGGATGCCCGCGGCCCTGCCGGGAAGTTGAGGGAGCTGCTGACAACCGCACTTCAGCGCGCCAACGGCTATCTGCTCGAGCCGCCGGCGGTTGCCGTTGCGGAACCCGAGATCGAGATCCGGCCGCGCGAGGCTCCGTCTGTCGGCCTCAACGTTCTGCTGCTCGGGCTGACCCGTCCCTGCGGTCTCTCGACGCTTGCGCGTGGCCTGGCCGCCCAGCTCGCGGCAGGCGGTGCGCGGCCGGCGCACGTCATCTCCCTCGGTGCATCCGATCAGGTCTCGGCGCGGCCGCAAAGGATCCAGGGCGGCGGCCGCGTCTGGGACGTGCCCTCCACCCTGCAAGACCAGCAAGAGGTGGCGGAGTACGGGCGCCTGGTCAGCCGCGTCGTCGGTGACGCCGCCATCGTCTGGGACGTCCCGGCCACCGAGGTCGAGCGCGTGAAGGGCCTTCCCCCCGGGCTGACGCTCGTTCTGGTCGCTCCCGCTGTGTCGCAGCCGGCGCTCGCCCAACTCGTCGCCGAGATGCTTTCGGAACGCTTTGCCGGGCTGCGCGTGGTCGTCAACCGGGTTCGCTCGCCCGATCGCTGGTCGGGTCCGGCGGCGCTGTGCATTCCCGAGTCGAAGGTCGCCGCCATGCTGGCGAGCAGGGGTAGGCGCCCGGGCGGCGAGTTCGGTGCGGCGCTCACCCGGTTGGCGGCGCTGGTCGGTGTCGAGTCGCTTCCATGACCGCGACACCGCGACACCGCGAACGTGGCCAGGCATTCGTGCTGCTGGTCGCGGCGCTGCTGGCGCTGGCCCTCGGCGTCGGAGCGCTCGGCGCGCTGGGGCGGGCTCTGCTCGGGAAGGGCAGGATGCAGCGCGCCGCCGATCTTGCCGCCGTGTCGGCGGCTCGCTCCATGCGCGACGACTTCCCGCGTCTGTTCGAGCCGCCGGTCGACCGGGCGGGCCGGCCCAACAGCCGCCATCTCGAGAAGGATCGCTACTTGGAACGAGCCCAGCGAACCGCCGTGGAGGTGGCGAGGCTCAACGGAGCGAGCCTGATCCGCTCCGACGTCGACTTCCCCGACCACACCAGCTTCGCGCCGGTTCGCGTCCGCGTCCAAATGCGAGGCATGCTGGAGACCGGAGGCTCACGCCGTGCTCGCGACCGGGTTGCAGCGAGCGCGACCGCGGAGGCACAGTTCGGCCTGCCCGCACAGCCAGGCAACACCACCATGGAGGGAGGCGGTTACCAGGGTCCGTTCGCCTACCGCCAGGGCAAGCCGATGCGTCCGGACGTGGCGCGGGCATTCGACCGCATGCAATCGGAAGCGCGTGGCGACGGCATCCAGCTCGTCATTGCGTCCGCATATCGCTCCGATGCCGAGCAGGCGCAGCTCTACGCCCGACATCCCGATCCCCGCTGGGTCGCCCCGCCCGGCACGTCGCTGCACCGCCTCGGCACCGAGCTCGACCTCGGCCCACCATCCGCGGATCGCTGGCTGGCGGCCAACGCCGGCAGCTTTCACTTCCTCCAGCGCTATTCCTGGGAGCCGTGGCACTACGGCTACACGCTCAACCCGCGTTCGACTCCCGACCATCTGCGGGGAGCCGGCCGGCCCGGTGACGGCGAGACGGCAATGCCGTCCTTCGTCCCGGCCGGATTTCGGCCACAGATCGCCCATGCCGCCAGCCGTTGGAACGTCTCGGCCTCGTTGCTGGCCGCCCAGCTCTACGTGGAGTCCAACTTCAACCCGTTCGCCGTCAGTCCGGCCGGCGCCCGCGGCATCGCCCAGTTCATGCCCGGCACCGCCCAGTCATACGGCCTCGACGATCCCTTCGACGCCGCCGCGGCCATCAACGCCCAGGCGCACCTGATGCGCGACCTGCTGCGGCGCTTCGGCTCCGTCGCCCTCGCACTCGCCGGCTACAACGCCGGGTCCGGCGCCGTCGACCGCTGCGCCTGCGTTCCCCCCTTCATCGAAACCCAGGCATACGTCGCCAGGGTGCTGGCGTTGATGGGTGGAGCGGGGGAGACGACCGGCGCCGCAAGCACCCTCGAGGTTCGCTTGGTCAGCTAGTGGCCCTTCTCAAAACGTTTCACCGGGAACGGCGGCCTCCGTGGCCGCCATGCGGCGTCCTCGGTCGACCCTGTACTGGCCAGTACAGGGTCTCCCTGCGTTCTTGCCTGGCGGCCTCCGGGGCGCCTCGCCGTTCCCTGGCGAACGTTCCGAGAAGGCCCACTAGACGTCGACAATCACCTTGAAGCCGCCATAGACCATGCGCTTGCCGTCGAAGGGCATGGCCTTCTGACCCATCATGTCGGCCATCCGCGGGTCCTACATCACCTTGGCGTTGATGCGGTCGCGATCGGCACGGGACTTGTAAACGATCCACGAGAACACGACGGTCTCGCTGGGCTTGAGCTTGACGCTCTGTGGAAATGACGTGACCTTTCCCTTCTTCACGTCGTCGGCGACGCATTCACGGTATTCGAGCGCGCCGTGCTCGCGCCAGATCTTGCCCGCCTTGCGCGCCATGCGGCGGTAGGCATCGATGTTGCGCTTCGGAACCGCAACAACAAATCCATCGACGTAGTTGGCCATGCGAATCTCCTCTGGTTGCTGTTGGTGGACGTAGTGACGTCCGGGGACCGTGCGGCGGTCGGCCAACGGACCCTATTACGAGAGAAGACCGCCGACGGCGAGCAAAATCATCGCTCCCGCCCATTAGTCCGAGATCGGCCCGCGCTCAGCGCTCTGCGCCGGCGAGCTTGCGCAGCAGGCGGCGAAGCGTCTCCAGCTCGCGTTCGTCGAGCGGGGCGAACACCTCCTGCGCCATCTTGGTGGCGGCGTCTCGCGCCCGCTGAAGCGTTCTGCGGCCGCGCCCGGTCAGGTGCACCGCGTGCTTGCGACGGTCCTCCGTGTGCCGGCGGCGCTCGGCGAGCCCCATCTGCTCCAGCTCGTCGATCACCGCCACCATCGAGCTTGGGTCGATCAGTGAGCGGGTCACCAGCTCCTGCTGGGCCAACCCGGGATGCGCGTCGATCAGCGTCATGACGCCGAAGTGGGGTGGGCGCAGTTCGAGCGGCGCCAGCGCCGCGGCGAACCTGTATGCCATTCGCTGCCCGTTCCAGGAGAGCAGGAAGCCTGGGGCGCTCGCCAGCGGCTCGGGTGGCGGGTCATCGAAGCGCATTGTGTGACCAAAGATACTACGGACTACAAATCATTTGTGATAGAAACTGTTTTTTGGCCCAACCAGAACTTCCCCGGAGGTAGCAATCGATGTCTTCCCTCACCCGCTGGGTGCTGGCCCACAAACGCACGGTCGTCATCTCCTGGATCGTGCTCACGATTGCGGGCATCGCCGCCGCCGGCCCGGCCACCGATGCGCTCGACCCTGAGTTCTCGGTGCCCAACAAGGAGGGCTGGGAGACCAATGTCGCGATCGCCGATCACTACCGGGGAACCGGCGGCGACACGGCACCGCTGATCCCGGTGGTCACGCTCCCGAAGGGCCAGACGGTCGACTCTCCCCGCGTTAAGGCCGACCTGGCAAAGGTCGACGCAGGCCTGAAGCGGGCGCTGCCGCAATCCCGTCTCGCGTCATACGCCTCCACCGGCGATAAGACTTTTGTCTCGGACGATGGCCGCACCACCTTCGCGATCATCTATCCGCAGCCCGACCCGGACTCGGCGTTCGGAGAGAACCCCAGGGCCGAGAAATCCGCGAGTCGTGCGCTCGACAGCGTTTCGGTTGCTGGCGCACCGGTGCATCTGACCGGCTTCGATGCGCTGACCGAGGACAGCGGTGCCGGCAATGACGGCCCCGGCGTGCTGATCGAGGCGCTGATCGGCGGCGTTGGCGCGCTGGCGGTGCTCAGCTTCGTGTTCGCATCCTTCCTCGCGGTCGTCCCGATCCTGATGGCCGTGGTCTCGATCATGACCACGTTCCTGCTCCTGTTCGGGCTGACGCAACTCACCTCCGTCTCACCGATCGTCCAGTTCCTGATCGCTCTGATCGGCCTCGGTGTCTCGATCGACTACTCACTGATCGTCGCCTCGCGCTGGCGGGAGGAACGCTCGCATGGGCGCGTTGGCGACGAGGCCGTCCAGCGGGCGATGGAGACTGCGGGCCGCGCGGTCGTCTTCAGCGGCATCACGGTCGCGATCGGGCTGCTCGCGCTGATCGCGCTGCCGCTGCCCTTCCTGCGCTCGATGGGCTACGGCGGCATGCTGATCCCGCTCGTCGCGACGCTGGTTGCGATCACGCTGTTGCCGGTTGTGATGGCGAAGCTTGGTTCGCGCCTGGATTGGCCGCACCGGCGCACCGACGACAAGGCGAGCCGGGCCTGGACCCGCTGGGCGCAGGCAGTCTCACGTCGGCGCTGGGTCGCAGCCGGCGCCGGGATGGCGGTGGTCCTGGCGCTCGCCTTTGCCGCCACCGACCTGCGGTTCGGCACCTCGGACGCCAACACGATTGCGACGTCGGGCGATTCCAAGGACGGGTTGGTCGCGCTCGAGAAGGCCGGGATCGGGGAGGGCTCGCTGCTTCCCCACGAGATCCTGATCGAGGGCGGCACCGACCCGAACAGCGTCGCCGCCGCGCTCAAGAAAGTCGACGGGATCCAGGGGGCGGTCGCTCCCAAGAGCACTGAATGGAGGCGCGACGGTACGGCGATCGTCGAGGCGATCCCGGTCCCGGACAGCGGATCCGACCAGGGCGGCGCGACGTTGGACAGTGTGCGCGATACCGCACACGCGGCGGGTACGGACGTCCGCGTCGGCGGCCAGCCTGCGGCCAACGACGACTTTGTCAAAGCTGTCTACGGCAGCTTTCCGCTCATGATCGCGTTGATCACGATCACCACCTTCATCCTGCTCGCGCGCGCCTTCCGCTCGCTGCTGCTGCCGGCGAAGGCGATCGTGCTCAATGTCCTCAGCGTCGCCGCCGCTTGGGGCGTGTTGGTTCTGGTCTGGCAGAACGGCCACGGCTCGGAGCTGCTCTTCGGTGTGCAGGCGACCGGCTCGATCCCCTCATGGATGCCGCTGATGATCTTCGCCTTCCTGTTCGGACTGTCGATGGACTACGAAGTCTTCATCCTGTCGCGGATGCGCGAGGAGTACGACCGCACGGGATCGACCGAGGCCGCGGTCGTGCAGGGAATCGGGCGCACCGGGCGGCTGGTAACCAGCGCCGCGCTGATCCTCTTCCTCACGTTCATCGCGATGGCCTCCGGCCCCGGAACCGATCTGAAGATATTCGCGACCGGGTTGGCGGCCGGGATCCTGCTGGACGCGACGGTGATCCGGGCGCTGATCGTGCCGGCGGTGATCTCGCTCATGGGGCGCTGGAACTGGTGGCTGCCGGCATGGCCGGCCCGGCTGCTGCGGGTCGAACCCTCACTGCCGCCGCGCGCGGCGAGCGAGGCGAAGGCGGGCTGACCGGGACGAAGACGCGCAACCGCGCGCTTAACTCATGCACGGGTCAAATCCGGGGCAGGCTCGATTCCTACCTCCGCGGCCGACTCTAGCCGAACCGTTCGTCTGCCCACCATCGCGCAATGCCTCTTCGGGGCGGCGCCGGCGGGGTGCTTCCCGTGTCGATGCGGGCTACGATCGCCACGTGGCCGCTCGACGTGTGCTGCTGGTGGCGATCGCAAGCGGGTTGCTCGCGTGGTCGCCCGGCGCGAGCGCTCAAGGACCCGCGATCTCTGGTGTCCTGATCTCCCACTGCATCAACGTCGACGGCACCGGCAGCTTGATCGCCAACCCGGTTCCCCCCCGGGGGGGGTCGGATCGATCGGCTGGGAGGCCTGCCCGGCCGGTGGCGCCTGCTCGCCGGTTGCGTCCGATTCGCGAGGACCGTGACGCGTCGTGTTACGTTGCCGGAGCGCTGGAAACCTCTCCGGGCACGCTGATCGTGCGCCTTTAGGAGCAACGGGCGGCAGCCTCTGGCGCGAGTACGATGTCCGGCTCGATGGCCCCCGAGAGCCACAGGCGCGGGCGCCGCGCGGGCCTACTCGCGATCCTCGCCGTCGCTGTGGCCTGGGCGTTCGTCATCCAGGCGTCCGGGTGGGCGCAGACCGCGAACTTCGCGCTCGTTCGCGCGCTGGCGCACGGCACCCCGGAGATCGACCGCTACCACTGGGAGACCCGGGACAAGTCCTACTTCGAGGGCCACTATTACTCGGTCAAGGCGCCGGGGCTGCCGCTGCTGACCCTGCCTCTATACGAGACGCTCGACGCCGCGGGAGCGCAGAGCCTTTCGCGCAGGGCCTCCCACAACGCGGACGTCCACGGCGCCGGACGCTGGGTGCAGGGCGGCCCGCCGCGCGGCAACTACGGGTATAGCCAAGCGCGGGCGCAGCAGGTGCGGGGGGAGATCAACAACGCCACACCG
The DNA here is from genome assembly GCA_038330145.1 of Solirubrobacterales bacterium. GTDB lineage: Bacteria > Actinomycetota > Thermoleophilia > Solirubrobacterales > JBBDJG01 > JBBQNR01. Next base: position 24,879 of record JBBQNR010000006.1, read on the forward strand.
ATGATCTGGGCGCTTGGCCTGCTCGGCGTGGTGGCGCCCGCCGCCCTGCTGCTGCTGCTGGTGCGGGCGCTCGCGGAGCGGATCGAGCCCGGGTACGGGACGGCCGCCGCGGTGACGCTGGGGCTGGGGACGCTCGTGATGCCGTTCTCGACCCTGTTCTTCTCGCACATCCTGGCGGCGATGCTCGCGTTCGCGGCTTTCGCGCTTCTGTGGCGAGAGCGGGAAGGGACGCCACGCATGTCGCTTGTCGCCGGGGCCGGCCTGCTCGCCGGCCTGGCCGTTACGACCGAGTACCCGCTCGCGATAACTGGCGCGGTCGTCGGCCTCTACGCGATCTCACGCGGCGACGTCGTTCGGCGTGGCGCGGCCTACGCCGCCGGCGTGGTGGTGGGGGTGATACCGCTCGTGGCCTACAACCTGTGGGCCTTCGGGTCGATCACGCACTCCTCCTACGACGACGCGGTGGCCCTGCAGGGAGCTTCCGGCCATGCCGTGCTCGGCCTCAACGACGGAGGCTTCTTCGGCATCGGCCAACCAAGTGTCGAGGTTGCCGTGAAATTGCTGTTCTCGGGCCGCGGTCTGCTCACGCTCTGCCCGGTGCTGGCGCTGGGCGCGATCGGCACGATCGTGCTCTACCGGCGCGGGCGCCGGGCGGAGGCGCTCACGATCGGCGGCGTGGCGCTCGCATACCTGATCTACAACTCGGGCTACTGGCTGCCGTTCGGCGGCGGCTCGCCGGGGCCGCGCTTCCTGATCCCGGCGCTGCCCTTCCTGGCCGTGCCGATCGCGATCGCGTACCGGCGCTTCCCGGCGACCACGCTCGGGCTGGCCGTGCCCTCGGCCCTCCTGATGGTGGCCGGGACCACGACGCTGCCGCTGATCGGCGATGGCGACATCGGGGCCTGGGGACACCTCCTCAACGTGGGGATCTTCCAGCACACGATCGTGTCCGTGCTCGGCGGCGACAACAGCTGGCCGGCACTGCTGCCGGTGCTGGCGGCGATCGCCGCCGCGGTGGCGCTGGCCGCCGCCGTGACCCCTCGCCTGCGGGTCGCGCGCGATGCGCCAATGGCTGTCGCGGTGCTCGGGTCGTGGGCGCTCGTGGCCAGTCTCGTGCCTCGCGCCCTGGTCGAGGCCCCGGGCAAGGGACCGAGCGACGGTGCGACGGCGATGATCGTGGCCTGCGCGCTCGCCGGCCTCGTCACGCTCGGGGCGGTGGCTCTTGCACAGCGCCGCCTGCCTCGAGAGCCGCGCCTAGTCGCGCCGCCCCCCGCGCGCCTGGGCCGCTTCAGACGGCCGCTCGCCGGCGACGCCTCATCGCAGCCCGAGGTCGTAGAGCACAACTGAGCCACTGCGCGCGCGCCGGACTCCAAGGCCGGCGATGGGCCGTCGGTCGGCGCCCTGCCAGGGACTGCCGTCGGCCAGAGGGGGATGAAAGACCACCGTGCGCACGCCGAGCGTCCGCAGGCGCGCCACGCTGCCTGCGTCGGGAAAGCGCTCCACGTCGCGCGCCAGGTGCACGAACTGTCTCGGAACGAAGCTGCCGCGCCCGTTGACGATCTGCGCGAAACCCTCGCTTGACCACAGCACGTAACGGCGGTTGGCGGGCACCGTGATCGGCAGGTGCAGCTGCGGCGCGGGTGCGCCCAGCTGGCCAGCTGGCGGTTTCGGCACCGGCGGGTGTGCCGGCGCAGCGATCAGACTGTCCGTGCGCCCGAGGCCGAATCCCGACCCTTCGATCACCACCGCGGCGACGAGCAGTGCCGCGACCGCGACCCCCGCGCTTGGACGGCGTCGCGACGCTGCCGCATCGACCAGCCGCTGCGCTCCCGCGGCCGCAAGCAGCGCGAGCGCCAGCGACGTCAGCGTCATGATGCGCCCGGGCACGCGGATCCCGCTCCATCCCGGACCGAGCTCGTAGAGCCAGCGGTAGGGATAGAGGAACGCCACCGGATCGTGAAAGCCGAGCGACAGCACGGCGAGCACCAGCGCCGCGAGCCCGAGCCCGAGCCGCAGCCGTCGCGGAAATGTCAGTGATCCGAGGCCCGCGAGAGCAAGCGCCAGGATCGCGACGCCTGGGAAGAGGGTCTGCTCGGGCACCGAGGAGAGCCCGTCGCGGATCGGCTCCGTCGCCGCGCCCCAGACCAGGTTCTGCTCCGGTGCGGCGAGGAACTGCTGAACCGGCCCGGAAAGGCCCTCCACCTGGGCCGTCGTGCGGTGCGCTTCGGGATGGTCGTCGAGCACCTGCATGTACGGTCGCGCGAGCAGCACGGCCGCCAGCAGCACGACGGCAACGCCGGCGGCGCTTGGTAGGAGCAGAGAGCGGGGCAGAGGTTGCCGCGGTCGTTGTCTGAGCCAGGGCACGAACACGATCAGGCCGATCGCCGCGAGCAGGTAGCCGAGCTGCAGGCCGAGCGTGAAGCCGAGCGTCACCTGCCAGGCCGCCACGAGCCAGCCCGCCAGCACCGTGACCGGCGCACGCCCGCGATAACCACGCACGAGCAGGAACAGCGACAGCGGGATGCCGCCGCTAGAGAGCACGTGCAGGTGGCCGTCCTGCTCGAGCCGCCAGGGCGCGTAGGCGAACGCTGCTCCCGCAACCGCGGCGCCGGCTCGGCCCGTGCCAAGCTGCCGCGCGAGCAGGTACGCGCCGGCGAACGCCAGCGCATAGGAGAACAGGAACAGCAGGTTGTAGCGAGCAATCGCCGCCTCGAACCCGTTTCCGACCAGCCCGGCGGGCGCATAGCCGGCGAGCGCGTCCGAGAAGGCGAGGCTGTTCCGCAGCGGCCAGAAGGTGTTGGCCTGGAAGTAGTCGAGCGGCTGGTGGCCGAGCGCGTGGCCGCCCCAGGCAACCTCCCAGGCCTGCACGAGGGGGTCGCCGGTATCGCGCGACACCTGCGAGGACAGATGGGCCGGCAGCGGCCAGTGCATGAGCGCCGCCAGGGCACAGGCCGCGAGCACCATCACGGCGACCTCGCGGGCGGTGAGCGATCGAGATTGGCCCGGCGCCTTCAAGACCCGGGGATCTTTGCCGGTTTCGGCCCGGCGGACGCAGCTCCGGCGGGCCCCCGACTCAGCGAGGCGCCCGCGGCGGACGCACTTCAGGCGGCCCGGCGACTCAGCGAGGCGCCCGAGCGCCGGCGAAGTGGAGGCGATCCGTGAGCACGATCAGGCAGTCGGGTGGCGGCGCGTCTTCGAGCGAGTTGCCGCAGTAGCCGTTGGCGGCGTCAGGGGCGAGAACCTCATATGCCCGCCACTGTCGTAGGAGAACCCGGTCAGGCGCCGGCCGAAGCGGGCGAGCGCATATCTCTTGGTCCCGAGCGAATATCGGAACGCTCCGAACCTCCCGCGACCGCAACCTACGGGTTCCTGCTAGCAAAAGCGCGCGAAGTACAGCGTTGCCCGCCGCAGAGCCGGGACGGAATGCCCGGCAGCTGTTTCGATGGCCGGGACCGGGGCGCGCTCAGCCTACGGGTGCAGATCCGCGGCCTACGAATCGCGCCGGCGTCTGGTCGCCGTGCCCAAGCGATACGCCCACGACAAATTGTCGGCGCGGTCTCCGACGCGGTTGGCGAGCTCGCGCCGACGATCCTGGACGCCCTGCCGGCCGACAGCGAGTAGCGATAGAGGTCGCACCCGCGAGGCCGCAGGCCTGTCGAGGCGCAGCGTGAGTAGAAGATCGGACCGGATGGCGGTCGGGCGCTTCGTCGTCGCTATCTGCGTGTCGGCGCTCGCGCCGGCATCCACGGCCACCGTACCCAGGCCGGCGATGCACGCCGCGGCCACCAATCGAGCGCGCATCGCGCTCCTCTTCACCTGAGCTCTCCTTACGGTGCGAACGCTCCCTCCGCTCGAGCTATTCCCTCGTCACCCCGACTATCCACCAGCGGCCGTGCGTGGCTCTGCCGCTGCTGGCCTGAAGCGGCCGGCTGCCTCCTCCAACCAGGCGATTGCCCCAGACGAGATCGGGTAGGCGAATCAGGAGGCTGGCCTCGCCGCCCGCCCGCCATATTTTTTCGCGGTCGGGGTGTCGATGTCGGTCCTAGGTCAGGCATGACCGCGCGCAGGCCCGGATCGTGGGAGCCGGGCCTGCGTCATCTGCATATCCGCCGGTGGGCCCGCCAGGTCGCGCATCTATCCTCAATCGTGCGATGGAGGAGACCGACAGGCTCACAGAAATACGGCGTGACCTGCCCGACACCCCCGGCGTCTACCTGTTCAAGGACGCCGGCGGCCGCGTGCTCTACGTGGGCAAGGCGAAGTCGATCCGCAAGCGGGTCGCCTCCCATTTCAGCGGCCGCACGGCCCGGGCAGCCAACGACCTGCTCAGCCGCATCGAGGCGATCGAATTCGTCGGCACCGGCAGCGAGGCCGAGGCTCTGCTGGCCGAGCAGAACTTCATCAAGCAGCACCGGCCGCCCTTCAACATCCGGCTGCGGGACGACAAGTCCTACCCCTACGTCGGGATCTCGCTCGACGAGGAGTACCCCCGCGTCTACTTCACGCGTGAGCGGCACCGCCCCGGCCGGGTCTACTTCGGCCCCTTCTCGAGCGCCAAGCGGGTGCGGGAAACGCTCGACCTGCTGGGCCGGCTGTTCCCTTACCGGACCTGTGAGGGGCCGGAGCCCGGCCGCGCCTCCGGCAACCCCTGCCTGGACTACTACATAAAGCGCTGCCAGGCGCCCTGTGTCGGCTACATCTCGCGGGAGGGATACCGCGCCAACATCGACGCGATCATCGACTTCCTCTCGGGGCGGTACAGGCATATAGAGAGGGAGCTGGAGCAGTCGATGGCGACCGCCGCCGCTGAGCAGGAGTTCGAGCAGGCCGCGATCTTCCGCAACCGGCTGCGCGCGGTGCGCTCGCTGTTCCAGCGCCAGCGGGTGGCGAACGAGTCCGTCGGCACGCTCGACGTGATCACCGTCGCGCTGGAGGGCACGGACGCCAACGCTCAGGTGTTCCAGGTGCGCGACGGCGTGCTCGCCGACCGTCAGAGCTTCTACCTCGAGAACCGCGCCGGACGCAACGAGGACGAGGTGGTCGAGGAGTTCGCGCTCCAGTACTACGCGACGTCGCTGTCTATACCGGCCGAGATAGTGGGACCGGCTTCGCTCACCGAGGCGGAGGGCCTGGTCGAAGCGCTCGAGCAGCGTCGCGACGGCCCGGTCGAGATCCGTCACGCTCGTCGCGGCGACAAGCGGCGCATCTTCGAGCTCGCGCAGCGCAATGCCCGGCTGGCGCTCGAGCAGGACAAGCTGCGCAGCCAGCGCCGCCGCCAGCAGCGCGTCAACGCGCTGGACGAGTTGCGTGAGCTGCTCGGCATGGAGTCGCTGCCGGTGCGAATCGAATGCTTCGACGTCTCGAATCTCGGTTCCACGCATCCGGTCGCGTCGATGGTCGTGTTCGAGGGCGGCGCTCCCAAGAAGTCCGACTACCGCCGCTTCAAGGTTCGTGGGCTGAACGGGCGCCAGAACGACTTCGCCGCCATCGAGGAGGTGCTGGCGCGTCGCATGGCTCAGTACCTGGAGCAGAAGGAGCGCTCACCTCACGACTCGGCATACGACGCCAGCTTCGCGGCGCTGCCCGGCTTGATCGTGATCGACGGCGGCCGCGGTCAGCTCTCCAGCGGGCTGAGGTCGCTGGAGCGCTTTCGGGAAGAGGGCGTCATGGTGGCGGGCCTGGCCAAGCGGCTGGAGGAACTATTCGTGGCGGGACGCGGCCGGCCGATCGTGCTTCCGCGCGTATCGGTGGCGCTCCAGCTGCTCCAGCGTCTGCGCGACGAGGCGCACCGTTTCGCCGTCGACCATCATCGGATCCGGCGGGACCGTTCGATGAAAACCTCGATCCTCGATGAGCTGCCGGGGATCGGGCCCGCCCGCAAGCGGACGCTGCTGCGGCACTTCGGTTCGCCGGAACGGTTCATGGGTGCCACGCGCGAAGAGCTCGAGGCTGTCCCGGGCCTGCCGGGCAAGGTGGCGCGACGCCTGCACGAGCAGCTGCATCGCACCGGCTAGCGTCGGGCCGAGAAGCGGCTTCAGAATCGCAAAAATGCCGCTCGCAGCTTAATTTGCGCTTAACCGCCAACCGGTTATACGCTTGATCACAAGTCGTTAAGATGGCCGCGGAAGGCCGGTGGCCCCCTGCGGGTGCCGGGGTCTAGTGGACGGAGGAGAGACATTTCTATGCCTAAGTTCGTAATAGCAGCGCTTGGCCTGCTGGCCACGCTCGCGATGGCGGCTGCGGTCGCCCAGGGAGATCCCGTGACGAGTCCGGGCGGCCAAACCCAGACGCTCGACATCAAGCAGAGCTCTACAAAGCCCAAGAAGGGCTTCAAGGTGACCGTCACGCTCTCGATCACCTGCGCCGCCGACAAGCAGTGCCAGCCAGCGCCTGCCCCGATCGGCAAGGCCTCGCCGGTGCTGAACACGGTCGTGAACCTGCCCAAGGGCACCAAGCTCGGCTACAAGTCCTTTGCGACCTGCGACCCGAAGAAGCTAGAGAAGAGCGGCGTAAAGGGTTGCTCCAAGAAGGCTCGGGTAGGCAAGGGCACGCTGACCGCTGACGGTCGCCCCGTCGTCGAGGCGCCCGTGCAGGGCACCGTGACGGCCTTCAACGGCACCCACAAGCGCTACCTGCTCTACGTGATCCCGGAGCTGAGCTCGCCGCTGGTCCTGGTGGGCAAGCTGAGCGGCACCAAGCTGTCGATTCCGGTCCCGCCGGTTCCGACTCTGCCAGGCCAGCCGGGCGCCACGCTGACCAAGTTCCAGGTCAACACCGGCGGCACGGTCACGGTGAAGAAGGGCGGCAAGAAGAAGAAGATCAACTACCTACAGAACGGAAGTAGGTGCCCGAAGGGCGGGCGCCTGTGGAAGTTCGACTTCAGCTACGAGAACGGCGAGAAGTTGTCGCCAACAGACACTGTTTCGTGCTAGGTACGTAACGGCGAAGTAGACCTGCGAGGGGCGGCCGCGGACGGCCGCCCCTCTGGGTCGTTAGGGGAGTAGGGGCGGAATCCCACGACAAGGGTCAAATAGGACAAGGGGACGGAGAGGGTGACGATCGCACGCGGCGCGGCCATAGGCTCGCTTCTTGCTGCGATCGTGGCTGTCGGGATCCTGATGTTCGGGGCCGGCGGCCGTACGACTTACCACGTCCGCCTCCAGAACGCGAACCAGCTCGTAAACGGAAATCAGGTGCAGGTCGCCGGCAAGAAGGTCGGCAACATCACCAACATCGCGCTGTCGGACAACAACCAGGCCGACATCACGATCGAGGTCGAGGACGCCTTTGCCCCGCTGCACAAGGGCACGACCGCCATAGTCCGCGTCATCTCCCTTCCGAGCATCGCGAACCGCAACATCTCGCTTCATCCGGGGCCCAACAATGCTCCGGAGATCAAGGAGGGAGGCTGGCTCCAGGCCGACGAGACGACCACGGCCGTCGACCTCGACCAGCTCTTCAACACCTTCGACAGCAAGACCCGCCGCTCGCTCCAGAACGTGCTGGCCGGCTTCTCGGCCTGGTACGTCGGCAAGGGCGGCGAGTTGAACGACACTCTTAAGTACTTCGGAGACGCGCTCGGATCGACCTCCCAGGTGATGCAGGAGCTGGCAGCCGACCAGGAGGTCTTCAACAGGTTCATCGTCGACGCATCTCGCACGGTCACCGCGCTCGCCGCCCGCAGCTCCGACGTGACCGGCTTCGTCACCAACACCAACCAGGTCGTGAAGGCGATCGGCGACGAGAACGTCCAGCTCGCGCGGGCGCTCAAGTTCCTGCCCACGACCCTGCGCAAGGCCAACACCACCTTCGTCCGGCTGCGGGGTGCGTTCGACGAGCTCGACAAGCTCACCAACGTCACCAAGCCGATCGTGCCCAGGCTTCAGCCGTTCTTCGCCCGGCTCGACAAGCTGATCAGGCGGGGAACGCCGACGTTCCGGGACTTCGGCCGGCTGCTGCGCCAGCAGGGCAAGACCAACGACCTGACCGACATGCTGAGGGACCTGCCCACACTGGCAAAGGTTGCGTCCAGCAACTCGAAGAACTCGGTCAAGGCTCTGCAAAAGTCGCAAAAGGTGATCGAGTTCCTGCGGCCATATGCACCCGATTTCACCGCCTGGATCTCCAAGTTCGCCGAGGCGACCGCGTACTACGACGCCAACGGTCACTACGCCCGGGTGCAGCCGATCTTCGACGCCTTCCGCTTCGATGACACAGGTGGTGACGGAACGCTTACCCCGCTCACTCCGGCCGAGCGCAGCGATGCCTTCAAGAACCGCCGCGCCGAGCGCCGCTGCCCGGGTGGGGCGCAGCAGCCGGCGCCTGACGGCTCCAACCCGTTCACCGACGACGGCAGGCTGACTGCCGCCGACTGCGACCCGGCCGCGAGGCCGCCCGGACCATGAGACGCGTCGTGACAGTCCTGCTGCTGCTGCTGGTCGTCCCGGCCGTGGTCGTGCTCTCCGCGGGAGCGGGCAACGACAACAACGGTGCTTACAAGGTGCGCGCCATCTTCGACAACGCGTCCTTCCTGATCAAGGGCCAGGACGTGAAGGTGGCGGGCGCGAAGGTCGGTGTCGTCGACTCGCTCGACGTAACGGCCGACCACAAGGCCGCGATCATCCTCGACATCCAGCGCAATGGATTCAAGGACTTCCGCAAGGACGCGAAGTGCGAGGTACGCCTGCAGTCGGTGATCGGCGAGAAGCTTGTCGAGTGCTCCCCGACGCAGCCGCGCGAGCCGGGGCAACCGGAGGCGGCGCCGCTGGACAAGATCCGCGACGGCGAGCCCGGCGCCGGCCAGTACCTGCTTCCGGTCGAGAACACGGTCACGCCTGTCGACGCCGACCTGATCAACAACATCCAGCGCCGTCCCTATCGCGAGCGCCTCTCGATCCTCCTGAACGAGTTCGGCACCGGCCTCGCGGCGCGGGGCCAGGACCTCAAGGAGGTGATCCGTCGCGGCAACCCGGCACTGAAGGAGTTCGACGACTTCGTGCGCATCCTCGCCGGCCAGAACCGGATGCTGAAGCAACTGACCGCCGACGCCGACCGCATCTTCAAGTCCTGGGCAGCCAACCGCAAGGGAACTGCGCAGTTCTTCGTCCAGTCGCGCATTCCGGCGCAGGTGACGGCGGAGAACCGTAAGGACTTCGAGCGCAATCTTCAAAAGTTCCCGCCCTTCCTGCGCGAGCTGCGGCCGTTCATGCAGCGCTTTGCCGCGCTCTCGCAGGCGATGGAGCCGGTGGTCTCGGACCTGCGCGCCTCGGGGCCCGACGTCAGCCGCCTGATGAAGGCGCTGGGCCCGTTCTCCACCAATTCCACGGCGGCACTTCAGAGTCTCGGCAACGCCGCGGACATCGGGCGGCCCGCGCTCGTGGGCGCCAAGCCGCTTGCGGACCAGCTCTCCCGGCTTACCGCTCGCGCACGCCCCGTGATCAGGAACCTGCGCCTGCTGCTGACCGACCTCGACGCCCACCAGGGGATCGAGCGCTTCCTGGACGTGCTCTTCTACCAGACGCTCAGCTTCAACGGATTCGACGAGGTCGGGCACTACCTACGCAACAACCTGATCGTCACGATCTGCTCCGGCTACTCGATCACTCCCACGATCGGCTGTTCGGCGAACTTCCAGACGGCGGGCAGCTCGAGCGCAAGCTCGGCCGCCACCTCGAACGCGTCCGCCTCAACCGTCGCGCGCAGGCTCGCCAGGATGATCTCGGGCGGCGACGTCTCCGGCAGGAGCAAGAGCAAGCAGAAGAGCTCCAGCTCCACCGGCAGCGAATCGGCCGGTGGCGCCCCTGGCACTGCGGCTCACGAGCCCCGGCCGCAGGCACAGTCGCCCAGCCAGCCGGCGCCCCAGCGGTCACCGGGAATCAAGCAGCAGAACCCGGGCGACCCGATGCTGGACTACCTGCTCGGAGGTGACCAGTGAGCCGCCGACGCACCGGCGCCACCGCGATCGCCTCCAACCCCGTGCTGGTCGGCGTTGCGACGACGCTCGTGATCGTGGTCGCGGTCTTCCTGGCCTACAACGCCAACCAGGGACTTCCGTGGGTTCCTTCGTACAGGCTGACCGCCGAGGTGCCCACCGCCGCCAACCTGGTGCGCAGCAACGAGGCGCGCATCGGGGGGCTGCGTGTCGGGGTGATCGACAAGATCACGCCGGTGCAGAAGGAGGACGGCTCGTACGCGTCGATCCTCGACCTCAAGCTCGAGACCAGGGTGCGACCGCTGCCGGTCGACTCCAAGATCATCATCCGGCCCCGGTCTGCCCTCGGCTTGAAGTACATCCAGATCACCAGGGGCACGTCGTCGAAGGGATTCGCCGACGGCGACCGCATACCGGTCACCAGCTACGCCAAGACGCAGCCTGTTGACATCGATCAGTTCTACAGCATGTTCGACACCAAGACCCAGCGGGCGATCCAGGTCAACGAGGGCGGTTACGGCAGTGCCTTCGCGGGTCGCGGCGAGAGCATCAACCGCGCCATCGAGGCGCTGGTTCCGCTGGCCATCAACGCCGAGGCCGTGTTCAAGAACATCACCGGCATCGACGCCGACCTGAAGGACTTCTTCAAGGAGCAGGGGGACGCAGCGCGCATCGTGGCGCCGGTCGCGGACATCCAGGGCGAGCTGTTCACGAACCTCGCCACCACCTTCACGGCGTTCGCGGAGGTGTCGCGGCCCTACATCGAGCAGTCCATCCGCCTCGGGCCCAGCGGCCTCGATACCGCCACCGAGGTGTTCCCGCGCCTGCACGCCTTCCTCGAGAACACGGATCAGTTCTTCACCGAGCTGCAGCCCGGCACTAAGGCGCTGCGCGCTTCGCACAGGGACCTCGCCGATGGCTTCGTGACGGGCGTCAGCGCGACGCGGCGCTCGGTCAGCCTCAACAACGAGCTGACCGGCTTCCTGCGAGCGCTCCAGCGCTTCTCGAATGACCCGGTGGTCCCGATCGGGATTCGCGACCTGATCGACACCGTCGACGCACTCGACCCGACGTTGCAATACCTGACGCCGGCCCAGACCGTCTGCAACTACATCGGCCTCTTCATGCGCAACGCCAGTTTCCTGGCCTCGGAGGGCGACGCCAACGGCACCTGGTGGCGGTTCATCCCGATCATCACGCCGCAGGGCCCGAACAACGAGACCGGCCCCGCGTCCGCTCCCGCCAACGGCGGTGGGCCGGACATCACCAACTCGTCGCGCAACTACCTGCACGTGAACCAATACCCGAACACCGCAGGGCCGGGCCAGACGCGTGAATGCGAGGGCGGCAAGGAGACCTACGCGAAGGGCCGCCAGTCGATCGGCAACATCCCCGGCGCACAGGGGACGAGCACGGACGAGCAGAAGCCCGAGAAGGCGGTGAAGCAGTGACGGCGGCGGGAGGCAGACCGAGGGTGATCAAGAGTCCGCAACGACTTCAGCACCGCGTTTCACCGCTGCGTGCGGGCCTGATCGCGGTCTTCCTGATCATGATCGCCACCTTCCTGGCCTTCAGCAAGTCGCTGCCATGGAAGCAGCCGTTCGAGTTCAAGGGCGTCTTCGAGTCGGCCGCCAACATCCGCCTCGACTCGCCGGTGCGGGTCGCGGGCGTCGAGGTCGGCACGGTCACCGGCGTCGAGCACTTGGACGACTCCAACCTCGCCGTGGTCACGATGGAGGTCAAGGACGAGGGCCTGCCGATCCACGAGGACGCCACGCTGAAGATCCGGCCGCGGCTTTTCCTCGAGGGCAACTTCTTCGTCGACGTGAGCCCCGGCACGCCGGCCAGGCCGACGATCGACGACGGCGACACGATTCCCGTCACCCAGACGGCCTATCCGGTGCAGCTCGACAACATCCTGACCTCGCTGCAGAAGGACACGCGCAGGGACCTCCAGAAGCTGCTGGAAGGGTTCGGCGACGGTCTCGTGCGCAAGCCGTCCGCACAGGACGACATCACGCAGGACCCGGCCGTGCAGGGCGAATCCGCCGGGCAGGCGCTCAACGACTCGCTGACCTATGCCCCGGGCACGGTCAAGGGAGCGGCACGGGTCAACGAGGCCTTCCTCGGCACCGAGCGCGGCGACCTGCGCAAGTTGATCGCGGGCCTTCAAAAGACGCTCGGCGGCCTCGGCCGCAACGAGGAGCAGCTCAAGGACCTGTTCACCAACTTCAACATCACGATGGCGGCGATCGCCTCTGAGCAGGACAATCTCGCAAAGGCGATACGGCTGCTCGGGCCGACGCTCGAGCAGGCGGACTCCTACTTCGGCCACTTCGCCGACGCGCTGCCATCGACGCGAGAGTTCGTGCGCAGGTTCATACCGGTCGTCCAGGAGACGCCGGCCACGATCACCGCGGCGGGTCCGTGGCTGACGCAGTTCACGGCGCTTGTGTCGAGGCCGGAGCTGGGCGGCCTGCTGAAGGACCTGAGGCCGATGACCGCCAGCTTTGCCCGCGTGGTCAACAGGTCGATCGCCTTCAACAGGCAGACGAACAACTTCAGCCGCTGCTTCAGCAACGTCATCCTGCCGGCGGGCGACGCCGTGCTCCAGGACGGCGCCGCCACCACCGGCGCTCAGACCTTCAAGGAGTTCTGGTACCTCGTGACCGGCTTCACCGGTGAGGGCCAGGATTTCGACGGCAACGGCCAGTACACGCGCGTCCAGACCGGTGGCGGGGCCAACATCGTCAAGAGCGGGAAGCTCCCCGGCCGTACCGCCGTCGACGCTCAACTGTTCGGCAACGCGATCGTTCCGCCGCTCGGTACGCGCCCGGCGCGCCCGAAGAAGAAGCCTCCCTACAAGCCGAACTCCGCCTGCTACAAGCAGAAGCCGCCGGACCTCAACGGCCCGGCCGCGGCGGCAGGACCCCCGGACGCGAGGGTCGGCCCGTGACCAGGGCGATCCAAAAGCACCTGCGCGACTTCATCGCGATCCTGGTGCTGATGGTGCTGGCGTTCGCGGTCGGCGGCTACATCCTCTCCAACCAGCGCTTCTATTTGCCCGGTTGGGTGCCCGTGCTCGGCAGCGACTTTTTCGAGCTCAAGGGCGAGTTCTCGACGGCACAGTCGGTCATGCCGGGCCAGGGCCAGACGGTCGACATTGCCGGCGTGGCTGTCGGTGACGTCAAGAAGGTTCAGCTCGACAACGGCCGAGCCGTGATCACGATGACGGTCAAGCCGAAGTACGCGGACATGATCAAGAAGGACGCGTCCATGCTCCTGCGCCCGAAGACGGGCCTCAACGACATGATCATCGAGCTGGACCCGGGCTCGGCCTCGGCCGAGAAGGTCACGGACGGCTACACGCTCCCGATCCGTTCGACGCTCCCGAATGTCAACCTCGAGGAGTTCTGGGCCGCGCTCGACAAGGACACGCGTGACTATCTGCTGCTGCTGCTGAACGGCGCCGGCCAGGGCCTCTCGGGCCAGGGGCGCAACCTCTCGGCGGTACTGAAGCGCTTCGAGCCCACCAACCGCGACATCGAGAAGATCACGAGCCAGGTCGCCCTGAGAAGGAAGAACCTTGCCAATCTGATCCACAACTTCCAGCTGCTCGCCACCGAGCTCGGCAAGCACGACACCGAGCTGGCCGAGTGGGTCGACTCCACCTCGGCTGTCTTCGGGTCGTTCGCAAGCCAGGACAGGAGTCTGCGCGAGACGATCCGGCTGCTGCCCGATGCGCTGCAGTCGACCAACCGTGCCCTCACGTCCGCCGACAACGTCGCCCGGGATCTTGGTCCGGCCACGCGGTCGTTGCTTCCTGGCGTGAAGGCGTTCCCGGACTCGATGCGCAAGTCACGCACCTTCTTCCGCAAGACCACCGGGCCGGTTAGGGATCAAATTCGGCCGTTCGCGCGTGACGTGCAGCCAACCGTGAAGGCGCTGCGCCCGGCCAACCGCGACCTGGCGGCGGTGACGCCCGACCTCGAGAAGAGCTTCGGCGTCTTCAACAAGTTCGTCAACGGCTGGGCCTACAACCCGCCCGGCCAGGCCGAGGGCTTCCTCTTCTACACGATCTGGGGCGTGCACATCGCGGCCTCGGCCTTCACGGCACAGGACGCGCACGGCCCGGTGCGTCGCGGGCTGATCCTGACCACCTGCCGCAGCCTCGGCATCCTCCAGAGCGTGCGAAAGGCCGATCGCCAGCTGTCGACGATCATCGACCTCCTGAACCCACCGACACAAGAGCAGGCCTGCCCGTAGCCCATGCAGAAGCAAGCACCGACACTCGGCCGAATCCTGATCATGACGACGTTCACGCTGTCGTGCTTCGGCCTGCTGCTGTTCCTCTGGTCGGCGTTCGGTGGCCCTGTGCCATTGAAGCCTCGCGGCTACCAGTTCACCGCTTCCTTCGACGAGGCCACGCAGCTGGCCCAGGAGGCCGACGTGCGGATCTCCGGCGTCCCCGTCGGCAAGGTGAAGAAGATCGAGCTTGGCGACGACGGTCTCACGCAGGCGACGATTCAGATGGACGAGAAGTACGCGCCGGTCGCCTCGGACGCTCGCGGCATCCTGCGCCAGAAGACGTTGCTCGGCGAGACGTACATCGAGATTACCCCCGGCACGAAGGGAGCACAGCCGCTGGCGGAGGACGGTCACCTGGAGACGAAGAACATCGCCTCCACGGTCGAGCTGGATGAGATCTTCCGCTCGTTCGACAAGAAGACGCGCACGGCGTTCCAGGTCTGGCAGCAAGAGGTGGCTCAGGGGATCACGAGCAACTCCGCCAACTTCTCCGACGCGCTCGGTTACCTGGAGCCCTTCGCGGTCGATACCAACGAGGTTCTGAAGGTGTTGAACTCTCAGAGCCGCGCCACGAGACTGCTGATCAAGAACACCGGCGCCTTCTTCAAGGCGCTGACGGCGGGCGATCAGGCGCTCGCCGATCTGATCGTCAACTCGAACAACGTCTTCAGCACGACCGCTCAGCGAGACCGCCAGATCAGCGAGACGTTCATCGCCCTGCCGACCTTCATCCAGGAGTCGAAGAAGACCCTGAGGCGGTTCGAGTCCTACGCGGCGAACACCAACCCGCTGATCACCGACCTGCACCCGTGGGCGCGGCAGGCGAGCACGACCCTGCGTAGCCTCCAGGACCTGGCTCCCGAGTTCAACTACTTCATGCAGGCGCTCGGACCGGCGGTCACGGCCTCCAAGGCCGGCTTCCCGGCCGGCACCAGGTTCCTCGACGACCTGCGGCCGCTGCTCGGCCAGCTCGATCCGTTCCTGCGCAACTTCAACCCGTTCCTGCGCTGGCTGGGCCTCTACAGGCAGGAGTTCAGCGCTTTCTTCGCCAACATCACGGCGTCGCTGGGCTACAACGACAAGCCGGGCGACGACGTGCGGGCGCTGCGCCTTAGCGTGCCTGTCAACCCCGAGACGCTGGCCAGCTATCCGCGCCGGATCGGGCCCAACCGTGCCAACGCCTACTTCGCGCCGGGCGCTTATCGCAAGCTGCCGAGCGGGCTCGAGATGTTCGACTCGCGCAACTGCGCCAACGGCGGATACCCGGACCTGGCGCCGGCCTCGCCGACCTTCTCGGAGGACCTGCGAAACCGCATCATCGAGTTCTTCTACCAGGGCACCGACGGCCAGGCTTCCCCCTGCAAGCAGCAGGCGCCGATCACCTCCGGCGGCGAGACGACGCAGTACCCGCACGTGCGCGAAGACGCGCGCCCGGCCCCGTAGCGCACCGCGCCCGTAGCGCGAGTCATCCTTTCCTAGTACGCTCGGTGGCCGGGATCAAGGATGACCCAGCAGGTGGAGACGCAGACCAAGGAGGCCAGGAAGGCCGCGCGCGGGACGGCGGGAGAGCTGCTGCCGCCGGCCGCTGCGGAAGAGGAGCGGGCTCGCCTGGCAATCGGGCGGCTCGGAGGCCTGCTGTTCTGCGCCGGCGCGGCAATCGCGCTGCCGAGCCTGATTACGCTCGACCCGGCGCCACCGGACTGGCTGTTCGTGATGGTGGCCTTGGCCGTGACCGCGGGGCTCGCCTGCCTTTGGACCGAGTGGGACCTGC
Source organism: Solirubrobacterales bacterium (assembly GCA_038330145.1). Taxonomy (GTDB): domain Bacteria; phylum Actinomycetota; class Thermoleophilia; order Solirubrobacterales; family JBBDJG01; genus JBBQNR01. The sequence continues at coordinate 40,889 of JBBQNR010000006.1, forward strand.
TGCCGGCCGCCTGGCTGCACGCGATCCCGCTCACCGGCACGTTCATGGTGACGGCCGTGATCGCGGGCACCCATGCCAGAGGGGGCCTGTATGCGTGGCTGTACATCCTGGTGCTGGTATTCGTTGCCTATTGCTTCCAGAGCCGCATGGTCGTGGCGGCCTATCTGCTGCTGATCTCGGCAGGCTGCGCCGCGCCGCTCCTGGACCCACAGGTCAGCAGCAGCGAGACGCTTCGCTTGCTGCTGGTGTGCGTGCCCAGCCTGGTGCTGGCGACCACGGTCATCATGCATCTTCGCGAGCGGCTGGAGGCCGGGCGCGACGCCTTTGAGGAGCTTGCGCGCCGGGATCCGCTGACCGGGGTCGGCAATTACCGCAGGCTCCACGAGCGCCTCGACTACGAGATCGCACGGCACGAGCGGCACCGGCGCAGCTTTGCAGTGATGCTGCTGGACATGAACCGCTTCAAGGACGTCAACGAGGAGCACGGGCACCTGGAGGGAGATCGCGTGCTGCGCGAGGTTGGCCAAGCGCTTGCCGCTACCGTGCGCGACCAGGACACCGTCGCCCGCCAGGGAGGCGACGAATTCTCCGTGCTGGCTCCCGAGACCAGCACGGTGGAGGTGATGGCACTGGCCAGCCGGCTCCAGCGGGGCCTATCCCTGATCAGGATCGGCGACCGCACGCTCAGTGCCAGCATGGGCTGGGCGATCTACCCGCAGGACGGGGAGACGGCGCAGGAACTGCTGGCGTGCGCCGACGATGCGCTGATGGCGGGCAAGTCGCGCTGGCTTCCCCAGCAATCGCGCGACTTCTGGCCCGAGCACGTGCGCCGCCTGAGCGACGCTCCGGCGACCGTCAGGCCCAGCACCGGGGAGGCAAGCGCGGCTTCCTGATCGGGGCTGGCGATTGCCGGCGGCTGCTGCTCGCAACGGCCGCCACGTTCATGGAGGTCCGGACGGCGGATAGACCGCCGTTGATAGATTCGGTTGCGCGCCGCGACCGCATCGCTGGCGCGCGCCCCCAGCTCGCCACCTGAGGAGGAACCGCCAAATGCCAGTGAAGGTCGGTGTGAACGGCTTCGGCCGCATCGGTCGCAATCTTTTCCGGGCCGCGTGGGAGCGCGACGCGGACCTCGAGTTCGTCGCCGTCAACGACATCACCGACGCCGCCACGCTGGCTCACCTGACCAAGTACGACTCCACGCTGGGGCCATTTCCGGCAGAGGTGACCTCCTCTGGCGACACGATCGACGTCGACGGAAAGCCACTCAAGGTGCTGGCCGAGCGCGATCCGGCCAAGCTGCCGTGGGGCGAGCTGGGTGTGGACGTGGTGGTCGAGTCCACCGGTCTCTTCACCGACCGCGACAACGCCTCCAAGCACCTTCAGGCCGGGGCCAGCAAGGTGATCATCTCGGCTCCCGCCAAGGAGCCCGACGTGACCGTCGCCCTCGGCGTCAACTTCGATGACGCCTACGACCGCGAGTCGCACCACATCATCTCCAACGCCTCCTGCACGACCAACTGCCTGGCGCCGATCTCGAAGGTCCTCCACGACGCACTCGGGATCCGGCGCGGCCTGATGACGACGATCCACGCCTACACGTCGGACCAGCGCCTCCAGGACATGCCGCACAAGGACCTCCGTCGTGCGCGCGCGGCGGCGATCAACCTGGTACCGACCTCGACCGGCGCCGCAAAGGCGATCGGCCTCGTGGTGCCGGAGCTGAAGGGCAAGCTGAACGGCACCTCGGTGCGAGCGCCGATCGCGACCGGCTCGATAGTGGACCTGGTCTGCGAAGTGGAGCGCGAGACCTCGATCGAGGACGTCAACCGCCTCTTCCAAGAGGCTGCCGGATCCGATCGTTACGCGGGCATCCTGGCCTACACCGAGGATCCGATCGTCTCCACCGACATCAACAAGTCGCCGTACTCGGCGATCTTCGACTCCGGACTCACGATGGTCATGGCGGACACCTTCGTGAAGGTGTTCGCCTGGTACGACAACGAGTGGGGTTACTCGTGCCGCCTGGTGGAGCTGGCGGCGAAGGTGCTGTAGGTCGTACGTCTTGACTGTGGCCGCCACGGAGCGCCGGCGACTGTTTCCGAAGAAGACCGTCAGGGACGTCGACGTCGACGGCAAGCGGGTTCTGGTGCGCGTCGACTTCAACGTGCCGCTGGAGAAGCGCGACGGGAAGGTCGAGGTCGCCGACGACGGCCGTGTGCGCGCGGCGCTGCCGACGATCGAGCATCTGCGCAAGCGCGAGTCGAGGCTCGTGCTGGTGTCGCACCTTGGGCGACCGAAGGACCGCGAGCCCGAACTGTCGATGGCGCCGGTATCGCGCCGGCTGGCGGAGCTGACGGGGGCGCCCGTCGAGCAGGCCGCGGCGGTGGTCGGCCCGGACGTGGAGCGGGCCGCGTCCCAGCTCGGGCCGGGCCAGATCCTGATGCTCGAGAACTGTCGCTTCGAGCCCGGTGAGACCAGCAACGACCCGCAGCTCGCGCGGGCGCTCGCATCGCTGGCGGAGCTGTACGTCGACGATGCCTTCGGCGCCGTGCACCGCGCTCACGCCACAACCGTCGGCGTGGCGCAGCAGCTGCCGGCCGTGGCGGGGCTCCTGCTCGAGCGCGAGGTGACCTTTCTCAATCGCCTCGTGCAGGACCCGGAGCGGCCCTTCGTGGTCGTGCTCGGAGGAGCGAAGGTGAGCGACAAGATCGGCGTCATCGAGCGCTTCCTCGAGCTGGCGGACGCGATCCTGATCGGCGGCGCGATGTGCTTCAGCTTCTTTCGCGCCCAGGGAAGGCCCACGGGCGACTCGCTGGTGGAGGAGAAGGGCGTCGAGCTGGCAGTCCGTGCGCTGGAGCGGGCTTCGCAGTCGAGCTGCCGGCTCGAACTGCCCCGCGACCTCGTGATCGCCGACCGCTTCGACGGGGGCGCGCAGCGGCGCGAGATCGACGGCGTCGACGTGCCGGACGACTGGATGGGCCTCGACATAGGCCTGCGCACGGCGGAGACCTACGCCGACGAGATCGGCCGAGCCCGGACGGTGTTCTGGAACGGCCCGATGGGAGCCTTCGAGCTGGAGCCGTTCGCGGCCGGCACGCGAGCGGTCGCCGAGGCGATGGCGGGCTCGGACGCGACCACGGTGGTCGGCGGCGGCGATTCTGCGGCGGCTGTCGAGCGCTTCGGGCTGGCGGCCTCGATGACGCACGTGTCGACCGGCGGCGGAGCGGCACTGGAACTCCTGGAGGGAAAGCCACTGCCGGGTCTCGAGGTGCTCCAAGATGCCTAGACCTACAGCGAGACCCTGTCTCACGGAGGGCCGGCGGTGAGCACCAACGTAGAGAGCATGCGCCGGCCCCTGATCGCCGGCAACTGGAAGATGAACAAGACGAACGAGGAGGCCGAGGCGTTCCTGGCCCGTTTCCTCGCTCGCTTCGACCGCAGGCGCGGGGTCGATGTCACGATCTGCCCGGCGTTCACCGCGCTGCGAACCGTCGTCGAGCACACGCTGGACTCAGGCCTGCGCGTGGGAGCTCAGAACGTGCACGAGGCGCCGGAGGGCGCGTTCACCGGCGAGGTCTCGATACCGATGCTGCTCGAGCTGGGGGTCAGCACCGTCATCCTCGGCCACTCCGAGCGTCGCGCGCTTTTCGGCGAGACCGACGGAGCGCTGCAGCGCAAGGTGCCGGCGGCGCTGGAGGCGGGGCTGAGCCCGATCCTCTGCGTCGGCGAGACGGAGGAGGAGCGTGACGCCGGAGAGATGCAGCGCAAGCTGCGGCAGCAGGTGCAGGTGGACCTGGCCCAGGTCGAGGACGGCCTGCTGCCGTTCGTGGTGCTCGCGTACGAGCCGATCTGGGCGATCGGGACCGGGCGCACGGCAACCCCGGATCAGGCTCAGGAGGCGATCGCTTTCGTGCGCGCGCTGGTCGGGGACCGCGACAGCGACGCGGCGCAGCACATGCGGATCCTCTATGGCGGCAGCGTCAACGCAGGCAACGCGGCGGAGCTGCTGGCGCAACAGGACATAGACGGCGCGCTGGTGGGGGGCGCCAGCCTCGACCCGGACGAGTTCGCGGCCATCGTGGCGGCCGCGACGGTGCGATGAGCGCTCCATCGACGGTCGAGCGCCGCCGCGCGATGAGTCTGCCTCCCGGCCCCGGCGCCCTGCCCGTGCCGTCGCTCGCGCTGGTGGTGCTCGATGGCTGGGGCCTGGCGCCGGACGGTCCCGGCAACGCGATCTCGCTCGCCGACACGCCCATGTTCGACGAGCTGTGGTCGAGCTACCCGCACACGCAGCTGAGTGCCTCGGGCCGCAGCGTCGGCCTGCCGGACGGACTGATGGGCAACTCGGAGGTCGGACACCTGAATCTCGGTGCCGGATCGATCATCAAGCAGGACCTGGTGCGCATCGACGACGCCGTCGAGGATGGAAGCTTGTTCCAGAGCGAGGCGCTGAAGCAGGCCTGTGCCGCGGCTCGGCGTGGTGGGCGGCTGCACCTGCTGGGGCTCGTCTCGGACGGCGGAGTGCATTCGAGCATGGACCACCTGCGCGCCTGCATCGAGCTTGCTGCTCGCGAGCACGTGCCCGAGCTGGTGCTGCACGCGTTCACCGACGGCCGCGACACCTCACCGACGTCCTCGCCCGCCTATCTGGCGCAGGCGCAGCTCTGGCTCGACGTGGCGGCGGAGCAGGGCACGCGCGCTTGGATCGGCTCGGTGACCGGGCGCTACTGGGCGATGGACCGCGACAGCCGCTGGGATCGAACCAGGCGCGCATACGACCTGCTGCTGCGGGGCGAGGGCCTGCGAGCGCCGACGGCGCAGGCGGCCGTCGAGCAGGCCTACGAGCGCGGAGAGACCGACGAGTTCATCCAGCCGACCCTCGTCGGGCCGGCGGCGGACGAGCCGCAGGGATCGGGTCCGGTCGGGGACGCCCACAGCATCATCTGCTTCAACTTCCGCCCGGACCGCATGCGCCAGCTCGTGCGAGCGCTGGCCGAGCCGGACTTCGGCGAGTTCGAGCGCGCCCCCGGCGTGCGCCTGCACCTGACGACGATGACCCGCTACCGGCAGGGCTGGACCTACCCGGTCGCGTTCGAGCCGGCCCGGCCCGAGACCACGGTGGCCAGGTTGCTGGCCGCGCGCGGCGACGCTCAGCTGCACGTGGCGGAGACGGAGAAGTATCCGCACGTGACCTACTTCTTCAACGGCGGGGTGGAGGAGCCGTACCCGCTCGAGGAGCGCTCACTCGTGCCCTCGCCGCGCGACGTCCCCACCTACGACCACAAGCCGGAGATGAGCGCCTCCGAGGCGGCGGGCGAGTTCGTTGCCCACTGGCGCTCCCACATCGAGCAGGGGCAGCCCTTTCGCTTCGGCATCATCAACTTCGCCAACGCGGACATGGTCGGGCACACCGGCAGCATCCCGGCCGCCACGCGGGGCGTCGAGACGGTGGACCGCTGCCTCGGCGAGGTCGTGTCGGTGGTGCACGAGCACGGCGGCGCATTGATCGTGACGGCCGACCACGGCAACGCGGACGAGATGCTGGAGCCGGACGGGAGCGCGGACACAGCTCACTCCACCAACCCGGTGCCGCTGATCGTCACCGTGCCGGGCCTGGAACTGGGGGAGGGGGTTCTGGCCGACGTCATCCCCACCGCTCTGGAGCTGCTCGGCATCGAGAAGGACCCTGCCATGACGGGGCATTCGCTGCTCAGGAGCGCACCAGCAGGCCGGCGCGGGTGACCCAGGCGGCCCGGGCCGACCATCTCTATTGCTGCTCGCCGGACTCGATCAGGTTGCGGACGCTGTTGTACTGCTTCTGGCCCGAGTCGATCAGGTCGCGAACCCCGTTGATCTGGTCGTCGATGGTCGTGCGGACCACGCGCTCGAAGTTGCGGCTCGGTGAGTTGTTCGAGCTGACGATCACCACGGCGGCCACGACGGTGGCGATCAGCATGAACAGGAAGGCCAGCGCCAGGAAGCGCCCGAACACGCCGCGGCGCCTGGCGGGATAGGGCTGAGCCGATGTCTGGTAGACCGGCGCGGGTGGTGGAGGCTCGGCGACGACGGGGGCGGGCGCGGACCGGGGCGCAACGTCTGCCGCCGCCATCTGCCTGGTTGCGGCGGTCGCGAGGGCGATCGTCACCTCCGCGTCCCGGCCCCGGAGCGCCTCCTCGATCGCTTCACGCAGCTCGGGCGGAGTCGCGTAGCGGTACTCGGGGTCCGACGCCAGGCAGCGCGCAACGGCGCGCTCGAGCTCGGGGCCGACCTCGGGGTTGTAGATCGAGACCGGCGGTGGCTCGCCCTCCTGCTGCTTCAGCGCCAGCTCGGTCAGCGAGCCGGTTTCGTAAGGAACGCGGCCGGCGAGCATCTGGTACAGCACGACCCCGAGCGAGTACACGTCCGAGCTCGGCGTCGCCTCCTCGCCGCGCGTGCGCTCGGGCGAGAGGTAGGCGGCGGTGCCGAGCACCGAGCCGATCTGCGTGATCTTCGAGTCCTCGGCCGCTTTCGCGATGCCGAAGTCGGCCAGCTTGACGACGCCGTCCGTGTTGATGATCAGGTTGCCCGGCTTGACGTCACGATGGATGACGCCGCGCCGGTGCGCGTAGTCCAGTCCCAGACAGGCTTGGGAGACGATGTCGACGGCCTCCTCGACTCCGAGCTGCTTGCGCTCGCGCAAGATGTCGGCGACGCTGCGGCCCTCGACGTATTCCATGACTATGTAGTGGCGGCGGGTGCCCGCGTCCTGGCCGGAGTCGTAGACCTGCACGATGTTGGGATGGACCAGCTTGGCGGCGGCCAGAGCCTCGCGGCGGAAGCGGGCCACGAAGTCATCGTCCTCTGCCAGGTGCTCGGCCAGAAGCTTGACGGCGACCTCCCGCTCGAGCACCTTGTCGAACGCCACGAACACGGTCGACATGCCTCCGGCGCCCAGCCGGCGATCGAGTCGGTAGCGGTCCGCGATTTCAGAGCCGAGCATGTTCACGTCGAGGCACTCTGGATTTCCGCGATCACGGCTGGATCCCTCCGGACCCGCCACTGTCGCCGGTGGCGCCCGTGTCCGGGCTCGGCTGCTCGTCGGCCGGTGGCTCGACCGGCGGGATCTGGTCAGGCTTGCCCTTGCCCTTCTTGGGCTTCTTCTGCTCCTGCTTCCGCTTCTGCTTGTTGTCCTTGCCGTTGTCGCTCTGCCCGTCGGTGGTCGCTCCGGTGGTCGTGCCGGCCGGCGTCGTGGGCCCGGTCGCGCCGGTGGCGCCGCAGTCTTGCTTGATCAGCGTCTGCAGCCTCTGAGCCGAGCTCCTGAGGGCTCGCCTCAGGTCGGAGTTCACTCCCTTCGGCAGGTCCGCCGCCTCCTGCTCGAGCGTCTGCGCCTTGGCCGCGGCGTCGTTGCAGTCGCCGGATGCCACCGACTGCTCCACCTGTGCCAGGGTCGAGCGCAGCTCGGATGCCCTGGTGGCGGATAGACGCCTTCCCTGGTCGTCGTTACCGCAGGCGCCGAGCATGGCCGCCGCCGCGACGAGCAGGACGGCCGGCGCCCGCGACGTCCACCTTCCCGCACGAAGCATGCGGCTCAAGATAACCCCTCGGCCACCCAGCGCCCCCGGATCTAGTGCCCCGAATAGAGCCGCTGTGCGAGGTCGGGCGGCAGCCCAGCGGCCAGGATTGCCTCGGCCGCCTCGTCGATCGCGTATTCAACACGCTGGTACGAGGCCGTCCAGTCGCCCGTGTCGAGCACGAGATAGGAGGCGCGCGGATCGCCGTCGCGGGGCTGACCGACGCTGCCCGGATTGACGAGCCACTCGCCCTGCGCCATCTCGAGCACAGTGCCGGCCGCCGCGAAGGCTCCCTCCGTCTCACCGCTGTCGCGCGAAAAGTGGCAGGCGATGTGCGAATGGCCGATCAGGCAGACGCGCTGAGCCTGCAGCTCGAGACAGTCACGGGCCTGCTGGATCGAGAGCACGTACTCCCAGACCGGGTCGCGCGGGCTGGCGTGGTAGAGGCCGACCTCGTCGCTTTCGCCGACCGGTTTGAGGGAGCGCAGGAACTCGCGTGTCTGGGGCTTGATCACCTCCATCGTCCAGCGGGCGGCGGCCGCAGCGCTGCGTGTGAAGTACTCGATGTCGAGCTCGCCCGAGACGACGAGGTCGTGGTTTCCTCCCAGGCAGAGGTCTGCGCGGTCCGCCACCAGGTCGGTGCACCGATCCGGCATCGCGCCGTAACCGACCACGTCGCCCAGGCACCAGATCGTTTCGGGCCGGCGCTGCTCGAGGTCGTCGAGCACGGCCCTCAGGGCGGGCAGGTTGCTGTGGATGTCCGAGATGACCGCGACGCGCATGTCCGGTGGAGAACCTACGCCGGGCAGCCCTCCCGGTCGGGAAACCCTAGCGGCAACGCGGCCCGCCGCGGAGCGTGAAGCGCTCGTAGACGGTGTTCGTGATGCCGTTCTGGTAGCTGAAGCTGCCGTCGAGCAGGAAGAAGGTGCCGTTGCACAGCACCGGTCCCTCGATGTAGTGGATGGTGCGCCCCCTGCGCCTGACCTTCTTGTCGAACGTCGTCGCGTCGAAGGTCGAGACGGCCGCGTTCGGTTGGCCGGGCAGCGTGGGGATCACGGGGATGTCGACGTCGAGCACGTATCCGTAGTTCTTGCCGCCGCGCTTGAGCTCGCCCACGATCGTGAGTGGGGAGGAGAGGTCGGGGAAGGCGTAGATGATGATCGTGGGGTTGCCGTTGCGAGGCAGGCCGTTCAGGAGCGTGATCTTGGCGTTGACCGGGTCGTTGACGATCGGTCGGGCGTCGGCCTGAGCCTTGCCGGATCCGATCTGCGACGCCTTCGCGCATCCCCTCAGGCCCTTGGTCTCGAGGTTCTTGGGATTGCAGCGCTTGAAGTACTTGGCGTTGACGATCGCGCCCTTGGGAAAGCGCAGGGTCGTGTTCGTGAGCGCAGGCCGCAGGCCACCGGCGGTGTCGCCGATGGTCAGCCGGGTCCTGAGGGTGATACCCCCGAAGTCCTTGCTCTTGGCGCCGCGGACGTACTTGGCCGTGAAGTCGACGGTCTGCACCGGTACCGCGTGAGCCACGGACGCTCCCGCCAGTGACGCCAGGGCAAAGATGGTGACTGCCATGGTCTTCCGCATTGCTCTCCTCCTCGATAGGCGCCGAATGGCGCAACCCGCCCCGCTTGCTGCAGACGTTATCGACCGCCGATCGGTGATGCGGCGGTCGCAAGTGGCCTGCAAGACCGCTGACGGCGAGCGGCTACAGTGGCAACGGTGAGGCTGCGGCGACTGTCCGGTTCGCTTCGGCACGGGAGGCTGAGCCTGCCGGCCGCCGTGATAGGGGCGGCGCTGGTGGCCGAAGCGGCGGTCTGGCTGCTGCGACCGCACGGCGTGATCGATCCCGTCGAGGTGCGCGAGACTGCGTACTTCACGCGCTCGCAACTGGAGCGCGCGGTCGATTTCAGGACCGGGCAGCGCTGGCTCGGCCTCGGAACGCTTGCCGTGCAGGCGGGAGTGCTTGCCTTCCTGGTCGCCCGGCCGCCGAGGCGCACACTCGCGCTCCTGGAACGCGCCGGCCGCGGTCGCCGGCTGGCCGCCGGAGCGCTCGCCGGGGCGGGTCTCGTGACGGTGTTGCGGCTCGCGCCGCTACCGCTCGAGGCGATCGCGCGCGAGCGCGCCGTAGACGTCGGCCTGGTGACCCAGAGCTGGAGCGGCTGGGCGTGGGACCTGGTCAAGTCGGTCGGCATCGGAGCCGCGCTTGCGGCGGCCGGCGCCGCGCTGTTCCTGGGGTTGATGCGGCGCTTCCCGCGACGCTGGTGGCTGGCCGGCGCGGCCGCGGTGGTAGTGATCGAGATCCTGTTCGTGTGGCTTGCGCCGGTCGTGCTGGCGCCACTCTTCAACCGCTACGAGAAGCTGCCGCAGGGTGCCACCCGCACGGACGTCACCGAGCTGGCGCGGCGAGCGGGCGTGGACGCGGGGGAGGTCTACGTCGTCGACGCCTCCCGTCGCACCACCAGCGCCAACGCTTTCGTGACCGGGCTTGGACACACGAAGCGGGTGGTGCTCTACGACACGCTGATCGACCGCTTCAAGCCGGGCGAGGTGCGCGTGGTGGTCGCGCACGAGTTGGGCCACGTCAGGCAGCACGACGTGCGCCGCGGCATGATCTGGGTCGCGATCGTCGCTGCGCCGGCGATGCTCGTGGTGATGCTGCTGACCGGGTGCTGGTCCAGGCGCGCCGGCGCGTCACCGGGGACGGCGGCAACCCTGCCCGCGTTCGCCCTCGCTCTGGCGCTCGTCTCCTTCGGAGCCAGTGTGGTCTCGAACCAGCTCTCACGACGGATCGAGGCCAGGGCCGACACGTTCGCGCTCGATCTGACGCGCGATGCTCCCGGCTTCATCGACCTCGAGCGAGGCCTGGCGGTGGCGAATGTGGCTGACCCCGACCCGCCGAAGATCTTCGTCTGGCTGTTCGGGACCCATCCGCCGACGATCGAGCGCATCGGCGCCGGCGTCTCGTTCGAGCGCAGCCAAAAAGGAGCGCCCGAATCCGGCGAGCAGACCCGCTAGTCGTCGCCCTGATCTGGACGGCCGGGCGAGGGACCGTTCTCCTCGACACGGTCGCGAGTGCGGCTGATGCCCGGGCCGCGCAACGGGAACCCGCCCTCGCTGACCCCGAGGTCTCCGATACGGCCGCCGTCAGCGGGTGACCGGTACACGACGTGGCCACCCTTCCCCTCCTGCTTGGCCTTGTACATGGCACGGTCGGCATTGCGCAACAGGTCGCTTGGATTGGTCTCACCGGGCTCGTTGAGAGCGATCCCGATGCTGATCGTGAGATTTGTCTCGTTGCCCTCAACGACGAACGGCGTGCGCAGCGAGCTCTCGATTCGCTCGGCGACACGAGTGGCCTCGTGCTCACCGGCGATGTCCTCGAGCAGGGTCGTGAACTCGTCGCCTCCCAGCCGGGCGACCGTGTCAGCCGGCCGAAGCGACGCACGAAGGCGCTGCGCCACCGCGATCAGCACCTGATCCCCGGCGTCGTGGCCGTAGTTGTCTTTGATCTCCTTGAAGCCGTCGAGGTCGCGCAGCATGACGGCGACCGACTGATGGCCGCGGCGGGTGCGCGCGAGCGCGTGCTCGAGCCGGTCCCTGAACAGTGAGCGGTTCGGCAACTCCGTCAGGGAGTCGTGGAAGGCCTGCTGCGACAGCTCGTCGATGCGGCGCGCGCTGGTGGTCCGCAGGGCGGCGTTCTCGATGATGAGCGAGCCCTCCAGCGACAACTGCTCCACGAGCTGACGCTCGTCCTCGGTCCAGTGGCGTGGGCCACGAGTGTCGCTGCAGACCACGATGCCGAGCGCTCTGTCCGCGGACAGCAATGGGAATGCGACATACGCGCGCAGCCGCAGCAGCGCGACCAGCTCAGCCGGTATCAGCTGGCTCTGCGCCGCATCCTCGACGAAGACCGGTTCACGCTGGCGCGTCAGGCGCCGCCAGAGCCGGAACTCCTGCCCCGACGAACCGACCAGACGCTCGCTTGCGATCGCCTGGAAGTCGTCCGGGGCGTCGACTGCCACGTAGGCGATGCGGTCGTCGTCACCGGCGAGGAAGACGCTGGCGTGCTCGGTGTCGAGGGCGTCGCGGCTCACCTTCGCAAGCGCTTCGGCAGCCTCCTCGATCGACGTTGCACGCGATCCCTCCTCGAGCAGGCGCCGGATCGTGGTGGCGGCCTGAAGATTGGTCGTTCGCTCCTCCATCGCGCGGGCGAGCTCCACGATGCCGCCGAGGCGTGCCGCGGCGTCGGCCAGCAGATGACCGTCGGACTCCGCGAACGCACCCGCGGCGGGAGAGTCGAGCGCGATGACCCCGACGACGTCGGTTCGGCGGCCGATCGGCGCCGCAAGCGCGGAGCCGACGGCGAAGGTCTCGGCCCACCAGCCGTCGATCAGAGGCGAGTCGGAACGTTCGGCGATCACGGCGTCCCCGGCCTCGAGGGCCGCGTCGACCAGCGGCAGCGGCGTGGCAGCGCCGCGGAAGAGGTCGCGGTCGTCCGGGTCGCAGGAGCCCTCGGCCGGCCTCGCCATCCTCGGCACGGCACGGCCGTCCTCGAGCAGGAAGACGGCTGCGTGGCGGGAACCGAGTTGACGGGCGAGCCGCTCGCACACAGTCGCCAGTACGCCGTCGAGCGAGTGCTGCTCCGAAGCCGCCTCGATCAGATCGAGGATCCACTCCGTCTCCGGATGCTGCGGCTCGGAGCTGCGACGGGCCTGGACGCGCGCAACGCTGGCCGCGACCAGGGGCACGATCGACTCCAGGTCGGGATTGGCCGCCGCACCGGCCGGCTCGATCGCGAGCATGCCAACGGGCTCGCTCGTCCACAACGGCTCCAGGTGGATGGATGTGACGCCAAAGTCGGCGGCCATCCCGGGCGGCAGGCGCACGTCACGCTGCCCGTCCTCGATATCAACCGGTTGCTGGTCGAGCAGGACGCTGCGGGCGGCTGGAAAGTCGTCGAGCGGTATGCGTGACCAGCGCCGCGAAAGCTCTCTCAGGCGGTCGTCGTCGGGCCGGTCCGACGTCAGCGGCGAGATCGTGCGTGAGGATGGGTCGTACACCAGCACGGACACACGGCGCGCGCTGAGGATGTCCCGAACCGCGCTGCAAAGCTGAGCGACCCGAAAGACGAGCCTTCTCGTCGAGTCGGGGCGCCGTCTAGTGGGTGCATCACTCACCGCTGTTGCGCTCCCTGCTTGACTGCATTCCGTGCCTTCAGCGCCCTCGGCGCTCGTGGCCAGGGCCACTGGTGGCTAGCCGCAGACTAGTAGTAAAACAGAGCGCCGCGCAAGCGCGATGCGCGATGGAAAGCCGAAATCAGTGCTCTGCGGGCCGGGATCGGGCGCCGGCGACTACTTGGTCGAGCTGCGGCTGGGCTCGTCCCCCTGGTCGCCGCCCTCCCTGTACTCGGGCAGGTTCTTGATCCCCTCACGGGTCGACCACTTGGAGTAGTTGTCCTCCAGGGCGTCGATCAGCTCGCGCATGAATCGAGGCGAGGCGCTCACGCGCGAGACCACCACGCCGGGGATCTCGTCATCTTCGATCTCGTGGTCCAGGCGGGCGAACGTGATGGTGAACTCGTAGTCCGAGTGGCTGATGTTGGCGAAGTTCGCGTATACGCCGGCCATCACCTCGGGCGACATGTGCATGTTGATGTGTCGCTCGCGCTCGCCGTCGCCGTCGCTCATAGAACTTCCTTTCCGAGGGCTGCTTGAAGTAGGCGCCTCCACCGGGCATCCGGCGAATTGCCCTAGTATCGCACCGTGGTGACGGGGTGCGAATAGTCGTCATCTGCGTGGGCAGGGCGCGAGCTCCCTTCGCCGACGGCGTCGCCCACTACGAGCGCCTGCTCTCGCGGCAGGCACGGATCGAGTCCGTCGAGCTGCGTGAGGCGGGTGCCGACCAGGGCCGCAGGCCGCAGATACAGGCCAGAGAGGCCGAGCAGATCGCCGCTCGCATCCCGGAAGGCGCGTTCGTCTGCGCACTCGACCGTGAGGGCACCCAACTCTCCAGCATCGATCTGGCGCGCTGGCTCGAACAGCGGCGGACCGACGGCCGCGATCTGTGCTTCGTCGTCGGCGGTCCGCTCGGCCTCGATGCGAGCGTGATCGAGAGCGCCGAATCGACGCTTTCGTTCGGGCCGATCACGCTTCCCCATCAGCTCGCACGTGTGGTGCTGCTGGAACAGCTTTTTCGCGCTCACAAGATCATTGCCCGAGAGCCATACCATTACTAGCGTCGTGAAGAGGGTCATGAACGAGACGATTAGCTGATGCCTTCGGACGCAGGGCCGACCGAGGCGCTGCGCGGCGCCGTCGCCGACGCCGCCGGATCGCTGCGCGGGAACGGAGAGGCTCCGGCATCTTCGCTCGAGCGCCCGCCCCGAGCCGAGTTCGGCGACTACTCGAGCAACGCCGCGATGTTGCTGGCGCCCGCGCTGAAGGCCCCACCGCGGGAGGTCGCCGAGCGCCTTGGCGCGGAGCTCAAGGAAAGCATGGGCGACGCCCTCACTCGGGTCGACGTGGCGGGGCCGGGCTTCGTGAACCTCTTCCTCTCCGACAACTGGTTCCTGAGCTCGCTTCAGGCGATACGGGATGCGGGAGAGCGATTCGGCGTCGACCTGGTGCCGGAGGCGTCGCGCGAGCGGGTGCTGATCGAGTTCGTGAGCGCGAACCCAACTGGTCCCCTGACGGTCGCGAGCGCGCGTGGCGCTGCGCTGGGCGACTCGGTCGCCCGGGTTCTCGCCTTCGTCGGTCATGAGGTCGAGCGCGAGTACTACGTCAACGATTACGGCACGCAGGTGGAGCTGTTCGCCGCCTCGATCGCCGCCGCGATGACGGGTGCGGAGGTTCCCGAGGACGGATACCGCGGCGAGTACGTGGGCGAGCTGGCCAAGCTGCTTCAGGACGAGAGCCTCGGGCCGGACGACCTGGAAGCCATCGCCCGCCGCGCGGTCGAGCTAATGCTGGATCAGGTAAGGGTCTCGCTCGAGCGCTTTCGCGTGCACTTCGACCGCTGGTTCTCCGAGCGCGAGGCCAACGAGAGGGGAGAGGTCGAGCGCGCGCTTGCACAGCTCGAGCAGGAGGGCCACGTGTACTCCTCGGAGGGAGCCACGTGGTTGCGCACCAGCTCCTTCGGCGACGACAAGGACCGGGTGTTGCGTCGCTCGACCGGGCAGCTGACCTATTTCGGGTCCGACATCGGGTATCACAACGACAAGCTAAGTCGCGGCTACGACCGGCTCATCAACGTGGTGGGCGCCGACCATCACGGCTACGTGCCGCGCATCAAGGCCGCCTATCAGGCGCTTGGCGGCGGGCCGGACGCGCTCGAGGGATTGATCATGCAGCTCGTGCACGTCGTCGAGCGCGGTGAGCGCGCGCAGATGTCGAAGCGCAAGGGAGAGTTCGTGACGCTGGACGACCTGATCGACGACATCGGTGTCGACGCTGCACGTTTCTTCATGCTCCAGCGCTCACACGACACGCCGCTCGACATCGACCTCGACCTTGCCCGCGCGCAGAGCCAGGAGAACCCCGTCTATTACGTCCAGTACGCACACGCCCGCATCGAGAGCATCCTCGTCAACGCGGGCCCCGAGCGCGTGGCGAGCGCGGAGCGCGTCGACCTCTCGAGCCTCTCGGTCTTGCTGCACCCGGCCGAGCGCACGCTGATCAAGCGGCTGCTCGAGCTGCCGGACGAGCTGCTGGAGGTGACCGAGCGCCGGGCTCCTCACCACCTCACCGTCTACGCCCACGAGGTGGCGTCCGACTTCCACGCCTTCTACCGAGACTGCCGCGTGGTCGGCGCCGAGTCGCCGGAGCTGGAGAACCTGAGGATCGCGCTCTGCGTCGCCTGCAAGGGAGTGATCGCGCGCTCCCTGGATCTGCTCGGGGTCGAGGCTCCCGAGCAGATGTAGCGTCGGGCCTCAGCAGTCCTTGGACGCCAGGCAGGGCCCGATCGCGCGCAGCTTGCTCCAGTCGACGCCGCTGTCGACGTCGAACGTGTAGACGGTCCTGTTGATTGCGTTGTCGAATGACGACGGAAGGTGGTGCCGCTTGGCGTACGTCACCCACGGGTCGGCCAGACCGAAGCTGGTGTAGCCGGTCCCCGACTCGATCGGGAACACCTTCAGCGATTTGTTGGTGGAGTCGCCCAGGTAGAAGCCGTAGTCGCGAATCGCGCGCAGCACGGCACGCTTCCACGTCGGGTAGGTGGCGAGCCGCGCGTCCGTCATATATGCCGGATCGAGCTGGAAGCGCGTTCCCATCGGCGGATAGCCCTTGCCGGGATCCCACCGGCCGTCGGACTTCTCGGCCGGATAGACCCATGTGTAGGCGACCCGCGACGAGGCCGCGAACAGCGCGTGGTCGATGCGGCCGGCCGCCAGCTCCTGGTA
Source organism: Solirubrobacterales bacterium (assembly GCA_038330145.1). GTDB lineage: Bacteria > Actinomycetota > Thermoleophilia > Solirubrobacterales > JBBDJG01 > JBBQNR01. The sequence continues at coordinate 56,837 of JBBQNR010000006.1, forward strand.
GCGGATGCGCCCGCCCAGCGACGGGAAGCGAGAGGAGGTGTCGGCGGCGTGCAGACCCACGCCATCGATCGGGACACGGCGTCCAGCATCGCAATGAAGCACGTGAGCGTTGGTGTCGATCCGGGCCCGATAGCAGCCCCAGTGCTCGCCGTCGTAGACGATCGCGAGGTGGCTGTCCTCGCCCGCCGCCGGCTTGGCGCCCTTCGGGATGCGGACCTGCCGGCCGTTGATCGCGTAGGGGTCCGTTCTGGAGCCGCCCTCCACTCGGTAGAGCGGGTCCTTTGAGTTCGCGAAATAGATCGCATGCGAGAAATCGCTCGAGGTATCGGCTATTCCGACACGCAACGGCTCCACCGGACCGGGCTCCAACAGACGGTCGACGAATCGAGTCGAAAGCGGATCCAAGGGAGCGCGCTGCGGAATGCGCTGGTTCCACGGCGAGTCGTCGGCCCAGGGCCGCCAGCTGGCCGGCGGGAACTTGTCGGGCGAGTGGAAGTTGCCGGCGGAGCGTGCGGTGCGGGGCGTGCTGGTGTCGCCGCCGGCGCCTGAGCCATCGCCGGATTTGGAGCTCGAGCCACATCCGGCCGCCAGCGCGATCAGCGCTGCCACCAGCACCGCAGCACACGGCCCAAGCCACCCTTCCCTGCGCGAGCGTCCGGCTCGCCGGCCACGGATCACGGCAGCTCAGATGTCCTGGAAGAAGTTGACGTTGAGGTCGTTCATCGTTCTCTGCGCCTCGGCGTTGAGCCGCGTCAGCTCTCCGGTCAGGACGAGCACGCCGATTCCGATCAGCAGCACTCCGGCCAGCCCGTTGATGACGGCATAGTGACGCTTGAGCCAGCCGAAAGCCGTCGTCGCCCTGTTGAACGCCACCGCCGTGAGCAGGAACGGAACCGCCAGCCCGGCAGAGTAGACGGCCAGCAGGGCTCCTCCTTCGGCCACCGAGTCGTTCGTTGCCGCCAGTCCGAGGATCGAGGCCAGCGCCGGGCCCACGCAGGGTGTCCACGCGATCGCGAATGCCGCGCCGACAATCAGCGGGCCGCCGCGACCGACACGCGTCATCAGCGCATCGGGATGCCACTCACGGTTGAGCACCGGGAGGAAGAGCGCGAGCACGAAGAAGGCGCCGAGCACGATGATCGCCACGCCGGCCACCTTCTCGAGCGCCGTGCGGCTCTCGAACAGCGCGTTCCCGAGCCCCGTTGCGGTCATGCCGAGCAGGACGAAGATGAGCGAGAAGCTGAGTATGAAGAGGCCCGCGCGCACGAGCACGCTTCGCAACGCCACCCCTCTGGCGCCGCGCAGCTGCGACGGTGTCAACCCGCAGACGGTCGACAGATAGCCCGGCACCAGCGGCAGCACACAAGGCGAGATGAACGACACGAAGCCGGCCGCGAAGGCGAGAATGATGCTTGGGGCACCCGGGTCGTTCACAGGTCGTAGCGCGACAGGTCCTGGTCGAGGCGCGCGGAGTCGGCGGCTGAAAGCTCGGGCTCCGGGGTCGGCCGTGGGTCGGGGCGGCGGCGCCACCTGACCAGGCCGAACCCCAATGCGACCATGGCGAGCAGGACGGCTGCGGCCGGGACCAGGTAGGCGGTGAGGTCGAATCCGTTGTCGTCTGGCAGCGCCAGCACCTCGGACCCGAACTCCGACACGAGGGCGTCCTTGATCTGCGCCTTGGTCTTCCCCTGGTCGATCTGGCGACGTATGAACACGCGCTCGCGCTCGGCCTGCGGCGAGTTGGCAAGGTTCAGGGCCGTGCCACAGGTCGGGCACATGACCTCGTCCTCGATGTCGGGAAGGGAGGCTCGTGGCTCAGCCGCCGACGGGCCCGCCGCGACCGTGCCGGCGAGCAGGAGGACCGTCGCCAACCCGATCAGATACTGCCTGTACATGCTCGCTACAAGGTAGCGAGCCAGGGCAAGAATTACCCCCGCACACTACGGGTGCCTCAGGAACAGGTAGGCACAGTCCTCGAACTGCTCCAGGTTGCCCCAGCGGCCGCCGTTCTCGCAGTAGGTGAGCGTGAAACCGAGCGCGTCCATCTCGCCTCGGAGATCCGAGTCGAGGATCCCCCACTGCCAGATGTTGAACACGTCCCGGTAGGGACGGCCCTTGTCGGGGGCGGTTTCGTCCAGCCGATCGAGGAGCCCGGTGGTGTACCGGTGTTCAGGAACCGCTGCAAGGTAGCCCTCCCGACCGAGGTCCAGAAGCCGCGTCGTGCGGTCCGCTCCGATGAACTGCGGATTGGCGATGGCGAACGCACGCGTCAGCGGTGCGTACAGACGCAGAATCGCGTCCCAGTCCGGGGCGACCTGGTGCAGCAGGACGTCGAACAAAAGGATGAGATCGACCGGGTCGATGCGATCGCGGACCTCCTCAGTGCCGAAGTTCCCCTCCACGAGCTTCAGCTGTGGGAAGCCGGCGGCACGCTGACGCGTCTCCTCGTTCATCTCGTCGTCAACCAGGAACGCGTGGTCTACGGCGGTCGACTCGAGCAGGTGGAAGCTATATCCGCCGTGGACCTGCCAGGCCGCTCCGAGGTCAGCAAACGAGCGCAGCCGCACCCGATCCATGGCAGCGTCGAGCAGTCGGGTCTTGATCGGGCGAAGTTTCACAGCGTTGGTCGCAGACCGGCAACTTCCACCCTACAATGCGAATACGCGGACGTAGCTCAGTTGGTAGTGCGTCGGCTTCCCAAGCCCGACCAGGGGTTGCAGACGTTTGCAGCCGTTCGGCAGTTTCCCCACTAGGCCGCCAATCCAAGCTCGACACGCGAGTCAGCCGTTGCATCGTTTTGCATACGGCCTGTTGCCCCCGCGTTGCCCCGAGAGGGTTCCAGCGGCTCGCCGATATCGCCATCGAGCAAATGGACGTATGCGTCGAGGGTGAAGCTCGGCGAGTGGTGGCCGAGCCACCGCTGGACTTGCACCACGTTGCGGCCCTCCGCGAACAGTCGCGAGGCGACCGTATGGCGGAATGTGTGGAACCCCGCCCACTCGACGCCAGCCTCTTCGCAGGCTGGCGAGAGTACCCGCCGGTGGACGTTGTCGGGGTCTAGAACGGTCCCAACCCCGGTCGTGAACACAAGCGCGTCCGGCCGCCTGGCTTGCGCTCTGAGGCGATCGGCCAGCCAGACCGGGATAGGAACGTCCCGACGCGCATAGCGGGACTTCAGCGGGCCGATCACGAGTCCGGCCTTGTGCTGTCGGCGCACGCGCTGGCGCACTTTGACGTATGGGTTCGCACCGTCGAGCGCCAGGTGGCGGTCCTCGAAGGCCAGCAGCTCCGAGCGTCGTACACCCGTGGCCGCCAGTAGCTCGAACATCAGCCGGTAATCGGAATGCACGAGCTTGACCACCATTTCCATTAGCGGCTCGCCCTGGTCGTCAGTAGCAAACGGCCGGGCACGTTCTTCATCGTTGACGATTTGCTCTCGGTAGGGCAGGGTTGCCTCGCTGGTCGGATCGTGGCGAATCAGCCCTTCTCGCCGTGCCGTTGCCAAGCAGGCCGACAGCGGCTTGAATGCGTTGCGGATTGACGAGTCCGAGAGTGTGCGGCCCTTGTGCCCGTTCGCTGGCTGCTTCGCGAGCCAGCCGATGTAGTTAGCCACTATGCGCGGGGTCAGCTCGGCGAGCCGCAGCCCCGGCGGGAAGTGGCGCAGCACGTACCGATTCAGCAACCGGCGGTAGTCGTCGCGCGTCTCTTCGCGAAAGCCCCGGCGGCCGGTACCTTGATAGCGGTCGATCCACTCGAGCGCATACTCGTGCAGCGTTAAGCGAGTCGCAGCGGTGAACTCTCCCCGCGCAGCGTCGGCCTCGTTGATTCGCTTGGCCTCGCGAGCCTCGGCGAGCGTGCGATGCGTTCCCTTGTGCTGACGGCCTCGCGCTCGCCACGTAGAAACGTAGGAGCAACTACAGCGCCCCTTACCATCGCAGCCCTTGACGTGCCGTCGGAAGATGCCAGGAGCACCCTCCACCGGCGTTAGCTTGGCGGCCATCAGGGCCGCACCGCAGTTCTTACTTCGGCCATCAAGGCTCCCTTCGTTGTTGGTCCGATGGACCGAAGGGACGGGCTGCGGCGGCGGATAATCTTCCCGCTGCGCCGAAGGCTCGCCCTTCGGTGCCAGCCCCGGGGTGTTAGCGCACCGCCGGGGCATTTATTTTGTGGTTGATCCTACCGGCCCCTGGACTCTCAATCCAGACCCCTGTTAGGTTGGCTTGGTCAAGGATTGAAAGGGGACCGCAATGTCCGTTAGTCAGGTAGCTCGGGGAACCGCAGTGGCTGCTGCGTTGGCCACGTTCATTGTGCTGGGCATGGCGCCTGGGGCTCAGGCGGCATTTCCAGGTGCGAACGGCAAGATCGCTTTCGAGCTCGGCGAGAAGGGTCTCTTTACCGTCAATCCTGACGGCACGGACCAGGAGCTCATCGCGGCTGGCGGCGACCCTGCCTGGTCGCCCGACGGGACGCGGATCGCGGCAGACGGAGCCGTGATGACTCCGAGCGGTTCGCTCCTGAGCACTTTTCAAGGTGCGAACCCGTCTTGGTCGCCCGACGGAACGAGGCTCGTCTATGAGGTCAGTGTCCGACCGCCGGACCCTCCGCGCCCCGCACCCTTCATCGACCTTGTCACTTCCGAACCCGATGGAGCGGCCCCGTTCCGACTGACCACCGACGGCGAGCAGGGTGCCGCGAATCTCTTTCCCGCTTGGTCCCCTGACGGCTCGAGAATTGCATTCGACTACGTTGCGCCTCCTTTCGGAGGCATAGGGACGTACACCATCAGACCTGACGGATCTGACAGGACACGTATTACGCCGGGGGGTCATCCCGACTGGTCTCCGGATGGACGTTTCATTGTGTTCGCCGGTGGCTACATCGCCAACGCCGATGGAAGCGGCGTCATACGGCAGATCAACCCACTCGGAGAGATGTTGTTTCCACGATTTTCCCCGGACGGCCGTTGGCTGGTGTTTTCGGCTCATGCTCCAGCGGCCGGACTCACCGTTTGGATCGTGTCGGCTGAGGACGGATCGGGTCTCCGGCGCCTGACGCCTGATGAGACATCGCAAGATATTCCGAGGGCGGACTGGCAGCCGCTGCCCCTCGGCCCCTCTGATGGCGACGGCGATGGAATTCCGGACGCAAGCGACAACTGCTCCACCACGTCCAACCCAGACCAGAAGGACAGCGACGGGGATGGAGCAGGTGATGTGTGCGATGCCACTCCGTTCCCTGGGCCGCAACGAAGCGATTACAAGAACGCGGCGCAGTTCTGCAAGGCCGAGGCGGACTTCCTTGGAGACACACCGTTCCGTCAGAAGTACGGCACGAATGGGAATGGCGTTAACGCTCATGGCAAGTGCGTGAGCCAGAGCAGGTAGCGAATTGGTGGTTCGGAAGCTGACGGCCACGATTATCTGCATCGCCAGTTTGGGGCTCACTGCTCCAGCGGTGTCTTTTGCCGCTCGCTGTCCTGACGATCGTTACGACCATGCGGCGGCGGCGGCATACGTCCTTGGGGGCGTGGCCCCACTGATCGCCACCGCCTTCGACGTTAGGTGGAACTTCCTTCTGCCCGGCTTCAGTTCCCCCAGCCTGTCCGAATCGAACCTCCGAGTGTCCATTCAAGCCGCAACCGCGACCCCTATCAGCCATCCTTACAGCGGCACAGGCGGGGAAGTGATCTTCCGGTTCGAGCCTGGCGACGGCCCCGCGTTGGTCTCCGCACAGTGGGACGTCAGCATCGACCCCTACTCCCAAGCCCCACTTTCGTGCGACTCGTCCACGAGCAAGGTCGTTAGTCCAATGCCGCCGGACCCTGCGGAAGCTCCACCGACTGGGCCACCAACACTTGACCCGGTCTGGGTTGACCGCAGCGCGAGAAGGGCACAGGAGGTCAACTGGGATTTCAATATCACGGACAGCCCTCCCGGCTCCCTCGCAGTTACGGTCTGGGCAAAGGGGGTCCGGGCACGCGTTGAGTCCCAAAGCGATGAGACGCCTTTTCTCTGGGATGGCGGATCGGTCAGACGTCGCGGCCGGTTTGTGTTGTTGCCAACCATCGACCGGGACAATTACACGGCACACGTTACGTTCCGATCGCTTAGGAAGCGGACTGGCAATAAGAAGTACTTCTATCGAGCGGCTCTCGACGGGAAGGTTCTCAAGAGAGGAAGCTTTCGTGTACGGACTCGATTCCATCGTCGTATCCGTGGCTTCACGATTCCTGGTGACGCACCTAGAAAGGTTTGGGAAGGAAGTGACCAGTTCTTTAACTATTGCTTGAAGAAAAACCGGGAGATCTGGAGTCAGAACGGACGGCTGTATTGCTGGTGGGGAGGAACAGCTGACCTGCATTGGCGAGGCCGCTCCGCGTATACGAGTGTCAGCATCCGGTTGTTGCACTAGCGGCAACCCCCCTTACTGGCGAGCGGCTCATTTGCCGCCCTCGGCGTCGACGGCCAGGAGGCGGCGGCGGGAACGGCTTCTGCTGCTGGCGGCCGGTTGCTCAACAGCCTCACCGGGCTTTGCGATCCGCCAGCGAAGGTTGCGCTTGCCCTTCGGAGTCAATCCGAGCGTATCCATGCGGAGTCTGATCTCCCCGGCAAGCGAGCCAGTCGGCTGGCGGTCGAATAGGTCGACCAGCCGCAGCGTGTCGATCGCAAACGCCACGTCGCCCGAACTCCACCGGGTATTCGCCGGGTCACGGCACCATGCATCCCAATGCGCTTGCGCACGCTGCGACCACTCGCCTTCGCCGCCGCGCGGGGGAAGCGGCCGAGCAACGGGTTGTTCGAGCGGCAGCAGGTCGATCCATTCGCCGCCCGCTGGCGTGTTGTGACGGCGGCGGGCATTCCGGTCTTTCGGAGGCGGTCCAGGGGTCACGTCTTCGCCTCCTGCGGGATACTGCGCGGGCGATGAGACCGAAGGTATCGATCGTCGGCCAGGAGGCCGATACCGTGCGCATCGAGCGGCCCGATGGCAAGGCCGTTGACTGTTACTGGCGGAGCGACGGCAAGTTTGTCGTCTACGACATGCGGACGCAGAAAAGGCTCGCCGAGATTGAAGTTGATACGGGCCAGCCTTCCGCGAAGTCGAAGGGGACGGTGGCAATGCCAGGCCACGACGTCCTCGTCGTCCCGCCGACGCGCTCCCGCACCGGCAAGCTGCTCGTCAACTGGTCGAAAACGCACGCGCTCGACTGCAAATGGGCGCTCGGCTACCAGCACAACCTCCCGTATGGGCCGTACACCCGGATGCCCGCGTCGGAGGTGCCCGCGCATGTGGGGGGTTGCGCCCGTTGCGGAGGTGGGCGATGAGAGTCGTAACGCACGAACGAGGAAGAGTGTCCGGTTAATGGGCATTCTGCGAGGAATCTTGAGAGGCATTGAGTGGACCGCGAGGGAGGTGCAGGAAAGCCGCTATAGACAAAACCTGACCCCTCTCGAATACGACAAGCTTCAGCGGTTGAGGAGGTTGGGGGGAAAGGCGACGCCGAAGGAAAGGGCCGAGGTGAACAGGCTTATCCACAAAGCACGCGTGAAGGCCAAATATCGCTCGCGAAACCGCCCTCGAAGCCGCTGACCTGTTGGCAGCAAGACGCTCACGCCGAATCCTCGTAACCCGTACATAAGGTGAGCGGCAGCCCTCGACGGTCCCGATGTGAGCAGCACCTGGGGCCATCCCCACCCCGTGGGCCATAGCGCCCTGCGCAGGTCCCGTGGTCGTCAGGCGGCGCCTCTTGCGCCTGCGGGATACTGCGCGGGCGATGTCGCAGGAGAACGTGGAGTTGGTGCGCCGGGGGATCGAAGCGTGGAACAGAGGCGACGTGGACGCCATACTGGCCATTTTTCATCGCGACCTCGAGTATGTGACTACGGGTTTGTTTCCCGGCCTTGATCCCGTCTATCACGGCCACGACGGCTTCAAAAGGTTCTGGCAAGACTTCCGAGAGACCTGGGAGTCGCTCTCGATCGAGGTTCACGAGCTGCGTGACGCTGGCGAGCGAGTCCTCTCTCACCTCACGTTCAACGCTCGCGGGCGCGATGGCTTGGCCGTGCGCCGACAGGTGGCCAGCGTCGCGACTATCCGAGACGGCTTGGTGGTGCGTCACGAGAACTACGGGAATTGGACAACAGCCCTCGAAGCCGTGGGCCTGTCGGAGCAAGACGCTCACGCCGACTCCTGATTCCGGTTCCGTTCCCTGCCGCGCTGAGCCTCGGCCTGAGACTTGCGAGCGTGCGCGCTCGACGGTCATGGCTGCTCCTCGACCAACATCAGCAGCGCCACCGTCAACGCGTCGGGGTCGCGCTCCACCGGACTGTTCGGTTGCAGGCTCGTGATTGACGCCTGATAGGCCGCAGCCTTCTCCTGCCTACGGGCTAGGCGACCGGGGTTCGGCGGGCGGTAGTCCCAACTTGACGGGTCGCCGTGGAAGTTGCGAAGGGCACGCAGCAGCACGCGGTCGACTTCGAGTCCTGTGAACTCGCCTCGCAGCTTGTCGACCAGCTTGCGGATCGCGTCAGCGTGGCCCTGGCCTCGCTGCTCGACATCGGCCACCCACTCGCCGTAGTGCTCGCGCATGGCCTCGCCTTGTGCATAGACCGCAGTTCGCACGTTCTCGGCGGCCGCCTGCTCGAGTCGGTTGGCCTCCCCCAGCGCCTTGTGTGCTGCCGGGTTCGGTCGGCTCTGGCGGACCCTCGTTCACGTCGAGGGCCTTCGCGTCGGCTTGCAGGTCATGTGCCGGGGCTGCCTTGTGCGCCTCGTGGGCCTCGTGAAGAGCGGCCTTCGCTTGCTGGTGGGTCTCCCAGGCTGCGCGAGTCTTGGCCGCCGCTTCGCTTACCGGCTTCGGCATCCCCGAAACGTCGGGGATCAGCAGCCCTTCCGATAGACGATCCAGCACTCGGATTCGCTTCGGCCTCGGCAGCGTGGCGGGTGTGGCTTCTGTGGTCGTGTTCATGATCGCCTCCGTCGTCTAGTTGTGGCGATACCAGGGGCAGGCTCGCCATCGTCATTTCCGAAGATCCGTCGCGCGTGATCTTCGACCGACATCTCTTCAAGAGAAGGCTTGTCGGCCGGGTCGTCGTCGTCCTTCAGGCTCGCGGCGCGACTCACCGTGGCGCGGTACTCCCGGTATTCGTCCGTCTCGAACTGCGGCTCGGGGGCCTGCCGACCCTGGGCCTGTATGCGCTCGAAGTGTTCATCCGTGGTCAGCTCCTCCATCGTCTTGAACCGGCGCGGTGGCTCTCCGAGTTTCGCCTCGATCCGCCCGCGAATGGAGTGCTCCACATGGTTTAGGTGCTCCACATCGGTTAGGTGCTCGTCAGTCATAGCGTCCTTTCTGCTTGGCGTGGAAACGCGAGCGGGAGGCAGCCGCCTTTTAGGCCTCCCGCTCACGCGGCGGCGCGGCGGCTTTGTGGCGGCCAGCGCTCGCGCTCGCCGGGACAGGAGTGATCCCGGCGAAGTTGTCTAGGTAGCTGCCGATTCACGACGGGCACCGTCCGCTGCCGCTTCGCACCCAATCGTCCAGCTCACTACGTCGGAACAGCGTGCGGCTGCCGTCCTTGTGGAACGGGACTCGGCGTGCCGAAACGAGGCTGTAGATCCGCGAGGGTGTGCAGCGCAAGTGCTCGGCCGCTTCGGCAACGCTGAGCCAGGAATCTTGCGCGTGGCCGTTGCGCTCGGCAACCAGCTCGGCGGCACGCTCGGCGATTCGTTCCACGGCTTCAGGCGTCAGCTCGAATGTCAAAGGCTCGGTCACGTCGCTCGCCCCGTGCGGGGCCAACCCCAGCAGCGAGTGCACCGGTCGTCGTCGTCCTCGACGCGCGGTTCCGGGCAGTTGCAAACGGGCCTAGTAGGAACATCTCCCGTCGGGGACGCCCCACTGTCCCTACTGCTGTCACCGGAGCCTGAAGGGGGCTCTGCACGGCCATTTCCCCCAGCAGGGACATTTCTGGCGTCTAGAGACGTCCTTACTTCGCTGACCTCGCGGGCGAGCGCCCAGGTGGTCGTTCGCGGGAAACCGCCCGACTCGATCGCAAGCTCTCCGCGCTCGGCCATACGGACGCCATGGCGCTCGACC
>JBBQNR010000007.1:0-59585 GCA_038330145.1 Solirubrobacterales bacterium
AGCCAGACCGTCAAGGTCAAGGTCACCAGGACGGGCAAGAAGGTCGTCAAGCGCTACAAGCGCCTGCGGGTGCGCGTGGCGGCCAAGCTCGACGGCGCGCGCACGACGCGGCGCACCGTCAAGCTCACGCGCTGAGCCGGAACCGTCGGCTGAGTGCCGGAAAATGGCTCGCAGCGGCATGAGCGAATTACGAATCGTGTTCGCGGGGACGGGGTCCAGGCGATCCCACAAAGTTGGACAAGGTGTGCTAGGTTTGGCTCTGGATCTGACTCTCGACCGAGGAGAGGAAACGCAGCACCTGGGGAGGGTCAGCCGTATAGGGCATTGTCAGTCGCTTGATCATGGAAGTCGGCTGATGTTGTCGGATTCAATGAGATCGCCGCGAAGTTTCAACGGGTCGCGTGGCGCCCTCGGAAGGAGCAGAGTATGACCAGTATCAAGAGAAACATGACGCTTTCGCTTGCCTGCGGCGCGGTCTTGGCCTTAGCGCTTGGAAGCATTGCGTTCGCAACTCATGCACGTACCGGCGGCGGTTCGCCCTTCAGGGCGCCGCTCGTCCTCGCATACAACCAGTGCGCTGGCGCCGCGACGGTTGAGGACCCTGCCCCCAGCGTCGTCACCAACACGCACGTAGCACCTCTGGCAAACCCATCCTGTGCGCCGCAGGTCCAGAAGTCTTCGACGCACACGATGTCCACCACAGGAACCGGATTGGGCACCGTGTCGCTCGTCGTGTTCTGCACCAACGGCGAGATTCCTCCGTGTCCCGCGGCCGGGTCCCAGGAGGACATCAGGCTCACCGCAAGCGGGCTCACCGCCGTGACTTGTAGAGTCGCTGGTGCTGGCGCTTCCGGGGGCTGTGCGGGTGCCGGCACCCTCTACAACGGCCTGCTGCTCGCGTCGTCGGTGATCCGCATCACGGACCACTCCAACGCTGCTCCACCAAACGACACCTGCGCCGCTGGTAGCGGCGCTGCACCATGCGTGACGGCAACTGTGTCAGACCTGACGTTCACCGTTCCGATGGCCTGTGGCTCGGCGGGGGGTCAGCCGGCTGGGACCTGCATACCTGCAGCGGCGACGATCAACTCGTTGCTGCCGGGCGCGGTCAAGGAACTGCAGCGTGGCAACGTCGAGATCCAGAACATCCGGGTGACTTCTCCGGGGCCGGACTTTAACTTCGGTCCTTGCCCGCCATGTGCTGGCACTCCGGACGACGAGAAGTACCTGACCCAGGGAATATTCCTGCCGTAACTTAGGCTGGGATATTTCTGCCGTAACTTAGGCTCGACGCAAAGCGCCTAAGCGCAGAACAGAAAGGGCCGGGAGCGAGCGACTCCGCTTCCGGCCCTTTTTCTATGCCGGGACGCCCTGCTCCGCGAGCCGCGGTCGGCGATTGGCAGTGCCAAGTGCGCTGTCCCCAAGACGAATTACTCCGATCGCATAGAGCTCGTTGACGGTGGGAGGTGGACCTGCGAGTGTGGCCTCGACAGAGCCGTGGAGCTCGCAGAGCTTCCCGCTTGGGTGGGAGAGGAGCCGCATGAGAAGGATCTGGGTTTCGCGGGTGCTGGCCGCCTCGTTGACGTTTACGGGGCTCTGGGGCATGAGCGCCGTCCTTCCCGGCGTCACGCATGCGGACACGGGCCAACTGGAGATCTCCACTGCGCCTGCGCTGTACCCCCTGTTCGATCCGGCGGTCAGCGATTACGTGACCCGTTGCACGGATGCCGCAGTGCACGTGAGCGTGTCCGCGCCAGCGGACACAACCGTCGTGGTGGACAGCCAGACCCCCCGCGGTGGAACGTTCGCCACCGACGTACTGCTTGGTGCGAATCAGAGCTTTACGGTGACGGCGACCATTGCTGGAGCCGTCACAGGGACCTATTACGTTCGCTGTCTCCCCTCGGATTTCTGGACCTGGACAGCTCAGCGCTTCGCGCAGCCCCAGGCGGAGTGGTACATGGTCAATCCAGGAGGGGCCCTCCTGCCGGGCCAGTCCGGTAACTACGTTGCGATCTTCGACACGAACGGGGTGCCGGTCTGGTGGATGCGGGCCGCATCACGCGCCGGCGCGGTGCTGCTTCTGCCGAACGGCAACGTTGGCTGGTCACAGAACCCTCCGACCACCGCCGGCGCCGAGGAACGGCGGCTCGACGGGCGGCTCGTGCGAACCATCAACACGGTTGCTGCCGCAGCCGACTTCCATGAGTTTCTGTTGCTTCCAAATGGCAATTACCTGCTGGGCGCGAACGTCATCCGCTCCGGCTACAGCCTCTGCGGACAGTCGAATCTGACCATCCTCGATACCGGAATCCAGGAGGTCGCCCCCGACGGCTCCCTGGTGTGGTCCTGGTACCCGTCAGACCACATTGCGCTTTCGGAGATTCCGGCGGAGTGGTGCGGTTCGATCCTGGCAAATGGATCCAACAGTGGCACCTACGACCCCTACCACTTCAATTCGGCGGAGCCGAACGGCGACTCCATCGTGCTCTCATTCCGCCACATGGATGCGGTTTACCGGGTCAGCAAAGCGACGGGCGACGTCGAGTGGAAGATTGGCGGAACGCCGATCTTGCAGAGTCTCGCCACCGTGAACGATCCCGGAAACGGGCCGTGGGGCGGACACGACGCACGGGTACTCAGCGACGGCACCGTCAGCGTCCACGACAACGGCTTTCACCCCGCCGTCAAACGGACGCCGCGGGCAGGCCGGTACCAGATCGACCTGACCGCAAGGACCGCGACGCTGCTGGAGCAGGTCAATGACCCTGGGACCGTGACTGCGGGCTGCTGCGGAATGGTGCGCAGGATGGCGGGCGGAAATTGGGCCATTTCGTGGGGTGGGAACCCGCTGGTTACGGAGCTGACGTCGTCCGGTAGCCGGGTCTTCAGCTTGGCATTCAGGGGCGGAGTGTCCTCGTATCGGGCGCACCCCGTGCCACCGGGCGTCCTGAGTCGTTCGGCGCTGCGTACTGGTATGGATGCTCAGCATCCAAGGTACGCCCGGCCCGGTGGAGCGACGCCACTGAGGGTGCCGCTTGTGCCCGAGTTCACTTCCTGTGGGGCACCAGACGTCTCTCATGCTTCGCCGCTCGACTCGCCGTCATGCTCGAGTCCGGCACTCGAATCGCCCATGCTCACCACTTCATCGCAGGGAAGGGGTTGGGCAGCCGCGCGGTTCGACGTCGTCGTAGGGAACCCGATGACCGTGGCGGACGAGGCCGACGTGGCGGTCAGCGCCACGATCGGAGACGTAACGAACGAGGCCGATGGTTCCGACTACGTCGGTCCACTAGTGCTTGCAAGTGACGTCAGGGTCACCGACACCGCCAATGGACCTTCGGCGACGACCCCAGCCACCGTGCAGGATGCGCGATTTGCGATCCCCATCAGTTGCGTGGCGACGCAGCAGCCGGATCCCCAGATTCCCAACAAGTTGGGTGGCAACTGCAACGTCTCAACTACGTTTGACACGCTTGTTCCAGGATTCGCTCGGGAGGGCGCACGGGCGGTGATCTCGACACCTTCGGTCGTTGTCGAGGACGCCGGGGCTGACGGGATGGTGGACTCTGGCTCTGGCTGTCCGCCGACTTGCGGCACTGGCGACGAGGCAGTCTTCCTTCGCCAGGGCGTCTTCGCGCCGTAACGCCGGCCTAGTGCGGCAGGCTCAGGGTGGGCAAGGCACCGGCCGCGTGGTGCCAGGCAACAGGCAATGGCGGCGGCAAGAACACCCTCGTTCTGACCCCGGCCAGTCCTGGGCCTGCGGTCACCATGACCATCCCGGCCTCGGGGAGGGTGCTCGTTTCGGTGACGTCTGGAATGCAAGCCACGAACGGCTCCACCAGCATGTTCATGTCATTAGCTGTCACCGGCGCTAGCACGATGGCTGCCACGGATGCGCGCGCGCTGATTCTCCTCGGCAACAACTTGCAGCAGTCCAGCGCCTCGTTCGTCCTCAGTGGATTGACCCCGGGAAGCAACACCTTCACCGCCCAGTACAAGGTGGCCGGCAGCGGCACGGGAACGTTCTCGAACAGATCGATGTAGGTGATTCCGCTCTCCTAATAAGCGGGCACGAATCGAGCAGTAAACGAGGGGGTCGCGAAGCCCCCTCAGTGGTTCCAGGACAAGCCTGAGTTCGTGCTCTCAGCTTCCTCTCATGATGAGATGTCGATCCTGTGGCATGAAGATCACTCCTTCGCTCTCCGTTCGCCTTTCGTTTGTGGTGTTCTCAGCGATCGCGGCAGTCCTGATTGCGGGCTGCGGCGGCAGCAAGTCCAACGCGCCCCCGGTCACCGTCGAGGCGCAGGTTGGCCTCGATAGTCGCGAGGGCATGATGGAGCTCCAGAGCAGGGTGGAGGCGGGCATTCGCGACTGCATGAAGGCTCAGGGGTTCGAGTACATTCCTGTGGACCCGTTCGCGCAGCAACAGGCGGTGACGGGAAAGGCCCGCCTAACCGACGCCGAGTTCAACAAGCAGTTCGGATACGGCATCACGACGTTGTTCGGACGGGGGAACCCGCAGTCGGACCCCAACGACAGCATGCGCAAGAGCCTTTCGGCCACCGATCGCGCCGCTTACGATCGCGCACTGTGGGGGGAGTTCCCCGGCGCGACGTTCCCGGAGGCCGCCGACACGGGCGACTTCTCCGAGCTCGGCGGCTGCACGAAGCAGGCGACTGACGGCGTTTTTGGAGGACACGATGTCGTGGCGACGCTGGTGGGGAAGCTGGACGAGCTCGACCAGCGCATCGTGCAGGATCAGCGGATGGTACGGGCGACCGAAAAGTGGTCCGCGTGCATGGCGGCCAAGGGTTACCACTACGCGGAGTCCGACGCGGTCGACGAGGATCTCTTGAAGCGCTTCAAGGCGATCGTGGGACCGGGAGCACGGGCGATGGCGACGGCGCCGACGGATCCCGCCAGGGGCTACGACCACGCTGCCCTCGCCGCCCTTCAGCGCGAGGAGGTCAAGGTCGTGAACGCCGATATCGAGTGCGAGAAGCGCGAGATCACGCCGGTGGAGCAGACCGTGCGTGCCCAGTACGAGAAGGAGTTCCGCCAGCAGAACCGCAAGCTTCTGGCCCGCGTGCGTCCAGTCGCTCAGTGATGCGTTCGTAGTCTGGCCCGGGGAGAGGATCTCTCAGGTTTTCCTCATCTTTTTGCGCCATGATCGACGGGGCCCATGCGAACCCTGATCGTGGAGGACGACGTGCGGATGGCAGCAGCCATCCGGCGCGGCCTGCAGGCGGAGGGCATCGTCGCGGACGTCGCGAAGCGCGGCGAGGATGCGTTGTGGATGGCGGGCGCGACGGAGTTCGACGCCGTTGTCCTCGATGTGATGCTGCCCGGCATCGATGGATTCGAGACCTGCCGGCAGCTGCGCGAGGACGGCGTGTGGGCGCCGATCATCATGTTGACCGCACGGGACGCGATCGAGGATCGCGTGCACGGCCTCGACCAGGGCGCCGACGACTACCTGACCAAGCCATTTTCGCTGGCCGAGCTGCTGGCGCGACTGCGTGCGCTCGTCCGCCGCGGGCCGACGAAGCGCCCAACCGTCCTTCAGGTCGGCGACCTGCGGCTGGACCCCGCCACCCAGCAGGTCTGGCGCGGCGACGAGGAGATCACGCTGTCCCCGAAGGAGTTCGCGCTCATGGAGGCGTTCATGCGGCGGCCGGGGGAGGTGCTCAGCAAGTTCGATCTTCTCGAGCGGGCGTGGGACTACGACTACGACAACCGCTCGAACGTGGTCGAGGTTTACCTGCGCTATCTGCGCGTGAAGATCGATCGCCCATTCCTGGTCAAGTCGCTCGAAACGGTGCGGGGAGCCGGGTACCGGCTGAGAAAAGACGGAGGGTCTTAGGTCCTGAGCCGCCTTCCAATCCGGGCGCGGATGACGGCCGCTTTCGCGCTCGCCATGGTGCTCGTGCTCGCTGCGGCCGCGCTGTTCATCTACCTGCGCCTGCAAGGAAACTTGAACGAAACCATCAATGCGGGGCTGCGGTCACGCTCCGATGACGCCGCCGCGCTGGTCCGCCGCTCCGATGTCGACCTCGCCGACACGGGAGGCGGCAGGCTCGCCGACTCCAAGGAAGGCTTCGTCCAGGTGCTCAGCCCCGACGGACGATTCGTGGACGGAACGACTGCGACGCGAGCTTCGGCGCTCCCGCCCGAGGACACCCTGCGCGGGTTGGGCGCTCCGACGACCTTCGAGCGCCGGGTCGCAGGCGTCGACGGAACGGCACGAATACTCGCGCGACCGGTGGCCTCACGCAGGGGCTTCCTCGTCGTCGTCACCGGCTCCTCGCTTCAGGATCGGGACGACGCGCTCTCGGGCCTGGTCACCTCGTTCCTGATCGGCGGTCCGATAGGTGTTCTGCTGGCCTCCGGGATCGGCTACCTGCTGGCGAGCGCCGGCTTTGCACCAGTGGAGGCGATGCGCAGGCGGGCCGAACGCATCTCTCTCTCCCGCGGCGGCGAGCGCCTGCCACTTCCCAGCGCGCAAGACGAGATCCGCCGCCTCGGCGAGACGCTCAACGAGATGCTCGAGCGGCTGGAGGCGTCGTTCGAGCGGGAGCGCCAGTTCGTGGCCGACGCAAGCCACGAGCTACGCACTCCGCTCGCGGTGGCGAAGGCGGAGCTGGAGGCCGCGATCCGTTTCAGGGGCGACGGCGAGAAGGTCCACGAATCTCTGGTCGCCGCGCTCGAGGAGACCGACAACCTGGCTCAGCTCGCCGAGGACCTGCTCCTGATCGCCCGAGCAGGGGATGGTCAGCTGCCCGTGCAACGCGAGCAGGTCGAGGTCCGCGAGCTGCTCGAGCGAACCCGTCACCGCTTCGCGGATCGCGCTCGCGAGCAGGGTCGCGCGATCGTGGTGGACGCGCCCGGCGGCCTTACGGCGTCACTCGATCCGCAACGCGGCCGTCAGGCGCTCGGAAACCTGATCGACAACGCTCTCCGTTACGGCGCGGGGGAGATCCGTCTCTCTGCACGCGAGCAGCGTGAGGTCGTCGAGATCGAGGTGGGCGACGAAGGCTCAGGCTTCTCGACCGAGCTGGCACCGCGCGCCTTCGAGCGCTTCGCTCGCGGCGGGGGCACGAGCACCCGAAGCGGAGCGGGACTCGGGCTGGCGATAGTTCACACGATCGCGCAGGCCCACGGAGGAACGGCGGCGATCGTCGATGCCCCGTCAGGAGGGGCGACGATCCGGCTGCGTATTCCGCTCGACGGCGGGCCTGTCGAGCTCTGAGGACGGCCTACGGAGACGTTCTCAGCTTTCTCTCAGGTGCGCTCCGCCACAGTGGGCACACATGATCAACGGGGGAGGTAGCAAGCGAACGGTGGCGATTGGCCTGGGGGCGGCGGTGGTGCTTGCCCTGGGCGCATGGATCGTCGGTGGGCAGGTCCGTTCGCCCGCCCAGGTCGCGGCACAGACGGCTGCTCCCAACCCCTCGGCCATCACCGTACCTGTGGAACGCAGGGTTCTCGAGAGCGAGGTGATCGTGCGCGGAACGGTCCGCTACGGCTCGCCGCAGGAGGTGGTGCTTGCCTCATCCGAGCTCAAGCAGTCGAGCGGCGGAGCCGGCAGCACCGACATCGTTACCACGCGGCCGCGGCGCGGGTCCAAGGTCAGCGAGGGCAAGGTGGTCATGTCCGTGTCCAGCCGCCCCGTCTTCGTCCTGCGCGGGGCGCAACCTTCGCACCGTGACATGCGCCCGGGCAGCCAGGGGCCGGACGTTCGTCAGCTCGAGAGCGCGCTCGCGCGCATGGGGTTCTCTCCCGGATCGATCGACGGCCGCTACGACGGTGCCACGGCGTCCGCCGTCGCCTCCTGGTACGAGCGCAGCGGTTGGGCGCCATTTGGTTCCACCGACACGCAGCTCGACCAGCTGCGGACGGCACGGGCTGCGGCGGCGGCGGCGCGTGACGCTCTGCTTCAGAGCCGGGTAGCAATTCAGACCGCTAAGGAACAGGCGACGCCGGGCGAGATCGCGCAGGCTCGGATCGACTTGGTGACGGCTCGTCAGGCCGTGGACACGGCAGCACACGACCGGTCAGCCGGCGCCCGTGCCGTCTCGCTGGCGCTCGCGAACGAGACGCGCGACAACGCGCAGGCCGCGAGCGACGTGACGACCAAGCAGGCGGCCCTCAACAAGGCGCGTGACGCCCAGGCTGACGCACAGCGCAACCTCGCCGAGGCCCCCCCGGACGCATCGCCGGCGGAGAGGGCGGCGCTGCAGGCCGCAGTGCGTGAGGCGGCAAACGACGTGGCCGTCGCGCAGGCCGAGCTCAACAGCGTCAACGCATCCGTCAGCGCCATGCGTGAGGCTGGGCGTGACGCGGTCGCCAGGGCCCGAGCCGAGGCGGTCCGTGCGGGTAGGGCGCTACCGAAGGCGCGGTTCCAGGTCGTTCTGGCTGATCGGCGGTTTCGGATCCTGCGCGCGCCTGGTGACACGAAGCTTCAGGAGGCCATCACCCGCTCGGCGTCGCTGGAGGCGCACAGCACCGCTGCCGATGTCGCGCGGCTGGCCGGCAAGATGGGCATTCAAGTACCCGCGAACGAGGTGCTCTTCTTCTCGACGCTACCCCTGCGCGTCGACTCCGTGCGCGTACGGCGTGGAGACAGCATCACGGGCCGTGTGATGACAGTCAGCAACTCGCGACTCGCCGTCGACTCCTCGCTGTCGATAGAGGATGCGAAGCTGGTGCGTTCAGGGGCGCCGGTCAAGATCGAGGAACCCGATCTCGGGGTGAAGGCGACGGGCGTCGTGAGCCAGGTCGCCGACCGCCCGGGGACGCACAAGGTCGATCCCGGACGGGTGTATCTCGAGATAGCTCCGCGGAGCGCGCCCGCCCAGCTCGTCGGCGCCTCGGTGAAGCTGACGATCGCGGTCAAGAGCACCAAGCAGGCCGTGCTCACGGTGCCCGTCACAGCGCTCTCGGTCGGGGCTGACGGGAGCTCCAGAGTCCAGGTGCAGCGCCCCTCTGGGACCGAGTACGTGACAGTCCAACCCGGGCTGGCGGCCCAGGGACTGGTCGAGGTCCGTCCAGTGCGCGGGCGACTGTCGCCCGGCGACCTCGTGATCGTTGGAACCAAGGGAGACGCAGGTGGGGGGGCGTCCGGGTCCGGACCAAGCGCCACCGGCACCACGGGCGGCAACCTCAAGAATCCGCCCGGCGGCGCGTCGGGAGGATCGGGCTCAACGGGGGGCAAGGGCACCACCACTTCCGGCACATCTCCCGGCAGCACGACCTCGGGCGGGGGAAGCAAGCGTGGCACGACCCCATAGCCTCGCCTTCGAGGGCTCGACACCTGACCAGGAGGCGCGGCCGGTGGTCGAGGTGGGCGGGCTCGGCCGCACCTACGGGAGTGACCCGCCCGTGGAGGCCTTGCGCGGCGTTGACCTCACGATTCAGCGTGGCGACTGGGTAGCGATCGTCGGTCCGTCGGGCTCGGGCAAGTCCACGCTTCTGAACGTACTCGGCTGCCTCGATCGTCCGACCAGCGGCAGCTTCCACATCGACGGGGTGGATGCAGGGGAGCTGAGCGAGGACGAGCGGGCGACGCTTCGGGCTCGCAAGATCGGCTTCATCTTTCAGACCTTCCACCTGCTCGGCCACCATACGGCGCTCGAGAACGTGATGCTCGCCGAGGTTTACGCGGGTGGGGAACGTGCCGGCCGGCGCGAGCGCGCCCTGGCAGCGCTCGAGCGGGTCGGCATCGAGCAGCGTCGTGACTTCCTGCCAACGAAGCTTTCCGGCGGAGAGCAGCAGCGGGTGGCGATCGCCCGAGCGTTGGTCGGGTCGCCGACGTTGCTGCTGTGCGACGAGCCGACGGGCAACCTCGACTCCGTCAACACGGAGTCTGTGCTGTCGCTCTTTCACGAGCTCGAGAAGGACGGGCTCACGCTCGTCGTCATCACTCACGATGAGGAAGTCGCCGTTCACGCGAAGCGGATCGTGCGGATCGTGGACGGGCGCCTGAGCGAGGTCACCAAGTGATCGGGCGGCTACGCGCACTTCTGTCGCAGTCGCCCCGTCGTCAGCAATCGTCCGGTCAGCTGCCGCAACCCAGGATGGAGCTGCGTGACCTCGCCGCGGAAGCCGCCGCAGGACTGTTGGCGCGTCCGGCGCGGGTCGGACTGACGGTGCTCGGGACGGTGATCGGGATCGGCGCGCTAGTGGCGACGCTCGGCCTGTCGAAGACGGCGAGCAACCAGATCGTGGGGCGCTTCGACGCCGTCGCCGCGACCGACGTGGTCGTCAGCCCTGTCCCGGGAACCCAGCGCAGCGGCGGCTCGGTCACCAATGTGATCCCGTGGGACGCCGAGGCTCGCATCAAACGGCTGAACGGAGTCGCGGCGGCGGGAACGCTCGCCGACGTGGACGTTCGGGGGGAGCTGGTGCGATCGGTGCCGATCAACGATCCTCAGGGACAGACCGAGGTGCAGCTGCCGGTGCGGGCAGCGTCGCCCGGACTGTGGCGCGCGGTGCGGGCCAAGCTCGTGGCCGGAAGACTCCCCGACATCGGTCACTCGGCACGTGGCAACCGGGTTGCGGTGTTGGGTGTCAACGCCGCCCGCCGGATCGGGATCACCAACCTCGATCAGCAGCCGGCCATCTTCATCGGCGACCGGCTGTATCAGGTCATCGGCCTGGTCGGTAGCGTCGGACGCCAACCCTCCCTGCTTGGCTCGCTGACGATCCCGAACGGCACCGCACGCAAGGAGTTCGGTCTCGCCTCGCCGTCCTCGGTGCAGATCGAGACCAAGATCGGCGCCGTCGAGCTGATCGTGAGGCAGGCGCCGGTGGCGCTCAGCCCGAGCGACCCCTCGTTGCTCCGTGTTGCCGCACCGCCCGACCCCGAGAAGCTGCGCGGAAACGTCCAGAACGACCTCAACGCCCTCTTCCTCCTGCTCGGCGGCGTGTCGTTGCTCGTAGGTGCGCTCGGCATCGCCAACGTCACTCTGGTGTCTGTGCTCGAGCGGGTCGGCGAGATCGGCTTGCGCCGTGCGCTTGGAGCGGCGCGCCGGCACATCGCCGCCCAGTTCCTGATCGAGAGCACCGTGATGGGCCTGCTGGGCGGCATCGTGGGGGCCAGTCTCGGCGTGCTGGTGATCGTGGGCGTCGCCGCCAGTCGCACGTGGACGCCGGTGCTGGACCCCTGGGTTCCGCTCGCGGCGCCGCTGGCGGGCGCGCTGGTGGGGTTGCTGTCGGGGACCTATCCGTCACTGCGCGCCGCTGCAATGGAGCCGGTCGAAGCGCTGCGTGCAGGGACAACTTAGGCTGCGCTTCGGCAAGGGAAAGGCCGAGCGGGGGCGCCTCCACGCGATGCCGCTACAGTGAGACCCGCCCGCCCGGATAGCTCAGTTCGGTAGAGCACTTCCATGGTAAGGAAGGGGTCGTCGGTTCGAGTCCGACTCCGGGCTTCCCGTCGTAGAGCCAAACGAGTGGTGCGTTTGTGGTCCACCCGGGCTCGTGGGCCGCTTTTGGGCCGTATCGGTTTGTGCGTGTGGATCGCGAGCGGCCTGGATCTGCTCTTCTGCCGACACCTTCTCCGCGCCGCGGAGTTCCGCGATCACGTGGGCGTAGGTCGAGAGGCAGGTGGTCGGGTTGTGACCGAGCTGCTGAGCGATCTCGACGATCGAGAGGCGGCCTTCGTGGATCAGGAGCGAGGCGAAGGAGTGGCGGAGGTCGTAGGGGCGCACGCCGTCCATCTCGAGGTCACGAGTCGTCACGCGCCAGACACGGCGCCGCCAGTTCCGCCAGTCCGACTCGAGCCAGACGTCGTGCGGCCTGGGGAAGACGAGCTCGTCGGGATCGGGTCGGCCCGCGCGCAAGCGGAGTTCGGCCAGGTCCTGCTTCAGAGGCTGAAGGAGGTCGACGGTTCGCGGCGGCTTCCCCGTCTTCTGGCCTTTGAGCTCGCCTTCTCCGCCGAAGGCCTCCTCGACCAGCAGCGTCCGCTCGCGGACGTGGCGCCAGCGGAGCGCCATAGCCTCCTGGGGGCGCAGACCGGCGTAGGCGAGGACCGAGACCAGGACTGCGTCGCGGTGCCGCCCTCGGCCGATCAGGTGCCTGCGGAGCTGCTCGACTTGCGCGGGCGGCAGAGGCCGGACCGCGTGCTGGCGCTGTGCAGGAGGCTTGCGCGCGACCTTGGCCGGGTTCGAGGAGATGTGCTCCCACTCGACCGCACGCTGGAGCATCCCCTGAACGATCGTCATCGACTTGCGAATCGCCTCGGGCCCGACGCCGTCGCGCTCGAGCTCGGCCCGGAAGCGGCTGATCAGCGACGGTGAGAGCTCCCGCAGCCGGTAGCCACCGAGCTTGGGGAGCGCGTACCGGTTCCAGAACCGCGCATAGACCTCAAGAGTGTTGCGGGAGAGATTCGGCCGCGCGTAGAGCTCCCACCACTGCTCCGCGAACGCGGCGAGTGTCTCCTTGCCGGCGTCGAGCTCCGCGAGCGCGTCCGTGCGCTTCAGGGTCCGGACCTTCGCCTCGAACGCTTGTGCGTCCGCTGCGCGATCGAAGGTGCGGCTTCGCTCGCGCTCGCCGACGTACCAGCGCACGCGCCAGACCATGTACCTCCGGCCGTCTTTCCGGCGGCGCTGACGGCGTTCGATGCTCACTGTCGAGTCACCTTCCGATCGACGGTGAGCCTACCTCGCTCGCGCGGCTGTCGAGCGAGCTGCACCGGCTCCTCGGCAGGATCGCCGGCGCCACCGCGTCGAGCAACCGCACTCGACCGCAACCAGGCCTCGACGTCGTCCGGCCGGATCCGATAGGCGCCACGTGCGCCCAGGCGGTAGGCGCGAAGCCGACCGTTCCGAATCGCTCGAAGCACGGTCTTGGTGCTCACCTGGCAGAGCTCCGCGACGTCGACGGGTCGCAGCAGCCAGGGGAGGGGTGAAGGTGGATGCCGCAGTCTGTGCGTGTTCGCTGTCGTAATTCGCATTCTTCGTTACCTAAAGATGCCGCGGGCGGGATTCTGGTCCCCCCTTTTCGCTCTTTCTCGTTTGGTATAGATCCCGCAGCGCCAATTCTGGCCCTCACTTTCTTTGGGTTCTCAATCCCTATAGATCCCGCAGCCACGAATCTGGTCCCCCCCAATTCGGACCGGAAGATCCCCGGCTTGGCTGCCCATCCCGCGGCGCGCGCCGCCTGGTCCCGGCCCGCCGCCCCGACCCCGCAGCGAAGCGGAGGGGTTGACAAGGCAAGCGCGTCGCGGACAATGGGCGCAAGCTGGGGATCGGAGAGGCGACCAGGCGAAGGCGTCTGGCGCGTCGGATGGACGGAGCTCGGTGGGAGACCTGCTGAGAGGAAAACACCCGTGACGGACCTGGTCGGACCGGACCAGCACCCCGTCGGTCGCGTAGTCAGCAGCGCTCGCTTGCGGCTCCTGCGTTTCCTACCCCTTGCCCCTGCTTCATCACCCGAGAGTCTTGGAATTCCGTTCCTTAGTTCCCCGTTTCGTTCGTGCAGCAGCGTGAGAATGCCTACTTGCTACAGAGAGCACCCTCAACGTCGCCGTACCCGTACCAATGAAATCTGCGAGGGATGTCGAGGAAGTGGGTCACGCGGTTTTGCCTGTTCGTTTGGAATCCGTCACTTCGGCTTGGCGAAGGGCAAAAGCGGCATTTTTCGAAACCGGGGCCCCATTCGTTTGGAATCGCCTCGAATTGGACTTAACGAATAGACCCCCCCTATTCGTTTGCGGGCAAACGAATAGACCCCCACCCATCGGGCGAATACCCTGGTGAACCCCGCCGAGGACGTTCCTAGCAGTGAGTCAAGAGCAGGGTCGCACCTGGTACTCGTAGGCGCCAAGCCTTTCGATCGTCACGTGGTCGCCAGCCTTCGGCCTGTGCAAAGCGAAGAACCGCGCCCACGGTCCTCGCGGTAGGGCGGCGATGTGCTCGCATCCGATGCCACCACGCCAGTTCGCTGGTTCAATCGTCTCCGGATAATCTGCGCCCATGGCTCGGAGCTTGCAAGGCATGTCAATCCGGATCTTTTTCGCGGGTGGGACGCCAGAGGCGCTTCGCATCGTCGACAGATCCAACTGGGCGGGTGTCGCAGTGGTCTGTTCACGCAAGGACTATTTGGAGGCTCGAGCGCGTGACGAATTCACGCGTCCGGGGGTCTACGTTTTGATCGGGCCCTCCGACACAGGCGACCTACCAAAGGTCTACGTCGGGGAGGCTGATCAACCGCGGAGCCGGCTGAATAATCACCTCGCGAACACCGATTTCTGGACGAGACTAGTTCTCTTTACGAGCAAGGACGGCAGCCTCAACAAGGCTCACACTCGTCACATTGAAGCGCGCCTCATCGGCTTGGCGAACGAGGCCAAACGATCCGAAGTTCAAAACGGAAATGCGCCCCAGCTTCCCGCGCTCGCAGAGGCCGATGTCGCTGATGCGGAGTCGTTCCTAGCTGACATGCTCTTGATTTATCCGGTACTCGAGGTTTCCGCGTTCGAGCTCGCTCCCCCGCCATCAATTCCCACTGATCGGCTTTATCTGGAAGGCCCTGAAGCCAAGGGGTCAGGCAGCGAGACGTCGGAGGGCTTCCTTGTGTACAAGGAATCAATGGCGCGAAAGTCGACGGTGCCCTCGATCCATTCCTATCTGGTGACGCTGAGGCAAAAACTCCTCGACCAGGGAGTCTTACAGCAGGAGAACGCAGGCCTGCGACTAACCCAGGATTACGTCTTCAATTCGCCTTCCACGGCCGCCGGGGTCCTGCTCGGACGATCCGCCAATGGACGCACTGAGTGGAAGGACGGCAAGGGCCGAACTCTGAAAGAGATCGGCCAGGCCGCAGTTGCTGACGAAACAGCGGCATGACAGCGCGCGTAGTCGGATTGGGCCGACCACGATCGAGATGACCGCCGCCCAAGCCGAAGTCATCGCAGCCTGGTCCGAACAAGGCGAGGGTTTCCTTCCGCTTGTCCTGCATACGCTACCTCCGAGTTACGTGCACGACTGGAAGGGCGGCGATGTGCTTGTGACGCAAGGAGACGCGCACCTGCACGTCGGGTCCGTGGGCGTCGTGAAGGACGTTGTGCCCCCGACTCTCATCAGACTCGCCTAACAACCGCATGGCCTCGACCGATCCGGGCCCGCGAGATCACCTGATCACGAGTCGCCTCAAGCGCGAACTGGGTGGCCTCGATGACGAAGTCCTCGTCGAAGAGCACCTCGATCCGGCGGAGGCGCCGGAGCGTCTGTCGCGGCACGCTATGGGCGAGCTCCGACGCGAGCTCGACGGCGACGACTCGGCGGACGTTCAGGCCGAGCGCATCAACGAGGTCCTTCGTGAGTTCGACCCCGAGGGCGCGGCCGACGCGGAGGTCGCGCTGCCTGCGCGCGTGCTTCAAGGGATCAAGGATCGGTCGCCGCTGGGTGACGTCGTACCGCTACCGCCGCCGCCGGCCACGCCATTCAGTCAGAGCGATCTATTGGTCAACGCTGAGGGCCAACCCAATGTTGGCTCGGAACTGCGCGCCGAACTGGCGACTGCGGACTCGGTCGATCTGATCTGCGCGTTTGTCATTTGGTCGGGAGTGCGACATCTGCGGGACGCGCTCATGGAGGTCAAGGCGCGAGACGGGCGCATCCGAGTGATCACGACCACATACATGGGCGCGACCGAGAAGCGGGCAGTAGACGAGCTCGTTGCGCTCGGCGCTGAAGTCCAAGTTGCGTTTGACGCGCGCACCACCAAACTTCACGCCAAGGCGTGGTTGCTCGAACGCGCTTCGGGCCTAAGCACCGCCTTTGTCGGATCGTCCAACCTTTCGCACACCGCGCTCTTCGACGGCCTGGAGTGGAACGTCCGGTTGTCCTCAATGGACGCGGCACACGTAATTGATCGCGTGCGCATGACGTTTGAGAGTCATTGGGCGTCGGAGCATTTCGAACCATACGACCCAGCAGTCAACGGCGACGAGCTTCAGCAGGCGCTGGACGAGCACGATCGTCGGTCGCTCGGCGAGGTGACGACAATTTCGTTTGCCAACCTCGACGTTCGACCGTACCCGCATCAGCAGCGGATGCTCGAAGCGCTAACGATCGAGCGAGAGCGTCATGATCGTCATCGCAACCTGGTCGTGGCCGCGACTGGGACCGGCAAGACGGTCGTGGCCGCACTCGACTACCGGGAGCTTCTCGCGCGCAGCGGCCGGGATCTCTCGCTGCTGTTTGTCGCCCATCGCGAGGAGATCCTGCGACAGTCGCTGGCCACCTACCGGGCGGTTCTTCGCGACGGCGCCTTCGGGGAGATTCACGGGGGTGGTCAGATCGCGGAAGGCCGACACGTCTTCGCGATGGTCCAGTCCCTGCACGAGAATCGCCTCGATCAGATCGCGCCGGACTCATTCGACGTCCTTGTAGTCGACGAGTTCCACCACGCCGCAGCCGCAACTTACGACCGACTGCTCAACCACCTGCGGCCGTCAGAGCTGCTCGGCCTTACCGCTACGCCCGAGCGACTGGATGGCCAGGATGTCACCGATTGGTTCGATCACCGGATCACCGTCGAGCTCCGGCTCTGGGAGGCGATCGACCAGGGCTTCCTCGTGCCGTTCCAGTACTTCGGGGTCGCCGACGGAACCGACCTCAGCCAGCTCACGTGGAGGCGCGGCGGATACGCGCCCGAGGAGCTCAGCAACGTCCTCTCGAATGACGATCTTCGCGTGGCCAAGCTCCTCGAAGCCATCGAGCGCATAGTCCTTGACCTTGGGTCGATGCGCGCGCTTGGTTTTTGTGTCTCGAAGGAGCACGCGCGCTACATGGCGCGGAAGTTCACAGATGCCGGGTTGGCCAGCGTAGCTCTGACTGGCGACGATTCTGCCGACACGCGGTCCCGGAGTTTGGGCGAGCTTCGATCGGGGCGGCTCCGCTGCATCTTCTCGGTGGAAGTTCTCGGCGAGGGAGTGGACGCGCCGGATGTCGACTGCCTCCTGTTGCTCAGGCCCACCGCGTCATCCACCGTCTTCTCGCAGCAGCTTGGCCGTGGACTCCGTCGGGCAGCCGGTAAGAGTCATCTCACGGTGATCGACCTCATCGGCCAGCACCGTCGCGAGTTTCGATTCGAGGACCGCTTACGAGCCATCCTTGACACCAAGCGCGGGCCGGTCATCGATCAGGTCCGGGCCCGCTTCCCCTTCCTGCCGGCGGGATGCACGGTCGATCTGGATCGACAAAGCCGCGAGCTCGTCCTCGAGAACCTCAAGGCCGCCGCTCGGCGCTCCCGGTGGGCAACGCTCGTCGCCGACTTGCGTTCCGAACCCGACGAGGTACGCCTCATGGACTTCCTCGAGCGCCATGACCACCGCCTCGAAGATGTGTACCGCGGGGAGCGCAGTTGGACGCAGCTTCGTCGGGAAGCCGGTCGCGCGACTCCGCAGCCGGCAGACGCGGATCTTGAGACCCGAACGCTCAGAGCGCTGGGCCGGTTGACGCACATCGACGATCCCGAACGCGTCGCCTTCTGCAGAGATCTCATCCAGGCCGACGTGCCGCCGCGCGAGCATGACCTGGACGAGCGGCGTCGACGTCTCCTGACGATGCTCGCGTGGGGTCTCGGCTCTGGCTCGTCGGAGCAGGAATCACTGGCCGATTACTTCGCGGCACTCTGGCGCGAGACCGCCCCGCGTCACGAACTCGATGAACTCCTCGACACTCTCGATGCTCGTTCTCGAACGCGTGCAGCTCCCTCTGTTCTGCCTCCCGAAGTGCCGCTCACGCTCCACGCACGCTATTCACGGCAGGAGGTGATCGCGGCGCTCGGCTTCGCTAATGGGGTCAAGCCAAGAGTCACACAGGGCGGAATCCTGTGGGTTCCTCAGGCACAGAGCGACGTGTTCTTCATCGACCTCCACAAGGCCGAGCGCGACTACTCACCTACGACGATGTACCGCGACTACGCGATCAACCGCGAGCTCTTCCATTGGGAGTCGCAATCGCGCCAGACGCCGCAGCAGCCAACGGTCCAGCGGTACATCAACCACCAGGCTAATCGCACGCACGTCCTCCTCTTCGTCCGCGAGCGTAAGACCTTTGAGCTCGGGACGCAGACCTTCACCTTCCTTGGGCCGGCGACCTACGTGGACCATCGAGGTGAACGGCCTGTGGCATTCACGTGGTGCTTACCTTCACCGATGCCGGAGGAGCTCTTCGAAGTCGCCCGGAGTGTCGCGGCGGCGTAACGCGGCAGCGTAAATGGTGCCCCATACCTGAGGCCCGCTACACGCCGAGGGTCTCACTAGTGAGGTCTTGTCTCGGCAATCGTCGCCGGGTACCGTGCAGAGGGGATTTCCGTCGGCTTGGGAGAGCGTCCGAGAAGAGCGCATGGGCCTCTCAAGGTTTGCGGTTTTTCCCTGCATTTCAAGCCTTTTTTCCGAACCGCTTGGAGTCCTGCCACGGAGGCCGCTAAAGGAAATTCCGGGCGCCGCCGACTAATACCGTGCTACAGTGTCACACGCTGTGCTACAGCAACACACGGAGGCTCACATGGCTACAAAGACCCAACATCTCTCTCTCCGCATTCGCGGGAACACGCTCGAGCGGCTAGAGGAGCGTGCCGGCTTGGACCAACAGCCGAAAACGAGCCTGGCTCAACGCTATGTAGAGGAGGGTCTCCGCATGGACGATCATCCTGGAATCCACTTTGTTCAGGGTCCCGCAGGGCGACGTCCGGCACTCCTCGGAACGGGACTCGATGTTTGGGAAGTGATCGAGACAGTGCGTGCGAACGAGAACTCGCTCTCGGAGGCTGCCGAATATCTTGAGCTCCCCGAGCAACTTGTGCGGACCGCTGTGGCGTATTACGCGGACTACCCGGATGAGATCCAAGAGTGGATTGAACGTGTCCACCGGCTCGCTGAACGCGAAGAGCAAAGGTGGCTGAATGCCCAAGCCGCTCTGGCGTGAGGCTTCTGCTGGATGAGCACTATTCACCCAAAATCGCCCGAGAGTTACGCGAGCGGGGGCATGACGTAATCGCCGTAAAGGAGGAGCCCTCGCTACGCGGGCTCTCGGACGAGGTTCAATTCGCGACTAGCCCCGAAGAACGGCGCGCGATTGTGACGGAGAACCTCGCAGATTTCCGCCCCCTTCTCACTGCGGCCGTCCGGGAGGGACGCGTCAATTACGGATTGATCTGCGTCCCTGCTAAGCGGTTCCCTCGCTCAACCCGACACATCGGGCTCATGGTAGCTGCGCTCGAGGCGTTCCTAGCTGCAAACCCAGAAGATGATGCCCTACGAGAGCAAGGTGAGCACTGGCTTCAGAGGCCCCCGGGGTAAGTTCGGCTGAGCTTTGAGAGCAAGGGAGCGCCAACTGATGCGAATGGAAAGTCGTCCGGTGATGTCACCCCAGCGACAGCCCAGGTGAGATCTCGGTAAAGGTGTGGGTGTGTCCGGCGTAGCGCTGCATGGTGGCGGGGCGGCGAAGGTGAGCGGCGACTTCGAGGAGGACTGGACCCTTCTCACGATGCTTGACATGCTGAGCGGCCACGCCGACCGGATCAGACTTGAGATCCCCGGGCAGGCGGGATGGGGGTTCGAGTTCTGGATCGGTCGCGAGAGTGTCCGCGAGTGGCACCAGGTCAAGTTCCAGAATGGCAACATCGCGAAGTGGACGATCCGCGAACTGGCCCGGGCTGAGATCCTGGAGAACTTCCGTTCCAAGCTCGTGGCCGAAACGGATGCGACCTGTTGCTTCGTCTCAGCCGACGGTATCGCCCCGCTCGATCGCCTCTGCGACCGGGCGATCCTATCGCGGAATTTCCACGGATTCTCACAGGAGCTTCTCTCCGCGAAGGAGTTGGAGGAGGCGTTCACGGCGCTCGGCAAGGATCACTGGGACCTTTCCGAGGAAGAAACATGGCGATGGCTAAAGGACCGAGTGGCTGTCGAACACGTCACGCACCGCTTTCTCAGCCGGTCTTTGAGCGAGCGCGTCCGCACTCGCATCGAAGGGGAACCACTGCGAGCGATTCAGGCGCTTCGCGAGATCAAGCAGGAGGGGCTGTATTTCGAAATGTCGGCCGAGCAGTTCGAGGAGCGCCTACGAGGTAAAGGATTCCCACCTCGGATCTGGTCAGATCAGCAGTCCTCTCCAGCAGACGCGGTTACAGACGCATCCCAGCGGTTCCGCACAACGATGGACTCTCGGCAGATCAACGGGATGTTCCTTCCTCGACAACAGGTGACGGAGATCCGGGCATTGCTCGAATCCCATCGCCCGCCGCAGACGATTCTTGTCGTCGGGGGAAAGGGTCACGGTAAGAGCGCGGTCGTCAGCGAGGTGGTCTCGTGGGCCTTGGGGTCGCCGTGGAAGGTCCTCGCGGTCGATACGGGCTCGCTGAACTTCGAGCAGGACACCGCTGCAGTCGGCGACCACCTGAGCCTTCCGGACACCCCGGGCGTCACCCTGGCTGCAGCAGCGGCAGGGGGCCGCGGCCTCCTCATCATCGACGCGCTCGACTCGGTCGGTCTCAATCGCGACAAACCGCCCCAGCTCTTCCGGGTCGTTGGGGAGGTCATCGAGGAGGCGAGGAGGCATCAGAACATAACCTTGCTGATCAGCTGCAGGTCGGAGGACCTCGCCAGCGATGACCGTCTGCGAATACTCGCCGAAGGGCCCCACGCCGCAGCACAGATCGATGTTCCGGCCCTTTCGGCAGACGAGGTCGGGGGCGCGCTCGCCCAGGCCGGGGTCGATCCCGGAGAGCTGTCAGGGGCGCAGCTCGAACTCCTTCGCATCCCAACATGCCTCAAGTACCTGTCCGAATCCAAAGACGCCGGGCCCTACAACTTCGAAACTGAGGCGGACCTGGTCGAGCGTTTCCTCGATCTACCGCCCGCCGGAGGCGCGCAGTGAGCAGCCTCTCCCTTGAAGGTGCGCCGCGGCGCTGGCGGGTTCTGGCCGACGTCGCCCTTCTCTTCAGCGATCGGAAGACGTCGGAGGTCCCGAGAGCCGATCTGACGGAGCTGGAGCCCGAGCTGGGGGAGTGGGTCGATCGGGGTGTGCTGATCGAGTCCGGGGGCCGAATACGCTTCTTCCACGAAACCCTCTTCGACTACGTGTTCGCCCGGGCGTTCGCCGAGGCGGGCAGGTCGCTCGTCCAGACCCTGCTCGATGGTCCTCAGGACCTCACCAGAAGGGCGATGGTGCGGCAGGTTCTTGACTATCAGCGAAGCATCGACCGAGACT
Source organism: Solirubrobacterales bacterium (assembly GCA_038330145.1). Taxonomy (GTDB): domain Bacteria; phylum Actinomycetota; class Thermoleophilia; order Solirubrobacterales; family JBBDJG01; genus JBBQNR01. The sequence goes on from JBBQNR010000007.1 coordinate 21,225, forward strand.
GGTATTCGGAGACCGTCCGTGAACTCTTGATCCATCCGGACATCCGCTTCCATCTCCGCGACGTTGTCTTCACCGTGCTCAGAGAGGATCCCGCTCCGTCGCCCGCGGATTGGGCCACGATTGAGCCCTTTGTGCTCGACGAACAAGCCGCTGAGCATCCAGCTGCATGGTCAGTATTGATACAGCCTGCTTGGTTCGACCTATGCGACCGGGAGGTGGGCGCCGTGCTTCGGTGGGCGGTCAGCAGCGACGCAAAAGAACGCGACCGTGCGACAAGCCTGCTGCGAGTCACGCAACGCGACGCCCCGGGCCGGATTGCCGGACTGATTCGCGCATTGATGCCGTTGAAGGACTGGCAGATGCGGTCCCGCTGGATCTTCGGAGGCGGCGAGGTGCACCGGGACCGTGCCTACTTCGATCTTCTCCTTGAGGTCTTGGACGACGGTCTCTTCGACGATGGTGAGCGCTATGCAGGCGAGGAATTGTGGTACGCGACTCATGAGCTGCCAGCGCGTGAGTCCGGCTGGGCGATCGAGTTGCTCGATCGGTACCTACGCCGCGGACTGAATCTGGCCAGAGGCCGGGATCCCTTCGATTCGGGGGTTTTCCCCACCGATTCGGATTACTGGCCGGTTGAACTTGTGAAGGTCTGCGCCCGCGAAGAGCCGCTCAGCTTCGCCCAGGTGGTGGTGCCGTTCGTTGCCGAAATCATCGAGGAGAGCGCAGACCACCGTGAGGATGGTGTGGTCCGCACCGGCGATCCATGGAGCTGGCGTCACGTATCCAGCGGGCACGGGTTCAAATGGGCGATCTTCGAGGCACTCGATGAGGCTCTCCGAGCAGTGAGCCAGTCAAAACCCAGGTCGTTGCACCCTCTGACATCCCGGTTGTTAGCGATGGGCGAATTCGAAAGCGCCCGGTACCTGCTGTACAGGGCATGGGCGGCCAACCCCGACCAGTTCGCCGACGCAGCGATCGGGTTCCTTCTCCAACAGCCGGCACCCTTCCGGTGCGGGTTCGTCGACAGCCCGTTCTGGGTCACACGCGAACTGATCCAGGCGGTCGACAGGAATGCCGCGCTCGCTGCTGTCCGTCAACTGGAGGAGGCAATACTCGACTTCTATCCCGAATGGGAACGGGGTCGGGAGGGCCGTCGTGGGAGGGGTTTCGCACAGTGGACGCTTCTCGAAGCAATCGCCGACCGACGTCTGACCAATGCCGGCCGGAAGAGGCGGGAGGAGTGGCGTCGCAAATTCGCCGAGTCCACGCCAAGACCGATCGGGATCCAGATTGGGCGTGTCGGGCCGCCCATCTCCGAGCCGGCCGCCAAGAAGATGACCGACCGGCAATGGCTCAGGGCGATCCGTCGCTACGACACCGAGGAGAACCGCGAGGACTGGCTCAAGGGCGGGGCTCTCGAGCTGTCACGTGTCCTGGAGGTCGAGGCCAAGGAAGATCCCGAGCGGTTCGGTCGTCTCGCTCTTCGATTCCCTCCTACCACGAACGAGTACTACGTGGAAGCGATCCTTCGAGCATTGGCAGATGCCGATGCCGCTGTCGAGCCAGCTCTGGTCTTCGCTGTTCTCCGACACTTCTGGTCGCTGCCCGGTCACCCAGGAGGCAGATGGGTTTCTCGTCTCCTTGGGCGTGTCGCGGACCAGGACATTCCGGACGAGGTTTTGGACATCGTTGCCTGGTTCGCAACTTCGTCCTCGGATCCGGAGGCTGATCGCTGGTCTGAACGCACCGAGGGTCCGCAGCTTTATGGCGGAGATCCCTTTACCGCCGGCATCAACAGTGTTCGGGGCTCAGCTGCTGAGGGCCTCAGCATGCTGATCTGGCCTCGGCCTGAGCGATTGGAGCGGTTCCGGAACACCCTGGAAAGTCTGGTTGCCGATTCGACGGTCGCTGTCCGGGCTTGCGCCGCAAACACCCTCCGCGCCGTTTTCCGACATGACCCCGATCTGGCCACCGAGCTCTTTCTGCGCCTGGTCCAGGCTCCCGACAAGCTTTTGGCCACGCCCCCGGCTGAGGAGTTTCTACGGGTCGCCAGCCATGCACGCCGCCGCGACATCGATCCCATCCTCGAACGGATGCTCAGGTCCACTGAGGGTGACACTCGCCTGGCTGGCGGTCGCCAATCCGCCTTGGCTGCACTGGGTGACGGCGAACCCGCACAGCTGGTGGAGCTCGCGTTTGAGTTTGACGCCATGGCCCGCCGCGGAGTGGCGGAGGTGGCAGCCGCCAACGTCGCGAACCGTGAAGTCGGCCCGACCTGCGAGGTGTGGCTGCGGCGACTGTTCGACGATGACGAGGATGAGGTACGGCGGGCGGCATCCCAGTGGGCTCGGAATATCGAGTCCTTTGATGCCGATCGCTTATCCGATCTTGCTTCCGCCTATGTCGAAAGCCGCGGCTACTCTGACGACGAGGGACCCCTCTTGCAGGCCCTCGATCAGTCATTGGCGCCTGTCAGTGGGCTCGCGCTCCGAGCGGTGACGAAGTTCGTGGAGAGACGGGGATCCGAGGTCGGGAACGTTCAGAGGCGGTCCGCTCTCTACGCGGGTACGGCGAGCAAGCTGGCCATCCGTGCTTATTCATCGGCCGAATCCGATCCCATGCGTGAGCAGGCCTTGGACGTGATCGATCAGCTCCTTGCAGCTCGGGTCTCGCACATAGCCGAGCTGCTTTCCACATTCGACTAGCGTCCATCAGGTCAGTTCACAGGCGCTTATTGCCTCGTACCGCTCGCGGGCTGAACCTGGCGGCATACGGCTCGACTCGTCGAAAGCGCGCGAGCGCTTCCGCCGGACTCTCCGCGTGCATACGCTTAAGAGTATGAAGACGCCCATCCGGATGAGCTTGCTCGAGAACGCCCATGACTTTCTCAACGAATCATTGAGAAGAGCGGAGCAGGCGAAGCATCAGCCGCTCTCGTGGAAGTTCGCTGTCCTGAACGTGGTCCAGGCGATCGAGCTCTTGCTCAAGGCCAGACTCCACGCTGCCCACCCCTCGCTCATATACGAAAACGTTGATCGACCTGGTCGAACGGTCTCGCTCGACCAGGCAGTGGGGCGAATCACAGGAGCGGCACGGATCCATCTTTCGTCTCGCGAACACCGGTCAATCAGGAAGGCCCAAAAATGGCGGGACGCAATCGTTCACTACGAGTTCGAAATGTCTCCCTACGAAGTCGAGAGCGTTTACGTGCAGCTTTTTGAATTCCTGATGCGCTTTCACGATGAGCACACCGACTTCGGAGTACTTCACGAAAAGATCGACCCCGATCTGTGGCCCCTGGAAGCAGAGCTGATTGAGTTCTTCCGCCGCGAGTTCGTGATCTACAACGGAGTCGAGGTCCTGCGCTCCTGGCCGGCCGAGATCATGCGGGCTCAGACGGAGCTCTCAATACGGCTGCACGGGAAGGAATACGAACGGCTGCGCTATGGCGTCGAACCAGGATGGGAGATGACCGCTCATCTGCCATGCCACGATTGCGCGGTCGTCAAAGGGCAGCTCCACACTCCCGGTTGCGACGTGGAAGCGTGCCCGCGCTGCTTCGGTCAGTTGCTGTCATGCGGATGTCCGTTGGACGAAGGTCCGCCAGAGTCAGACATAGACCCCCTCGAAATCCATGTTGAGCGGTACCGCAAGGAGCTCGAAGGGCGCAGAAGCGAGCTTGGACCAGAGATGGGCTGACTGACACATACCTAGGGATACCTGCCTTAGCCTGGCGTGGCTTGCCCACCGGTATCCGGGTCGAGGCCACTGTTCCGCAGCGCGTTGCGAATGGTCCGGAGACCTGGCTCGAGTCGCACGTCGGGGTAGCCAGCACGAGCGACGACCTCGGCAAGAGCCTCTCGCAGCCGCGCGTCGGCGAGCCAAAGATGATTCTGCCCATTCTCGAATGCGTAGTCCGCCTCCTTCAACTCATCGCCGTGCGCAATCGCGTTTCGGAGATGCGCAAATCGCGTGAACCACCATTCGAGATCACTGAGAGATGCGACTCTTTCTTCGCCTGAAAGGGTTCGCCAAACTCGTCGTCGTCGTTCGACCCTTGGCGGATCGACCAGATGTGAGAGAGCCCCTCGAAGTGCCGGAGTCGCAGTGGCATCGAAAAGAACCTCAAATGCTGTCCTGAGGGCCACGATACGCAAGTCGAGGTTAAGCGAAACCGTGTTGCGCCAAGCAAGATCGAGCCAGTCGATGGCTCGACCGACCCGTCGTGCCTGCAAGGTGCCAGTAGCAAGTACTAAGTAGACAGCGTTGGCGTAATAGCCATCGAGGCTACGGCCGAGCAAGGGTACATGCAGCTCGACCGGTGCGGCGATCCTCTGCTCGGTGCGATGGACGTTCAGGCCGCCGACTAATGTCGTCGCCATCAGCCCGTACTCCACGGCGATGTATCCATCCTCTCCGATGGGGTGCCCGTAACCGATTGCGTTGTCCGAGGTTGCCATCATGTGTCCCTCGTTACCGCTGCGTTCCTCCTCTGGGAGGAGGGGGCTTGGGTTTCCAGCAAGCAGGGCAACAAGAACGGCACGACTCAGCGTACGCATTGCCTCCCGTTCAAAGTTGTCCCCGACCCTCCCCTCGCGCGGTCTGGCCACAGCGCCAGGGCGGCCAATGGAACCTGGAATGTCGTACAGATCGGCGAGGCCACGGATGGCTTGTGCTCCGGCGAGGTTGGGCGAGTCGCCGTCCGTCAACTGCTCCACTGGGATGAGTTCCCAGTCGCCGACCACCTGCCGCTCACAGAGCGGTAAATAGGGATAGAGCAAAACCCGCATCGACTCCTACCGTACTCATCCGCACCGTCAAGGCTGTGAGCGTGTCGAGCTTTAAGGCCGTTCGAAACGGACGAGCAGCTGCATGTTGAGCGCGGCGGCAATTCGTTCCAGTGTCTTGAGGCTCGCCGCGTTCTCACCGCTCTCGATACGCGAGATCACCGAGTGACTGATCCCCGCTCGCGTAGCGAGCTCTCTTTGGGAGAGCCGGAGTTCTTCGCGACGGGTTGTCATCAGCGCGGCAATCGAGTGGTGCAAACTTGCACCACTCACCTCCCGGGCCGCTTTTGGGCCGTATGAGGTTGAAACACCCGGGTCGTCGGGGTCCTCAGAAGTCCGCAACGTGCGGTCTTCTATGTCCTCGAGAGCACCACCGGACCCCTCCTTTGGTCGATGGTAAGGAAGGGGTCGTCGGTTCGAGTCCGACTCCGGGCTTCGCTCTACCAAAGGGGTTAGGGATCGTAAGTCCCGAGCGAAAGTACCGAGACAGCCTCCATGGAAGCGCTATGGAAGCGGGGAGTGGTGGCAACCCGAAGCCCACACCCCCGGCATGCGGCTATTTCGGCAGCTTCCATTGCACGTCATTTGCTGAGTTTCCGTTCGCGGGTCGCCAAGCGAAAATGAGGTTCCGAGCTTTCTTGTCAATCTCGTAAGTGATCCACCCCGCTACGGGCTGATTGCGGCGTTTCTTTTCGCAAGCGAACTCATGTCCGAGGTAGGGGTCGAAGTTCGTCGGATCAGCTTGGTTCCCGTCGGGGTCGAAGATGGTCCCTGAGTTCCCACCGCACTCCTCTATGTCGCCGTCCAAACCGGTGACCGAGACCTGCACGGCCACGAGGCGATTTCCGCGCTTCGCCTTAACGCAGTTGATCCCGTCCGCGTCGCACTCAGGCGGGCGCGGATCCTTCACGGCGAGCAGCCTCACGCGCTCAAGCTGGCCGCCATGGCCCTGCGAATCGTCCTGCATGACGAGTTGAGCCGTCCCGACCCTCGCGGGTGCCTCGCTCGATTCAGAGCCACGAGGGGACGTGGGAGCCGCATTGGTCTCCGTCACCGTCTGGGTTTCCGTGACGGTCTTAGTTTCTCCACCGCCGCACCCCGAAACGGCGAGGACAAGCGCTCCGAGCATGAGACTGCGTCGCATCCCAGGGGCGACGCTATCCGAAAGGGGTAGCGAGCGCAGAGTCGAGGCGCTTGCCGCTGGCTCGACGTAGTTCTTCGGTAGGGAGGGGTCAACTCAGGCCGTCTAGACCCACCCAGGCAGCGCCTCTAGCTGCTTCTGCCGGTCACGGCTGAGTCGGTTCGCGACAAATGCCGCGCGAGCGTGCCGTGCCCATTGTCCAAGCGCATAGCCGTTCTCGACGTGATCGGTCGGGACCCGAGCGTGCCCCTCCCGCTCCACGAACGACAGCAATCGAGCGAACCCCTCGTCCCATTTGGCTTGAGACGGGTCCCAAGTCCAGCCGGGCAAGGCGGCAAGCCGGGCAGCGCGTTCGGGGTCCAGCTTGCCCCTCCCGAATAACCCTCGCTGAACCCCCACCCACTGACCCAGCCGAAAGCCGTTTTCCTCGTGGGACCTGGGAACTCGAGCATCCCCCTCGTGCTCCAGGTACTGCGTGAGGCGCTCAAAGCCCTGTTCCCATTTGGCCTCCAGCACATCCCAGGCCCAGCCGGGCAGGGCTGCCAAGCGCCTCGTGCGCCCCTGGTCGAGCTGGCCTTTGGCGAAGTTGCTGCGCTGAACGGCGACCCATTGACCCAGCCGAAAGCCGTCCCCCTCATACCCGGTGGGGACGAGGGCGCTGCGCTCGCGCCCTACGTACGCTGAGAGGCGGGCAAACGCCTCCTCCCACGCCGCCTCTCTTGCGTGCCATGTCCAGCCGGGCAGGGCGACGAGTTGGGCCGTGCGGTCGGGGTCGAGAGTGCCCTTGGCAAGCGCACTGCGCTGCCCCTTAACCCAGGCACCCAGGGCGAACCCGTTCTCCTCGTACGCGCTCGGCACGCGAGCGCTGCCCTCACGTTGCACATATTCAGACAGGCGGGAAAAGCCCTCGTTCCAGTGTGTCTCGTACGTGTTCCAGATCCACCCCGGCAGCGCCGCCAGGCGCTCTTGGCGCTCGGGGTCGAGCTTCCCGACAAAGAACTCCCTGCGCCGGGTCACAACCCACTGACCCAATGCGAACCCGTTCTCCTCGTACCCCTTGGGGACACGCGCGCTACCCTCGCGCCGCACGTACTCCGACAAGCGGGCAAAACCTTCCTGCCATCTGGCCTCTTTTGGTTGCCAGGTCCAACCAGGAAGTGCAGCCAACCGACTCTGGCGCTCGGCGTCTAGCGTGCCCCTAGCGAACGCGCCGCGCTGCTTGCTGACCCAGCGTCCGAGTGCGAACCCGTCCTCGACATGACTCTGGGGTAACCGGGCGCTGCCCTCACGCTCGACGTACTCGGAAAGGCAAGCAAAGCCCTCCTCCCATTTGGTCTGCAATGCCTGCCAAGTCCATCCTGGCTGCGCAGCCAAGCGGCTCCGGCGTTCCGGGCTTAGCGTGCCCCTGGCGAGGAGACTGCGCTGTGCACTCACCCACAGACCAAGGGCGAATCCATCCTGCTTGTGCCCAGCGGGTACGCGGGCGGTGCCCTCACGCTCGACGTACGCCAAGAGGCGGGCGAAGCTTTCCTCCCAGGCGGCCTCATTTACATCCCACGTCCACCCCGGTAGCGCCGCCAATCGCTTCTCGCGCTCAGGGGATAGATCGCCTCTACCTAACGCGGTGCGTTGCTTGTTGACCCACCGACCTAGCGCATATCCGTCGTCGCGGTACTGAACCGGAACTCGAGTGTGTCCCTCACACTTCGCGAATCGTTGCAGCAGCCCGAACCAGAACTCCCACGAAGTCGTCGTCTGTTCAATAAGGCGGACATCAAAGGCGCGCGCAAAGTCTCTTCCTACAGAAGTCGGAACATCCAGATGTATCTTCGCTGGACGGTGAATTCGTGCCTCACGTGCCCCCAACTGGCGGCGTAGCTCGTCCAGTTCCTCGCCTAGCGCATCGTCGTGTGCACGAAGCGCCTTCAATACGTCCCAGATGTGGCGAAACGCCGAATCGTTCAGCGCTTGGTCCGCCTCGGCGTCCGTGGAAAGGAACACCGGAAGAACGATGGTGCCCACTTTCTTATGAGGTGACTTCCGGATCGCCCGGCCAAGGGCTTGGATGATGTCGATTGTTGAGTGGCGCGGATCGATGAACGCGATGCCGTCGATGCTCGGCACGTCCACGCCTTCCCCGAGGCAGCGCGCGTTAGTGAGCAATCCGCGCTCGCTTGGCAAAAGACTGCGGAAGCGAAGGAGCACCCGGTCACGACGGCCACTTGACATTGCCCCGGACACATGTTCGCTCCAGAGGGTGCCTTTCGGCCTGGCACGCGACGGCATCCATGCGATTACATCGGGCATGTCATCACTGAACTGGCGAGCTGCGTCGATGCGCCCGTGGAACGACACCACACGATGCAGATCCCACTTTCGCATCGCCTTGGTCAAGCCGATCTGTCCTGCAAGTGTGCGGGCGTCGGTGATCTCGCGCCCGCCGCGCGTGACCAGTTCTCCGCGCTCGGCATACGCGCGATAGGTGTCGTCATCGACACCGACCACGACCACCTGATAGTCCGAGAGCAGGTTCCGTTCTATCGCTTCTCCGAACGTCAGCCGGTGAACAACGGGGCCGAATGATTGCTCGTCGTCCATCGACGCAACTTCGACATCGACCTGACCAGCCTCGCTGCGAACTCGCGGTGTGTAGTAGCGGGGAGTGGCGGTCATAAACAACCGCCGTTTGCTCCTGATCGCATCCGCGTCGAGGATCGTTGCGAACTCGCCTGCGACACGTCCGGCGCAGCGGTGCGCTTCGTCCGAAACCGCAAGATCAAACTTAGGAATCCGTCCTCTTTGTGCTGCGGCAATTTGCGGCGAGGATTGGTAGGTCGAGAAGACAACCCTGCGGCCTCGACGTCGTAGGAACGCCGAGATCACACTGGGGTCCGTGGTCACGGGCACGCCAAGCTCGGCGGTTGAGGCAACGAACTCGTCCTCGCCCACCACGGTTTCATCCGAACAGACGGCGAGGTAGTCGAACGGCTGAGTGGCGTTTGCAGTCCATTCCCGAAGCGTCTGCGCGAGCAACGAGAGCGAGGGGAGTAGGACGAGGGTGCGCATGCTCTGAAGGCGCTCTGAGGACCACAGCCCGACCAACGTCTTCCCCGTACCGCAGGCCATGACCACCTGACCGCGCTCGGTCCCGTCAAGGCCCTTGACCGTCGCTCTAATCGCTTCTTGAACGTGCGGAAACGGCTTCTTAGGCTTGGGCCGGCGAGGGCGCAGGCTGTCCAACGATGGTGGCCAATCGACCTGAGCCAGCTCAAGCTGTGAGCGAAGGAGATAACCGACCGGAACCCTTTGGCCGTCAAGTGTGCGTCGCGCGGTAGCACCGAGCCGGTCGGTGGTCGCTATGAGAAGGCGATACGAGAACTCCGGACGACTGGACTCGCTCAGGAACGAGTCAACGTCTGCCTTCTTGATCGCATAGGTATCGCCGTAAGCCTTTGCCTGAATGGCCCAAAGCGCCCCGTCATGTTCCTCCGCGACAAGATCGATTCCGGCGTCCGGGGCCCACGCTTCGGGCCAGTCCTTCCAGAGCCATACCTCTTTGAAGCGCCTGCGGTATTCGGGGGCGTTTCGCAAATACCAGCGACAGAGCGACTCGAACTGTCGGCCTCTGACGCCTGGTCGAGCGTCGAGCTGTTGTATGAGGTCGGCGAAGGCCATTGCTTCAAGTTATCTGCGGACTGTCGTGAGTAGCAACGCTATCCCGTGCTTTTCCATGGTTTCAACGTGCCACACTGGGACTATGCCGGGGAGGCCAGAGAACCTTGTACCGCTGAGTTCAGAGCGTGCCCGGGAAATTGGCAAGCTGGGCGGCCGCCCGCGTAAGCCGCGCGCGACTGAGCTAGAGCTGCAGACTCTTAAGGAGCGGCTAGAGCCTCACATCGACGCAACGGTTGAGCGGCTGGTTGATTTGTCGCGGTCCGAGGACCAGTCCGTGTCGTTACGGGCGTGCAACACGATTCTCGATCGGTACTACGGCAAGGCATGTGAGGCGGCGGCGCCAGCCGGTAGCCACGAGACTCGGGCGTTCACAATGGCCGATTTGATCTCCCTCGAACAGGCGGAGTGTCTGGACGAGTCCCTCGCCGAGTGATTCGCCGAAGCCTCACCTCTGGCGGCCGTAGCTTGCCATAAGGCGTCCGCTTGAACTTGTAATTTTCTTGCAGCTTCACCCTTCTCAGGTCGGTCTACGATCGGGAAGGGGCGGATGGCGATAGCGCCTCCGTGAGCTAGGCACGATCAATGGTGCGCCTTTCTTGGGCGCACCGCCAAGGTAAGGCTCGTGCCGCCTACGAGATAGGGGCCGTTGCACCGTCACGGAGGGCGGTTTGGCACCTGTGGTCCAACGCGTCACGTGGCGCGAATTCTGCATAACCCTCGTAGGAGGCCTAGTTGAGCCGCGTTCAGATGGCGCGTCGTCGCGCCCGCCTTACCCAAAAACAGCTTGCTCAAAGAGCCGGGGTTTCAGAGGTCACGATTTGTCACGTCGACCGCGGCAGCGTTCCGGGCTTCAAGGTTCAGCGCAAGATCGCCCACGCGCTGGGGATGCGGCCAGAGCAGCTTTGGCCGCTGCCAAATGAGGCGCTTCTATGAGGCGCGAAAGCCGCCCGAAGGCGGCTCACGCTCAGCGCACCTCTAATCCAAATGACCAACCAGGCGGCCATCCCGTTGGACTGGACGTCTGTGTGGGGCCGGCTCCCCTGGGAGGGGGACGATGAGCACCGCCGAGCAGGTCGTCGCCCAGCTCGAGCAGGAGCAGGAGCGCCATGACCGAGGCGAAACCGGCGCAAAGCCCGCCCTTGATTGGGCGCGGCAGCGGGGCTACGTCATGCTCCCCGTCCCGGGCAGTGACGAGTTGATTCACCGCGACGTGCTCGCGATCGTCGGCCGCACGCCGGTTCCCGACCCCTTCGGGGCGGCCGATACCACGCGTCACGCTGGGCGCGGGGTGGATATCGCTGCACTGCTGAGCGAGCCACCCCGTTCTACGCCGTGGCGCTGCGGCAATCTCGTCGCAGATGGAACCTTGACGATTCTCGGCGGTAAGAGCGGCGACGGGAAATCGTGGCTCGCCTTGGCCCTGACTGTCGGAGTTGCACGGGGGGAGGACGTCGCCGGTATTCGATGCGAGCAAGGGACCGCGCTGTACGTGGATGCCGAGATGGGTCCCAGGATGTTCGTGGAGCGGCTTCGCCACGCGGCCATCGGTCCAGAGTTCGAGTTGCGGGACGCGATGGGGCTCGACCTCTCGCGGCCGGACGACCTCACCTGGCTTCGCGGCGAGACCGAAGCGACCGGGGCGAATCTGGTCGTAATCGACTCGCTGCGGCGGCTTGTGCCGTCGAAGTGCGAGAACGACTCCGACGATATGGCTCCGGTTGTGGCCGCGCTCGCCAAGCTTGCCCGCGATACGGGCGCGGCGATCCTGCTCGTGCACCACATGGGAGACAACCCGGAGAAGTTCTTCCGCGGTTCGTCGGCAATCAAGGACCAGGCCGACGCGCTGTTCGCGCTGCTCCGCGACGATGACGACCCGGAAGCCCGGCGGCTCACCTGTCGCGGCGGCAAGGGGAAGATGCGCTACGCGGCTGAGCCCGCCGACCGTTACCTGGCGATCGCGCCCGCCCACGGCGGCGTGGTGGCAACGGAGGCGCCGGAGCCGGGTGACGAGCCCAGGAACTTGAGGCGGGAGTCGGTAAAAGCGGGGATTCGCACCCACCTACCCGCCAAGACCAAGTCCGAGGTAGCAGCGGCGCTGGGTCTTCGGCCCGACGACAAGACCTTCAGGACTGCGTGGGGCGAGCTCGAGGGCGACGGGAAGATCGTCCTAGCAGGCGGCGAATGGATGGTGGTGGTACCCGACGCCCTAGGTACCACTGACCACCACCACAACGGCGACGACCGCGCGGCCACGACCTCAGAGGGAGCCGGGTTTGAGTGCGAATGCGCCGTGCCACTCGAGATAACGAGCCTCGACGGCACGAACTACTGCATCAGGTGCGCCGCCACTGACGCAAGAAGGGACAGTGAGACGTTGCCTACGAAGGACGTCTCTACCGGCCCCGCGGAACGTGAGCGTTGCTCGGAGGCAACGGCCGAGCCGGCCGCCGAGCTCGAGCGGCTCCGGGCGAAGTTTCCCGAGCTGCGGGGGGCGTCGTGAACGACCGGGGGGATGGCGAGGAGCGTGAGCCGCTCGGGTTCGCTCTGACCTTTCCACAGGAGCTGATCGAAGCGCTCGCGGAGGCGGTCGCTGATCGTCTAAAGGTTCACGTCGAGGGAGATGCGCTGGCCGGTGGGCCTGGCGAGTGGTTGGATACGCGCCACGCTGCGGCCTACGTCGGCATACACCGGGATACCCTGGCGAAGCTCGCACGCGAGGGCAAGGTTAGCTCGGCGCAGGAGGGGCCGGGCTGCAAGCGCTACTTCCGGCGCGCAGTGCTGGACGGCTTGCGCACCGCTGGGCCCTCTTCCCCTGCTTCCACGCTGCTTCCACTGTCTCGGGAACCCGCATGAGGGCTGAGGTTGCAGGGTGAGCGCTTGCTCCGCCAGAAAGGGGTCGATACCATCGACCCTCACGTAGATAAGTGGGCCGGCGACGCGCCAACGTCCCGGCCCGTGGCCCAAGGAGGTATGAGCTCCATGAGCAAGTTGCAGCCTACGCCTCGGCGTGTCCGCGTCGAGCGCAACATCTATAAGCGCGGCGACGGTGCCTTCGAGGTTGGTTTCCGGGACGGATCCGGGAAGCAGCGGTGGCGAACCGTGCCCGGGGGCATTCAGGCCGCACGAGCCCTCCGGAATGATCTGCTTGCCCGCCGCAACCGCGGCGACCAGGTGGCGGCTAATCCTCGGCTTCGGTTCAGCGAGGCCGCTGACTGCTGGCTCGACGGTCCCGTTATGGACCTGCGAGAGCAGACCCGGAACTCCTACCGCTGGGCTGTCGATCGCCACCTTCGGAGGCGGTTCGCGACTCGCCGAGTAGACGCTGTGACCGCTGATGACCTGGCGGGCTTAGTACGAGAACTGAGGGATGAAGGGTTGACTGACCCGACGATCGGCAAAGTGCTGGGTGTCGTCAACCGAATCTATCGATATGCGACGCGTCGGCTCGGCTATGCGGGGCCAAACCCCCAGACTCAGTTGCTTCGAACGGAGAGGCCGCGCATGAGCGCCGCACGTCCCCGGCGCATCTTCCTCGGGACAGAACTAGAGGAAACGATCACCGCGGCTGGCGAGCCGTACCGAACCATGTTCATTCTCGCAGCGCTTACGGGCGCACGAGTTAGCGAACTCATCGCACTCACGTGGGCAGACGTCCAACTTGACGACCTAGAAGACGCCACGGTGGCGTTCGTCCGTCAACTCGACCGCAAAGGGAACGTCTCACCCAGTAAGACGGAGCGCTCAGCGCGGAGCGTCCCAGTGCCCCGCGAGCTCGCTCTGATCCTCGCTCGTCATAAGCTTGCGTGTCGCGACGGGCGCCCGGAAGCCTTCGTTTTCGCCACGTCAACCGGTCGGTCGATTGGGCAGCGCAACGTATCTCGTGCTTTGCAAGCAGCGCAGCGACGAGCCCACACGAAGGAAGGTAGGCCCACCTTTCCTCAGCTTCACGGGGGCAGCCCTAAGCCGCATCGCGGGAGCCTGCCATCGATGCATTCCTTCCGTCATACCGTCGCCACCCGGGCGTTGCTAGCCGGAGAGTCAGTGGATGAGGTCGCGTTTCTACTCGGACACGTAAACGCGAACGTGACCCGGGCCGTCTACACGCACGAAGTGAACGATGCGCGCCGCCGTGCTTTCCGACGCTCGGCGATGGTGGCCGAGTACAAGCACGCCATAGAAGCAGCGGGAACTCCCTGTGTGCGCCAAGACACTCCGATGAAGATTGAGGAGGTGCTGGAGATCCGCTCCGGATCGTGACGACGGACGGTGACCTCCTTGCTCAGTCAGAGATCCCGCAAATGTTCCTTCGTCTGCTATTCCTCCGACGGCATGTCCTCGGGCGACCGTCCAGCCTGGCCTGCCGGGGTCCTCGCCTCGGTTGAAAAAGCGGCCCTTCGCAGCCGGGAGCTTGTCGGGGTGGTCGATCGGTACCTGCCTGTGGCTGCCGGTGAGGACAACCGGCACGATTCCTGGCAGGTCACGGGTCCTGCTCTCATCGCTCGTGGCCGCAATACCCTTGAGTCACTGACAGCGGTGGCTGCCGTGCGACACCGGGCGGATGCTTCCATCCTGCTGCGGTCTCTCTTCGAGCACTTTGTAAGTTTCGCATGGCTCGCCGCTGATCCCGCCAATCGCATGCCAAATTGGCTGGCCAGCGATGCAACTCAGCGGCTGAAGATTGATGCAGACTTTCGAACGATTGGCGAACCGGTCTTCGACGAGAAGGTGCGGCGGGAGATGGAAGCTCGACGCTCGGCGGCCGCTGCGATGCCCGCTCTTCCAGAGCGGGCAGTGAGGGTTGACGAGGAGTGGGGGACCCGTCTGCGGGAGTTGAATGCCATCTCGCCCCACGTTTCTGCCCGCGGCATCTACCGGGCGGTTTACCGCGAGGGCTCCTCCTTCACCCACCCAACCATCTACGGCATCGAGCCTGTAGTCGATGGGTCCCAGCAGACTGTCTTCGTCCGCGCTGGTGAGCGGCCGCCTGAGCACCCGGGCGCTTTGGTGCTCGGGCCGCTTACTTATGCCTTGGAGCTATTCGTGAGCGCTGAGGCTCTTGGCTGGCCGATGAAGGAAGAAATCCATTCGGTCTTCAAGCGGCATCCGTAGGGACCTCTGCGCCAACGTAGGACGGTTTCGACGTCCGCCCACCCAATGCGTCTGCGGACACCACGAGCGATAACCCATCCGACTACGCAGGCTCGGAGAGACTTCCGTCGAGAATACGCACGACGATGTGCGCTGATTGCTCGCGCATGATGTCCTCCGCTTGGGCTTCCAGGGTGTGCTGGAGTTCTAAGCGGTCGAGACGTGAACAGATGTCCCGCCTCCAGTTCTTGTCCCAACGGTCGTTCGCGGCGAACCACACCGGAAGGTAAATGCCATGTCGTGTCCCGCTGGCGGGCAAGTAGTTGTCCGCTAGTTGAGTCCTCTGCGCGGTGGGCAGATCGCGGTTCCAGCATCCCTTAACCTCAATGACTACGGTTATTCGCTCGGCGCCTTCGACAAGCTCTCCCGCTAGAGCGTCGACATGGATGTCGGTGCGATCACCAACGCCGCCTTGGGGATTGACTCGGATCTCCACCTCGCGATTGATAATGATGCCCCTCCCGTGCAGGTCATCGCGCAGGTGGCTGGCGATCCAAGCGGCGATTTCGGTCTCGCTCTTTGGTTGCTTTGCTTGGGTGTCCCAGAGCAGGTGGGCTTCCCCCTGCGTGAGTTTTTCCTGGGCCCTATCGAGTGATTCGAGGACGACGTGCTGAAGATCGGCCTCTGAGAGAACAACTCGGCGCCGAGCGTCAGCAGCCAGGCCGATGATGTCTTCGGGGCGTGGGGGATCCCAACTCCTGTTCCGGCGCGCCTCTCGAGCTCTAACACGCAACTGGGGGACTCGTAAGCCAGTCGCCGTCTCGATTCGTAGAAGTGCTTCGATGGCCGCGTCCGTTCCGCGCGACGCAATCTCGGCGAGGATTCGATCACGGTAGTGGGCGACTTCCTCTCGAGGACCGACGAAATGAGCGCCAGTGTGGTCTGGGTCTTGTTCCCGCGGGAATCGGTCCGAAAGCCACAGAAAGAGATCGGCGAGTTCGTCCTCGAGCAGATCTGAGCGAAGGTCGGTGGTACGTTCGTCATCTCCGGCGACGTGTTGCAAGGCGCCGGCTCCCCAGTCCTCCGACCCTTGGATCAGTGGCCAAAGATGGTCCCACGCCGCTCGACGACCACAGGCGAGAACTGCGGTCGCCAGCCGGTGCGCACGGGTAGGGTCATCGCGAATCAGATCGGGCTTCAAGAGCGAGAGCGCTGCTTCCTCCGTGCCCGGGACCTTCTCCCTTAGCAGCCCCCGCAGCAAGTCTTCCTCGGCCTGTGGCTGAAGCTCCTCATCCTGCCAGAGATCCAGCAAGCTCTGACCAAGATCACCCCTCAGCTTGCCACGTAGCCGCCAGAGGACGACGAGGTGCCCTCCGTCGCGCCCAGCCTCGGCGATTACCCGACGGCGAACTTGGCGGGAGAAGTCTTCGGGGCAACGGTCGCGAACTAGTTGCACCAACTTCTCGTGTACGCGCGACTCGTCGTCTGTGTCGGTATTGGTTGTGAACGTCAGGATCGCGGGTATCCACCGGGCCAGCACACTTGGGTCGAGACCAGTGACGAGATCAGGACGGTGCTCCAAGGCATAGCGCAGCGCCCGAAAGCCAGCCTGGGATGGAAAATGGCCCTGCTGAGGATCGTCGAACCAATCGTCTTCGGGCTCGAAGGTCACGAGGTATTCCTCAGCTGCGGCACCGATCCGCGCCTGCCGTTCTGGTGATCCTCGTTGCCAGCCATCAGACATCGTCAGATCGGACCCGCCACGTTTGCGGAACCGGCCGCCCTGCTCGACCCATAAGTCCAAGTTCAGTTTCCAGAACGCGTCGAGGTCACCGTTCTCAAATTGGGCAAGATGGGCGTCGATGAACGCATCCATGTCCGGAGCCTCCTCACGCGCACGACGCTCGTCATCGGCAAGTCCGCTGTAGCGCTCATGACGTACCCGGAGTGCTTCGGCGAGCTCCGATCCCAATTCGATCGGCCCGAACCTGGAGACCGTCAGCTCTTTCAGGATCGAGCTTTGCTCGCGCGCCTCCATGACGGGCGCGAGGTCTGCGCCCTGATACAGGGAGGTCCATTCGACCAACTCCGCCCAAGCATGCTCATCCTCGGTCCCCACCTCGTCAGTAAGTCGGGTGGCTAGCCATTGAATATCCGAAAGCAGCAGCAGGGGAGGACGGCTGTTCACCATGTGCGCCGCGTCGACGTTGCCGTCTCGAATCATCGGCACGATGCTCTCCACAAGTTGGCGCCGCTTAGCTTCCTCCTGAAAGGCTTCGCTGGACTCGGAAGCATGGATCGTCTGGAGTGGGTAGTGGCCTTCTAAGAATCCGGCTACCGTCTCGGCGAGGGCGGCAAGCACCTGCGGTTCGTCGGCGAGGTTCCACGCCTTTTCGAGAATCCGCTCCGCTGCCGCTGATAGCTCATCGAGACCATTGTGTTGACGCGGTAGCCGTCGGACCCAACCGAGCGCAGCCGGGAGGTCTTCCGCAGCAAGGGCCTCTATTAGGCTTCTCCCAAGAAATGCGGCGTACGACCCATAGAGGTTCTCTCGTTTCTGCGGCGACAGGTATGCGAAGACCTCTGTTGGCGCGACGACGCGGGGGCAGACCGCCCGGAGTGCCGATCCTTTCAACTCGTCCTCAGCGTCCTCGGGAAGGGGAGTAGAAGCGAGCGGAACCAGTCTTAATCGCGCCTCATCGTCCGCGATGCGGTCGAGGGCTCGCACGGCCTCCGTGCGAAGCTGGACCGGCTCGTCTGAATCGCAAGCAATTTCGATCAGAACATTCTGGAGTTCGGTCAGCTCCGTGAGCTCAGCGATCTCGCACGCCAGTTCGCGAACGAACTGGGGTTGATTGCGGTCCGTTAGACGGCTCCGCAGAGTCACGGCGAGATCGGGATGGTTGAGAGCCCGCAGATTCCGGCGGTGGCGGGGGTCCCACTTGTCCAGTTCCTCAGCGACCCCCGCTCTCAACAACGCACTCGTCAGTGCTGCCTTTTGCTCAGCGTCTGCCAACCGGACATCACCGCGCAGCAATACAAGCGGATCACGAGTTACCAGCTCATTCATGACCGCAGGATCCATGATGGCCGCCCAGGCCGCTACGTCGCGCAGTTGGGGGACGATCCGGCCGTCAGGATCGTCCGGTGTAACGAGCAAAGCGACGATCTTTTCGGTACTCATACCGCTCCCGGTGAGATAGCGTGCAGCAAGGAACTCGCCATAGGTCTGATGGGCCCAACCCAGGTCGTCCCCTCGCGCGGAGAACAACCCGCTGGCTAGTACCTCTTCGACGGCCGCAGTTGAGACTTCGAAACGCGTTTCGATGGCGAGATTCAGATCCGGCTCTGTCCCACCGGCGAGTTGCCGAACAAGCGCGTGGTTGGCACTGAGCTCCGCGGATTCGTTGCGGACGATGGTAGGACGCCCGGTAAGGAGGGTCGCACCGGCGATTCGTGAGGCGATAGCCATACGCTTCCCGACGTCCACCTCACCGCTGGTCGTAGGGTCCCGGTCACGGCGTTCACCGGGTTCAGCGGCGAGCTTCCGCAGCCCACGGTCATAAAGGTCAAGTTGGCTTGTTGGCAGACCGCCCTCGCCTGATGCGGCGTCGAGCAAAAATCCGAGGCTGATTGGTTTTATCCCAAGTGGAACCATGTCGCCCTCAATAAGCTGCCGGACGAACTCATCAGCCTCTTGGCCATAATCCTCGGCCGCCCGACGGACGTCGGCCTTCCGCAAGGGCGCGAGTTCAAAGACGCCGAACTGATCTGGTGCCCAAAGTTCGCTGAGGCGCCTTTCGAGGTCAGGAAGGCGGTCGGCGGTGCGGCAGGCGATCCGCAGTCTCAAGCGTGAGGTGTCTGTTCCACGGATACCTTTGAGAATGATGTCTGCGACGACGCCCAGTCGAAGGACGGCTTCGTCCAAGCTGTCGAGAAAGAGGTGCAGCGTGCCCGTGCCGGTGCTCCAATCGATGAATTCTTGGCTGTCGAAGATCTCACTGCGCAGGGTCGCTTCGTCGCGCGTCGAGGCAAGGTCGACATGAAGCACACGGTCATCCGAGCCCTCGGCTGAAGCCGTTACTGCCGCCGCCTCGACGGCCATGGTCCGACTCTTGCCCATGCCCGGTTCCCCAAGGAGAATCAAGCAAGCTTGGGCGCTGATCTGCTCGAACGTCCAGATATCTTGGTTGATGTGGCTGAGCCAGCTTCCGGTCGGATCCGGTAGGAAGCCTTGGTCCGCCAGCGTGATGACGCTGTCGGGCGTGGTCCAGAAACGTTGCCAGTCGTGATCCATCGAGACGGTGACTACGTGGAACCTGACTCATACTAGGTAGGTAGTAAAGGACCCCGGGTAGCCGCATACGAATCGCCGTCAGGTCCTCTACGTTGAAGGCAGCCACCCTTCAAGATCTCTCCCGGGCCGTGGCAGCCCGAGCATGGAAGCGAAATGGAAGCAGCAGGGATCGGCAACGCGCCTCTCGGATACCCCGATCGACAGAGACGAAGGTGGGAATTCCGCTTCGAATCGTCATTGAACCTTGCTCGTCTTGGCTGGCCGGGTCATGGTAAGGAAGGGGTCGTCGGTTCGAGTCCGACTCCGGGCTTGCCCCGTCTGCGCGTACCATCGATCAGATGCATCTATCTCTCCCAGACGGGACCGAGATCGAATGGCGGGTCGATGGCCAGGAGGGGCCGCTGGTGGCGATCGCTTCGATGTCGCTCCAGCCGCCGATCGCCTTCCGCCCCATCGTCGATGACCTCGCGGAGGATCACCGCGTGCTGACCTACGATCAGCGCGGCATGGGCGGATCGAGCCGTAGCGGCCCCTGTGACCTCGAGACGGATGCCGACGACCTGGCAGCGGTGATCGAGGAGGCGGGCGGAGACGCGCTTGTCATCGCTCTCGGTGACGGCGCCCGGCGGGCAGTGCGGGCGGGCGCCGGGCGGCCGGAGCTCATCCATACCGTGGTGATCTCGGGCGAGCAGCCGCTCGGGACGATCGACGAGAGCCGCTCTCGCCAATCGCTCGCCGACTCGCCGGCGGTCCTGGCGGCACTGCTGCAGCTGCTGGAGACCGATTACCGCTCGGGCCTGCGGACGATGTACGAGTCAGGGGACGAAGGCTGGGATGAGTCGGCGCTGCGTGAGCGGCTTGACGCCATCGAGGCGCACTGTCCGCGTGAGGCGGGCGTCGCGCGGCTGCGGGCGTGGGTATCGGACGACTCGCGCGAGCAGGCGCGGGCGATGGGCGACCGGCTGTGGGTCCTGCACTTCCCCGGCAACGCCTGGTTCCGTGGCTCGCTCGAGGCGATCCGGCCTGAACTGCCGGACGCACACTTCGAGGCCGTGCCCGAGGGCGTGCTCACCTGTCCCGGGGAGAACGCCGCCATCATCCGCCGCATCCTCGCCCGGCGCCGGGCCGCCGCTTAGCTTGCTTCGGCGCCAGCCGCTGTTTGGGCTGAGCTCGTTAACCGGAGCCGCTCGCGGCCGTTAAACGGTGCGGCGCCGGGCATCCGATCGGTTGTCATTCGATTGGATGTCATCCGATCGTCGCTCGAGGTTCATCCCTGTGATGGACTGGCAGCACCTGGGAGAAGCCGAAACAATGCCCGCTAGGGGGAAGGAGCGAAGTCGTGTCGGTCAGAACCTATGCCGTCGCAAGGAGTCGACACAGCTTTGAGCAAGACGGGGCGCAAGCAACGCAGGAGCGGCCTTTTCGCGACATTTGGTTGCGTGGTCGTGACTGCCTGTTGTCTCGCGGCGGCGTCCATCGCCCCCGTCGCCAGTGCGAAGCTGACCGGCCACGACGACCCTACCCCGAGTACCCCGGGTATCGATTGCGTAGACGGGCCGGGCGGCCAAACCAATTGCTCTCATACGACTCCGTGGAGCTTTGGCCCCGGTGCCAATCCGCACTACAAGATCCGTGCTTGGAACGAGAAGCAGCAGTTCCTCATCCGCGTCTCCTGCGTTCAGACCAACACCAACCCCTACAACCGTTTCGACGGGAGCGGCCAGTACGGGCCCATCGACTACGACCCGACTCCGGCGAACAACTGCATCGGGCCGAACACCAGGGTCGACAGCCACTTCCTTCACTTCCACCCTGCCACCGATGCCGATCCGCTTCCGCCGAATTCATCCAGACAAGCGCAGGGTTGCGTGAGGTTCGATGGGGCCATCTTCGGCGTGCAGACGTGGAAGCCGTCGCTAGACGCCTCGGAGTCCGGAACGAATGCCCTGTGGGCGGAAGGCTTCAGCACCATCTATCCGACTGGTGAGACCAACCGTGGGCTCGAGCCCCCGGATTCCCCTGGCAGCAACACGGACGCGATCTCCATAAACAACAACGATGGGCACAGGCTGTGCATGGATGCCAGGTGGTTCGGCATCCACGACGAGATCCGGGTCATCACGGCCGGCCTCGGCAGCGTCTCGCTCTCGCCGGTCGGCGGCCAGTACTACGTTGGCTCCAACCCGGTCGACACCCAGATCTGCATTGGCGCGACCGTGGTCAGGTCGACCTTCGGTCCGTGGGGTGGAGAGGCGGCCCCGGGCGAGTATCTCCAGATGAATGTCAATGGCGACAACCCGCGTGCTGTTGGCCCGGGGCCGACGACCGACTCGAACGGCTACGTCACACGCTGCTACACGGGCACGGTGGCCGGAATCGACAGCATCGACGTATTCGCGGACAGCAGCTCCGATGACGGAACAAGTGACGGTCCGGACGGCCAATGGGACGAGGGGGGCCATGCTGCGACGGACAAGCGGGAGGCTGGGACGCAGGCGCAGACGACCTGGACGAGGCGCTCGACGAGCACGAGCGTCAACTGCCCAGGCACTCCCTCGCTCGGCAGCAGCACGCTCTGCACGATCACGGTGCGCGACACCGAGCCGGCCGGCGCTACAAGTGACCCCACCGGGAGCGTGATACCGCAGGCCCTCGGCGGCGGAAGCTTCTCGAGCTCGACCTGCGGCACCCTCCAGGCGACCGGGACGACCGGCACCCGGACCTGCACGGTGACGTACCATCCGACGTCGCAGCCGTGCGGCGTTCGGGGCGACTACCAGGGCGACGCCAAGCACCTCCCGAGCCAGGGCTCGACGACCATCACTTGCGGGGGAAGGCTGGTCGTTCAGAAGGTCACGCAGCCTGTGGTCGACGCCCAGGACTTCGACTTCACGACCGGCGGAGGTCTCAGCCCGGGCACCTTTACGCTCGACTCCGATCCGGCGTCCGGGAGCGTGCCCGGCAGCATCAGCATCCCCGACATAAACCCGGGCAACGGATCGCTTCCGGGAGGCAAGTACAAGGTGGCCGAAACGCTTCCCGGCGACGGTTGGTGGGATCCTCAACAGTCCGACCCGCAGTGCTCAAACAATAGCCCGGCGTCGGCGATCGATGTCCAGCCCGGTCAGATCATCACCTGCACCTTCACGAACATCAAGCGCGGAACGGTCGTGGTGAAGAAGCGGGCCATCACGACGGACGGCGACGGCCAGGACTTCGACTTCACTACCGCGGGTGGCCTCACCCCGCCCACTTTCCAACTCGACGACGACTCCGCTTCCGCGCTGCCATCGGTGCAGACGATCGACCGGGTCCGGCCGGGCCACGGCTCCCTTGCCGGTGGTGCCTATTCGGCCGAGGAGATCCGTCCGGCCAATGGCTGGTGGGACCTCACAGGCCTGACGTGCGACGACGGAGGGTCGGCGAGTCCGAGTAGTGCCAGCGTGTCAACGCAAACGGCAACCCTGGGGGTCGATCCTGGGGAAACCGTGACCTGTACCTTCACGAACACCAAGCGCGGCACCGTTGTGGTCAGGAAGCGGGTCGTGTCGGTGAACGAAGAGAGCCAGGCCTTCGACTTCACGGCTGCGGGTGGTCTGAGCCCAGCAGGCTTCCAGCTCGACGACAACTCGGACGCGTCGTTGTCCAACACAGAAACGTTCGACAGGATCCTGCCGAGCGGCGGCTCGCTACCGGGAGGCACCTACTCGGCCCAGGAGACCCTCCCGGGCGACGGATGGTGGGACCTGACCGGAGTCACCTGCGACGACGGTAGTTCGGATCAGCCGAGCACCGGAAGCACATCGAGCCTCACGGCCACCTACGACGTCGAGCCCGGCGAAACGGTGACCTGCACCTTCGAGAACACCAAGCGGGCGGCACTGATCGTCGACAAGCAGATCCTGCCGGGGGACACGGGCGATCAGAGGTTCTACTTCACCCACATGCCCTGCGGGGATTCCTACTACTACGATTACATCGAGGGCCAGTACTACTACAGCTCGAATCTACTCGCCGGCCAGAATCGGCAGTGTGACCGCCTCATCCACGGCGCCTACACCATCCATGAGAGCGATCCCGGCCCCGCTTTCAAGCTCAAGACGATCAGCTGCGATGACGAGCCTTCCCCAACGCCGAGCACGAGCATCGTTGACCCCTTTCCCGGCTTTGGCGGCTCCGTGGGGTCAGCGACGTATCAACTCGATCCCGGCGAAACAGTCAACTGCACCTTCACCAACGAGGATCAACGGGGCGTGATCGTGCTGGACAAGCAGGTCGCCCCCGGTGGCTACTCGGACGCCTACACGAAGCAGTTCGGCTTCCACGGAAGCGGGTCATCACCCTACGGCATCTCGTTCAACTGCTCCAACAATGGCAGCCCGTTCACCGTCTACGACGCAAACTCCTACGGCACCTACGACACGGCCAACCTGACCCACGGGCAAAACTTCAGGTGCGACCTGTTGCTTCCAGGGGACTACACGATCCAGGAGTCCGATCACAGGCCCGACTTCTTGCTCACCGACATACAGTGTGATGACGGACTGTCAACGACACCCAGCAGCGGCGATATCGAGAATCGCATGGCCACGTTCCACCTGGATCCTCGGGAGACGATCGACTGCACCGTCACCAACGACGACCAGCGGGGGCGGATCGGCTTCGACAAGACAGTGGAGCCGGGCGGCTATTCGGACGCCTACACCAAGCAGTTCGGCTTCCACGGGCGCGGCTCACCCTACGGCATCTCGTTCAACTGCTCCAACAATGGCAGCCCGTTCACCGTCTACGACGCAAATGCCTACGGCATCATCGACACCGCCAACCTGACCCACGGGCAAAGCGTCGACTGCGACCGGCTCTGGCCCGGCGCCTACACGATCCAGGAGTCCGACTACTGGCCCGACTTCAAGCTCACGGGCCTGAGCTGTGACGACGGCGCCTCGCCGACGCGCAGCATCACCGATCCCTTCGCCCGCACGATGACCTTCAACGTCGAGCCCCATGAGAACGTCAATTGCCACGTAACAAACAAGGACCAGCGCGGGAAGATCATCCTCAAGAAAGAGGTCGCCCCCGGTGGCTACTCGGACGCCTACACCAAGCAGTTCGGCTTCCACGGGCGCGGCTCACCCTACGACATCTCGTTCAACTGCTCCAACGATGGCAGCCCGTTCACCGTCTACGACGCAAACTCCTACGGCATCTACGACACGGCGAACCTGAGCGACGGCCAGAGCTTCGCCTGCGAAAAGCTCCCGCCCGGCCCCTACAACATCCAGGAGTCCGACTACGGCCCCGATTTCAAGCTCACCGACCTGACCTGTGACGACGGCGCCTCGACCACGCCGAGCACGGTCGATGTCGCCAACCGCACCGCGACCTTCGAGGTAGACCCGGGCGAGATCGTCACGTGCACTGTCACGAACACCGACGACCGAGGCAAGATCATCGTGGAGAAGGACGCCATCCCCAATGGCGGCCAAGCCTTCGACTTCTCCACCTCCGGCGGCCTGTATCCGCAGAGCTTCCAGCTCGACGACGACGGCAATGACAACAACGGTCTGTCGAGTAGGCAGGAGTTCACCGCTCTGCAGCCGGGGTCCGGCTACTCGGTAGCCGAATCCGTACCGGCCGGCTGGGACCAGACATCGGCCATCTGCAGCGACGGAAGCTCACCCGCCAACATCGACCTGAGCGCAGGCGAGACCGTGACCTGCACGTTCAAGAACACCAAGCGCGCCAAGATCGTCGTGGTCAAGGACGCGCTACCCGACGACGCCCAGGACTTCTCCTTCACGGCGGGGGGCGGCCTAACGCCGACGAGCTTCCAGCTCGACGACGACGGTGACAACTACAACGGCCTATCAAACAGCCAGGAGTTCGACAACCTCCAGCCCGGGAGCGGCTACAACGTCGCCGAGGGTACGGCTCCCAGCGGCTGGGACAAGGGCAGCGCGACCTGCAACGACAACAGCCCGATTACGAACATCAGTCTCTCGGCCGGCGAGACGGTCACCTGCACCTTCGTGAACAAGAAGCGTGGCACGATCGTGATCAAGAAGGACGCCTATCCGGACGAGACGACCGACTTCTCGTTCACGACCACGGGAGGCCTGACGCCAAGCAGCTTCCTGCTCGACGACGACGGGGGCCAGGACGCCACGCTGTCCGACACCCGAACCTTCACGAATGTGATCGCGAAGAACGGCTACACCGTCACCGAGGCCGCCAACGTCGACTTCGCCATTGGAGCTGCTTGCGATGATGGCGCGTCCGCTACTCCGAGCTTTGGAAACATTCCCACCCGCGGCGCGACGATCAATCTCGATCCCGGGGAGACCGTGACCTGCACGTTTGCCAACACCGGCGTCTATGCACGCCCGGGCGGCGGCTCACCGCTGGTTGTCTCGCTCGTTCCCTCCTTCGGGCAGTGCACGGCGGCCAACAGCACTCACATCGGGCCGCTCAACGGGCCATCCTGCACATCGCCGCAGCTCACGTCAGGCTCCCTCACGACGTCGACCGTCGGCAGAGGCAGGGGCACTGTGCGCCTCGACACTCTGGTCGGCAACGCCGCGACACCTGCTGACGAGGCGAACGTCAAGATTGCGGTCGATTTGACAGATGTCATTCGGCGGAGCGACGGCGGCGACTATGCCGGGAAGGTGATCCTGGCCCTGGCGCTTCGCGTCACCGACCGTTCGAACCTCCCGGTCAACGAGGGCTCGGGGACCTTGCGTGACACTCTCCTCTCGGCCCCGATCGACTGTGCGGCCACATCCGATCCCATCACCGGAGGCAAGTGCACGCTGGCCACCACGGCCAAGGCGCTGGTACCCGGCATCGCGGTTGAGCAGCACCGTTCGATCTGGGCCATCCGTGACGTGTCGATCCTCGACGCCGGCCCCGACGGCTCGGTCACGCCGTCTCAGGGTTCCTGCCCGTACACCTGTGGCTCCGGTGATGAGACCGTGTTCGCCGTCCCTGGCATCTTCGCGCCGTAGCCCGTCTCGGCAGCCCCAGTCCTCAGCCAGAACGTCTCGCACCCTCGACGCCGACCGCTCCGGCTGCTCCTCCGGGACGAAGGTTCGGCTGTCTGGCATCCGCTCGGAGCGGATCTGAGCCGAGCGGTCCTGTGAAGTTATCCATCCGACCCGTAAGGGCATATTCCAGATGGAACGCAGTAGGTCTAGGAGAGGGGAGAGAAAATGCCTGAAGCAGTCGCACCCCCGCCCGTACCAGCTGATACCGGCTCAGACGAGCACCGCCTCGCCGAGCTCGGTTACAAGCAGAGCCTCAATCGCGCCTGGAGCGGGTTCTCCAACTTCGCGATCTCCTTCACGATCATCTCGGTCCTCGCAGGCTGCTTCACCACCTACTACATCGCCTGGAACAACGGTGGCCCGATCGCCATCTCGTGGGGCTGGCCGATCATCTGCGGACTGATCCTGCTGGTCGCGTTCTCAATGTCGGAGCTGGTCTCCAAGTACCCCACCGCGGGCGGGATCTACTGGTGGTCCTCGGAATTGGGAGGGCGCACCTGGGGCTGGTTCACCGGTTGGTTCAACCTGATCGGGCTGGTCGGCATCGTTGCCTCGGTCGTCTACGCATCGGCGCAGTTCACGAACGCGCTGCTCGGCCTCTACGGGCTCGATCTCGGCTTCGTCAACTTCGGTGACACCGAGCACGTGCTGCTGGAGACGTTCTGCATCTTCGCGCTCTTCCTCGGCCTGCACTCGCTGATCAACATCTACTCGTCGCCGCTGGTCGCTCGCCTCAACAACATCTCGGTCGGCTGGCACGTGCTGGGTGTCGCTGTGATCATCGGGATCCTGATCATCGTCCCGTCGCACCACCAGAGCGTCGACTTCGTCTTCACCTAGCGCATCAACAACTCGGGCTTCAGCACGAGCATGTTCTGGTTCTACGTGCTCCCGCTCGGCTTTTTGTTGACGATGTACACGCAGACCGGCTACGACGCGTCGGCGCACATCAGCGAGGAGACAAAGGGAGCGGCAATGGGAGCGGCCAAGGGCCTCTGGCGCTCGGTCTTCTGGGCGGGAGTGATCGGCTGGATAGTGCTGCTGGCGATCACCTTCGCAGCCATCGACCCGGCCTTCGTGAGCAACGCCGACAACGGCTTCGGCATCGGCTCGTCGATTGCGATCTTCGACAACGCCCTGGATCCCTGGGCGGCGAAGATGGTGGTCCTGATTGCGGTCGTGGGCCAGCTCTTCTGCGGCATGTCGTGTCTGACGAGTGCCTCGCGGATGTGTTACGCGTTCTCGCGCGATCGCGCGGTCCCGGGCCACCGGATCTGGACTCGCCTCAATCACCATCGCGTGCCGCACTACGCGGTCCTCTCGATGGCGCTTGCGGCCCTTCTGATCACGTTGCCCGCGCTGAAGGGAGACAACAACAACGCCACGTACGCATTCGCAGCGGTCGTGTCGATCGCGGTCATCGGCCTCTACATCGCCTATGTGATCCCCGTCTACCTTCGCTGGCGCCAGGGCGACAGCTGGATCCCGGGGCCCTGGACGCTGGGGCGCAAGTACAAGTGGGTGAATCCGGCCGCGGTGATTTGGGTCGCGATCTGCGTCGTCATCTTCAGCCTGCCGCAGGTCCCGGCCGCCGTCCCGTGGCGAGACGAGTTCGACTGGAAGTACGTGAACTATGCGCCAATCACCGTGCTGGCCGTGATCATCGGCGTCGGGCTCTGGTGGCTGATCTCCGCTCGCAACCACTTCACCGGTCCGATCCGAGAGGTCACCACGGACGAGACGGGCCGAGTGATCGACGAGGGCGGGGCGGCCCCCGCCGGAGGGGCAGCACGCCGCCCAGACTCGGGGACGTAGCGAGCATCTGACCCCGACCGTCTAACGTTCGCCGCCGTGAAGCTCGACGAGCTGAGAAAAGCCGTCGCGGACGGCTCGGTGGACACCGTGCTGCTGGTGTTCGCCGATATGGAGGGACGCCTTCAGGGAAAGCGGCTGACGGCCACGCATTTCCTCGATGACGTGCTCGAGCACGGAGCCGAGGGCTGCAACTACCTGCTCGCCGTCGACGTCGACATGAGAACCGTGGACGGCTACGCGATGGCCTCCTGGGACCTCGGCTACGGCGACTTCGAGCTGAAGCCCGACCTCGACACGCTGCGCCCGATCCCGTGGCACGAGGGGACGGCGCTATTGATGGCCGACCTGCAGTGGGAGGACGGCCGCGACGTGGCCGCGTCGCCGCGCCAGATCCTGCGGCGTCAGCTCGAGCGGCTGGCCGAGCGCGGCCTGCGCGCCAACGCCGGCACGGAGCTGGAGTTCATCGTCTTCCTCGACTCCTACGCCGAGGCATGGCACAAGGGCTACAGGGATCTCGAGCCGGCCAACCTCCACAACATCGACTACTCGCTGCTAGGCACGTCGCGCGTCGAGCCCCTGATCCGGCGCATCCGCAACTCGATGCAGGCGGCCGGCCTCGAGGTCGAGAGCTCGAAGGGCGAGTGCAACTTCGGCCAGCACGAGATCAACTTCCATTACGGGGACGCGCTGGCCGCGGCCGACGGGCACGTCATATACAAGAACGGTGCCAAGGAGATCGCCGCGCAGGAGGGCGTATCGATCACATTCATGGCCAAGTTCAACCAGCAGGAGGGCAGCTCATGCCACATTCACTGCTCGCTTGCGAGTGAAGACGGCGGCAACGCCTTCGCCGCGGACGCAAAGATGTTCGAGTGTTTCGTCGCCGGCCAGCTCGCCTGCATGCGGGAGCTGACCCTCTTCTACGCGCCGCACGTGAACTCGTACAAGCGCTTTGCGCCCGGTTCCTTTGCCCCTACCGCGGTTGCCTGGGGACGTGACAACCGCACCTGTTCGATGCGCGTTGTCGGCCACGACCAGGGGCTGCGGGTGGAGAACCGGCTGCCCGGAGCGGATGTCAACCCCTATCTGGCACTGAGCGCGATGATCGCCGCCGGCCTTCACGGCATCGACTCCGAGCTGGAGCTGGAGCCCGCCTTCGAGGGAAACGCCTACGAATCCGACCATCAACGGGTTCCCCGCAATCTCTACCAGGCACGCGACCTGTTCGAGCGCAGCGACCTGGCCCGCGACGCATTCAGCCAGGAGGTGGTGGACCACTATCTCAACCGCGCTCGGGTCGAGCTCGAAGCGCAAGAGGCGGCGGTCACCGACTGGGAGCGCTACCGGGGTTTCGAGCGGTTGTGAGAGGCTGCGCGATCGGCATCTGCGCTGCCATCGAGCGTGTGTCCTGGGGAGCATGGAAGGAGACGGTCACAATGGTGCCGCGCTCCTACGCCACCGCCGTGCAGGCGGCCGGTGCCGCAGCGCTGCTGCTGCCGCCCGACGCGGCGGCAGTCGAGGCTCCCGACGCGCTACTCGACCGCATCGACGCACTGCTTTTGTCCGGCGGGGCGGACGTCGACCCTGGTTGCTACGGCGCCGAACCGCATGTCGAGACGGAGGGCACCTGGCCCGAGCGCGATCGCTTCGAGATCGCATTGACACGGCGCGCGCTGGAGCGCGGCATGCCGGTGCTCGGGATCTGTCGCGGCATGCAGCTGCTGAACGTGGCGGCAGGTGGCACGCTGGTCCCGCACCTTCCTGACGTCGTCGGCAACAACGATCACCGCCACACACCCGGCTCGTTCGGTGATCACGAGGTGCGGCTCGCTCCGGGATCGTGCGCTGCGCGCGCGGCGGGCGCCCAGCGGCTGACGGTCAAGTCGCACCATCATCAGGGCGTCGACCGGCTCGGCGCCGGGCTGTCGGCCAGCGGCTGGTCGACCGCCGACGAGGTCGTGGAGGCGATCGAGCTCGACGGCCACGAGTTCGCGCTCGGGGTGCTCTGGCATCCGGAAGAGGACGTGCGCAGCTCGGTCATCGAGACGCTGGCCGAGGCCGCGCGCACCGCAGTGGGCACTCGATGATCGAGGTCGTGGAGCCGGCAACCGAGCAGGTGATGGCGAAGGTCCCGCGCGCGGGGCTGGAGGAGACGGACGCTGCAGTCGCCCGCGCCAAGGCGACGTTTCCGGCCTGGCGAGCAGTGACGCCAG
This sequence comes from Solirubrobacterales bacterium, assembly GCA_038330145.1. Classification (GTDB taxonomy): domain Bacteria; phylum Actinomycetota; class Thermoleophilia; order Solirubrobacterales; family JBBDJG01; genus JBBQNR01. Next base: position 51,287 of record JBBQNR010000007.1, read on the forward strand.
GTGATCGCGCCGCGCTGCTGCACCGGCTTGCCGATGTGCTCGAGTCGAGCTCCCAACGGCTCGCGACACTGGAGGCCCGCAACGCTGGCAAGCCGATCGCCGACGCGCGCGGTGAGATGGAGATGGTGGTGCAGACGTTCAGGTATTACGCCGGCGCGCCGGAGCGGCTCTTGGGCCAGACGATCCCGGTCGCCGGAGGCGTCGACATGACCTTCCGCGAGCCACTCGGTGTGGTCGGGTTGATAGTGCCCTGGAACTTTCCGCTCGTGATTGCGTCCTGGAAGGTCGCTCCGGCGCTGGCGGCGGGGAACACGGTCGTACTCAAGCCCGCGGAGCTGACACCGCTGACCGCGCTCGAGCTGGAGCGCATAGCGCTAGATGCCGGCCTGCCGGAGGGAGTGCTGAACGTCGTCGCCGGTCCCGGCAGCGTCTGCGGTCGCCGGCTGGTCGAGCATCCTGACGTGGCGAAGATCGCCTTCACCGGCTCGACAGAGGTGGGGAGGGGGATTGCACAGGGCGCCGCTGCCACGATCAAGCGCGTGACGCTCGAGCTGGGCGGAAAGTCGGCGAACATCGTCTTCGCCGACGCCGATCTCGAGCAGGCAGCCGCCGCGGCTCCGCTGGCAGCGTTCGGGAATGCCGGACAGGACTGCTGCGCGCGCTCGCGCATCCTGGTCGAGCGGTCGGCCGTCGATCCCTTCCTCGAGGCGCTCGAGCGAGAGGTGAGTGCGATGCGGGTCGGCGACCCGCTCGACGAGGCGACGCAGATGGGGCCTTTGATCTCCGCGGATCAGCGAGAGACGGTCTCCTCCTATGTGCCGCAGGAGGCCCCCGTCGCGATCAGGGGCTCGGCGCCCGACGGCCCCGGCTACTGGTTTCCCCCCACGGTGCTCGCCCCGGTCTCCAACGGCGACCGCGCAGCGACCGAGGAGATCTTCGGGCCGGTCGCCTGCGTGATCCCGTTCGCCGATGAAGAAGAGGCGGTCCGGCTCGCCAACGACACCATCTACGGCTTGTCCGGGTCGATCTGGTCGCGCGACGGTGCACGAGCACTGCGCGTGGCCCGCGCGGTGGATACCGGCGTGCTGTCGATCAACTCCAACAGCTCGGTGCGTGTCACGACTCCCTTCGGCGGCTTCAAGCAATCCGGCGTCGGCCGCGAGCTCGGCCCCGACGCGCTCGAGCATTACACCGACGTCAAGAACGTCTTCTACGCAACCGAGGAGGATTGATGGCGCAGCGGCTGGAGGGAAAGGTGTGTGTCATCACCGGTGCTGCAAGTGGCATCGGGGCCGAGACGGCACGGCTGTTCTCGCAGGAAGGGGCGAGGGTGGTCGGCGTCGACGTCAATCCGGGTGCCGAGGGCGATCTGGCGCTGGAGGCCGACGTCACCGATGAGCAGCAGGTGCACGGCTTGTACGAGCGCGCCAAGCAGGAGTTCGGCCGCATCGACGTCCTCTTCAACAATGCCGGCATCAACCCCAACGACGACAGCTCGGTGCTCGATACGCCGCTGGAGGCGTGGCAGCGAGTGCAGGACGTCAACCTGCGCAGTGTCTTCCTCTGCTGCAAGCACGGCATACCGCACCTACTGGAGGGCGATGGCGGATCGGTCATCAACACCGCCTCCTTCGTGGCCGTGATGGGGGCCGCCGTCTCCCAGATCTCCTACACGGCGTCGAAGGGCGCCGTGCTGTCGCTGTCTCGCGAGCTGGGCGTGGAGTTTGCGCGCCGTGGCGTGCGCGTGAACGCCCTATGCCCGGGGCCGGTCAACACGCCACTCCTGCAGGAGCTGTTCGCCAAGGACCCGGAGAAGGCTGCGCGCCGGCTGGTGCACCTGCCGATGGGGCGCTTCGCCGAGACGCGAGAGATCGCGCAGGCGGCACTCTTCCTCGCCAGCGACGACTCGTCGTACGTCACCGCCTCCACCTTCCTCGTCGACGGCGGGCTCTCCGGAGCCTACGTCACGCCTGAGTAGGTCGCGGCGAACCCGCTCGGGCTGCTGCCATGCCCCCGGCAAAGAAATCGGAACGCCTGACCGTCGCGATAACCGGCCCCACGGGCGACATCGGCCGCTCGGTCGTGCGCTCGCTCGAGCGCTCCCCGCAGGTCGGTCGCATCATCGGGATGGCGCGGCGCCCGTTCTACCCGGCCGAGCACGGATGGAAGCGGACCCAGTACCGGCGCGGTGACGTGCTGGACCGCGCTTCGGTCGACGAGCTGGTCGCCGACGCCGACGTCGTCGTGCACCTGGCCTTCCTGATCTTCGGCGGCCGCGACGAGACGCGCCGGGTCAATCTCGAGGGCTCGCGCAATGTCTTCGAGGCCGCGGTGGCAGCCGGAGCCACGCGCCTCGTGTACACGTCATCCGTCGCTGCCTACGGCTTCCACTGCCACAACCCGGACGTCCTCACCGAGGACATTCCCACGCAGGGAACGCCCGACTTCTACTACTCGGCCCAGAAGGCCGAGTTGGAGCGGCTGCTGGGCGAGGTCGCGGAGGCCGGCAGCACGGACGTCTACGTCTTTCGCCCCTGCATCGTCGCCGGGCCCGACGCGATCACCCTGGTCGAGGGCTTCACCGGGCAGAAGGTGCTGGGCGAGCGCATGCGCCATCTATGGCGCCTGGTGGACGCGCTGCCGCTCGTCAAGCCCGTGCTGCCGGACAGTGGCATCCCCTTCCAGCTCGTGCACCACGACGACGTCGCGACAGCGGTGCGCGCGGCCGTGCTTGGCCGTGGAACGCCGGGCACGTACAACCTGGCGAGCAAGGAGGCGATCACCGTCAGCGACGTCGCCCATGCGCTCGGCTGGCACTCCCTGCCGGTGCCGGGAGCGGCCGTCGATGCCGTCGGCGAGGTCGTCTCGCGGGCGCCCCTGCTGCCGGCGGAGGCGGGGTGGATCGACGCGCTTCGCAAGCCGGTGCTGATGGACACCGCCAAGGCGCGCCGGCAACTGCGTTGGCGAGCCCGCCACGACGCGAGCGAGACGCTCCGGCAAACCGTCGCCGCAGCCCGTGCCGCGGGCGTGGTCTGATTTTTCCCGGACCGGGGGCGGCTCAGTCCGGCTGCCAGATCGCGTTGCCGGGCGGCAGCGACGAGCAGTTCGGGAACTCGACCAGGTTTCCGCCGTAGGTACGCCGCAGATATCGCATCGCCTCGGCGGCGCCACCGAACGACGTGTTGTCGAAGTAGAGCTTCCCGCGCCGCACCGCCACCGCGGGAACGAGGATGTCGATCTCCTTGATCACGTGGTCGCCGACGTGGTGGTCGTCCACGAAAGCGAAGTCGACCGGTTGGTCCCGGTCTCCAGCACGACCAGGTCGTCCAGCACCGGTGCTGGATCGGGCCCGTAGGCGTCCATCCTCGTCGGCAGCCCTGTGAACAGCGAGTAATGGAGCAGGTTCCAGGCCGGGTAGCCGGTCGTCATCCCGGAGCGAGGCACCGCGGTCTCCAGGTCGGTCACATCCTCGGGCTCCAGGGAGGCGAGGAACTCGTTCGGAAGCAGGCGCCGGTCGTAGTCGAAGCGGCGCGACGTGCGATATCGCTCCGGCGGCTCCCAACTCGGCTTTCCCTTGCTCTGCTGTGACAAACGCTCTCCTCCGTTTCGCGAAACTCGGAACTCGGGTCCAGACGTTAGATCAGCACAGCGCTCAGGACCGCAGCGCCTCTATCCAATCGAGCCTCTTGCCACACAGGGAGGAGGCATCGCTTGAAGGCACGTATCTGACCGGACTGTCTGCCGTCGTGAGGCTGACCACGAGCGGGCCGATCGGAAACGCTTCCCCGCGCGTGCCAGGGCGCAGGCCGCCGTCGCCGTACTTCAACACCAGCCCGTGCACTCCCTTCGACAGCCGTGCGTCACCCATCGGTACGTAGTGGCCGGCGTGGCTGAGCTGCTGCCGCTCGCTGGAGACTCGCTGCCCGTCCACGATCAGCTCCAGATTGCGCCGGAAAGCTCCTCCCATCCAGAACCCGTAGTGACCGCCGCGCGGCAGGTCCACCTGGTTGTCGATCGAACCATCTGTGACCGGCAGCAGCGCGCTTTGACTGAGCGCGACCGTTCTCCAACTCGGCGGGAACGGAATCGAAGCGAGGTCTATGACCACAGCGGCAGGCCGCTCCACCGTCGCGAGCCTTCCCTGGGGTCCTGCCCTGCGCGCCAACCGCAGTACGTCGCGGCAACGCGGAACGACGGTCGGCTCGACAGTGTTTCCGAGCGGTAGGTGCTGGATGATCGCCTTGCCCGGAGGCTCGGCGGCGATCTCTGATCGCTGCCACAGCTCGTAATTACGGCTACTGGACACCAGCCTGTAGACGGACGGCGGCCGGCTGGCCGTCGCCGAGCGGCGCAGCACGAGCGACCTGTAGACGAGGATCGACGAGAGCTGGAACTCGTCGATGTCTGCAACCTCGAGCTTGTCGAGGATTCGGCCGCCCTTCAGAGGTATCTGGCGGCGGCGGAATTCGGACGCGCCCTCGGGCTCCGCGTCACGCAGGAAGTGGCGCACCCCGTAGGGCTCGTAGTCGGTCATCAGCGTCGGTCCTTGGCCGGCAATCTGGTGGCCGATGTCCTCCAGTTCGGCAAATCGGTCGTGCGGCGCCAGCGTCACCTCGCGGTAGGCGAGCGCGTTCGACCACAGCAGGCCACCCGCGATGGCGGCCACCGCCACCCCCCCGACCAGTCGGACCTCCAGCGACGGCGAGCGTTCCAGGATTGCTGCAGCTCCCAGCAGTCCCAGCAGCACGAAGGCGGGCGATGCGGTCGTCATCGCCTTGCCGTCCACCCACGGGGAGCCAAGCTGCGTCGCCACCAACACTCCGACGGCGGCGCCGGCGAAGTAGAGCAGCGGCCCCCAGGCTCGTTTCAACGACGCGAAAACCAGGCCCGCAACTCCGGCTACCATCAGGATGCCGAGCAGCACGTAGGTGGCGTCCAGATTGGTCGGATCGAAGCGGAAGTCGCCGACCGGCCAGATGCCGAGTACCTGCAGTCCTCTCAGTGGCTCGATCAGGTTGCCGAGCTCCGAATCAGACCTCAGCACCTGGTTGCCCACGTCGAGGAAAGCGCTCGCGTAGAGCAGCGGAGGTATGGAGAGGATCGCCCCCAGCACGGTGAACATCAGCACCGGCAAGACGACCTCTCGCACGCCGCGCGTAACGATCAGGATCCCGAGTGCCAGTAACAGCGAGGGTGCCACCCATGCCGCGCCCGCGACACTCAGGATTGCCAGCGTTGCGGCGCACCCGACCGCGGGAGCGATCAAGGTCCGGAGTTCCAGTCGATCCTTGACCGATAGCACCACCGGCGCAAGCAGCGCCGCGACCGTGACGAGGATCCATGCGCCGGCGATCTCCTTGACTCCTCCCCAGAGCGAGTAGCCGAAGAGGATGGCCGGCTGCGCGGCAAGGAAGGCGACCACAGCCCTCAGCCAGGGGGTCCGCACCACCGATCCTGCGAGCGCATACAGGGCCAGCGCCATCATCGCCGCCAGGAACGAGATGTACGGCTGGAACAGCCAGGCCGAGTCCTCGCCAGTCAACGTGTGGGCTATGCCGAGCGGCAGGAAGGAGCCGACCGGATACCCGTTCGAGAGGTAGCTCTGGAGCGTCACCTCGTACGTCGACGGCCCAAGGCCGTCCAGGCTGCGGCCGTGGTCCATCACCCGGTCCGTGATGGCCAGCCAGGTGGCCGTGTCGTCGAGCTTGATGTAACCGGCGAAGGTGGCCTCGCCGGAGAGCACCACCGGGGCGGCAAAGATCGCGTACACACCCACCGCCGCGCCGAGCGCCCACGGGTCCACCGACCGAGCTCGTCCCGGCACGCCGAGCGCAAAGCCGGCGACCGCCAGCGCGATTACGAGCGGCGTTGCGAACTCCGCTGTGTGGTCGTTGGCGACCGCGAACTGCGCCGCCACGACGATCACCGCCAGGCCGGCCGGTGCGAGCAGCACTCCCGGCAGCCGCCGGCCCGCGATCGTCTCCAGGAGCAGCCCGCAGCCGAGCGCCAGCGCTCCGAGGACGAGCGGAAGGAGGATCCAGCAGGCGACCAGCGTCATCGCTACTACGGCCGATGCACGGCGGAGCGCTCAGCCTCCGCGCGGGGCGAGCGGCGGCCTCAGCTAACCGGCTTCACCCGGCCCGAGCTCGCCAGCCGGCGCGCACGGGACGGTGACGGATCGTAAACCTCGAGCAGCAGGTCAGGATCTGACGGGTAGGCGACATAGACGCTCCGCGGCCGTGACTTGTTCGAGACCGACAATCCGCCGCCCTGGATCGAGCGTGTGACGGCGCCTTCGCGTTGCGCGGCCTGTCGCACCGTCTTCATTGAGTTCGGGTGCGGGTAAGTGCCGATGGTCGTGAAGTTCGGCCGCGCGTCACCGAGTTTCGTCCCCGGGGACAGGTAGCGCACGTAGATGCTGCCGTCGCTGGTCCGGGTCAGCTCATACGTGTCGGTCGGCCTGCGACCGATCCAGTAGACCGAGTGCCCGGCGGTGCCCGAGAGCGCTCGCAGGTCGCCGACCGTGGCCGCGACTGGCGTCGCCGACTTCCCGCCGGAACCATCGTCGTCCTTGATGAACACCAGCCAGGCGATGAAGCCGATGGCGATCGCTCCCACGAGGACTGCGGCCAGCCGCAACTGGCGCGCCCGTGGGCTAGGGCCGGGGCTGGTGTCGGCTCGTGCGGTCACGTCGGGAGGGTATCTAGTTTTCCGGCGGCGTCGGTCACCACGCATTCACTATCGGACGACAGTCCCGGGAACCTGAGCAGGTGGTGGGCTTATTGCGGTCAGGCGCCGCGTCAGTTCGACTCTTCGACAGAAATGCGTTTGTCATTGACTTTTTGGGGAGACAAAGTTAGGTTTCGCCTCGGCAGCGCAGCATAAGTTCTGAACCATGGTCAAGGAGCCTAGGTGCTGGGAGTGGATTTGCAGGGATGTCTTGGCCGGCTGAGGGTGTTTGTCGCCCTGGCCATATTTGTCGTTCAGGTGCTCGCAATCGGCGCACCCGCAGCGACGGCCGACACGATCAGGGCCTGCGCTGATAGGCAGTCCGGCCAGACGCGCATCCTTTCCCCCTACAGCAATTCGACGAGCTGTGGGAAGAACGAGAATCTCGTCACCTGGAACTCGGGCGGGCCGTCCGGCCCCGCGGGTCCAACCGGCGCCACCGGTCCCACGGGCCCAACCGGTGCCAAGGGACCGACCGGAGACAAGGGCGCGACCGGGAACAAGGGTGCGACCGGAGACAAGGGCGCCACCGGCGACAAGGGCGCGACGGGAAACCAGGGTCCGCCCGGCCTGCAAGGCCCGACCGGAGCCACCGGCAACAAGGGTGCGACCGGCGACAAGGGCGCGACTGGAGACAAGGGCGCGACGGGCAACAAGGGCGCGACCGGCGACCAGGGACTGACCGGGAACAAGGGCGCGACCGGAGACAAGGGAACTACGGGCAACCAGGGTCCACCAGGCACGCAAGGCCCGACCGGAGCCACTGGCGACAAGGGCGCGACAGGGGACAAGGGCGCGACCGGTGATCCAGGGGCCAACGGAGCTACCGGCGACAAGGGCTTGACCGGCGACAAGGGCTTGACCGGCGGCAAGGGCGCCACCGGCGACAAGGGTTCAACGGGTGACAATGGCGCGACCGGCGACAAGGGCGCGACTGGAAACCAGGGTCCGCCCGGCCTACAGGGTCCGACCGGTGCCACCGGGGACAAGGGGGCGACAGGGGACAAGGGCGCAACGGGTGACAAGGGCGCAACGGGTGACAAGGGCGCAACGGGTGACAAGGGCGCAACGGGTGACAAGGGCGCGACCGGCGACACCGGCGACAAGGGTTCAACAGGGGACAAGGGCGCGACCGGCGACACCGGAGACAAGGGTTCAACAGGCGACCAAGGCGCTACCGGCGACAAGGGTTCAACAGGCGATCAGGGCGCTACCGGCGACACCGGAGACAAGGGCGCCACGGGCGACCAGGGTGCCACCGGCAATCAGGGTCCGCCCGGCCTGCAGGGCCCCACCGGAGCCACAGGCGACCAGGGCGCGACCGGCGACCAGGGCGCCACGGGTGACACCGGCGACAAGGGTTCGACAGGCGATCAGGGCGCGACCGGCAACCAGGGCGCCACCGGTGACAAGGGCGCGACCGGCGACACCGGCGACAAGGGTTCGACAGGGGACAAGGGCGCGACCGGGGACAAGGGCGCGACCGGCGACACCGGGGACAAGGGTTCAACAGGCGACCAGGGCGCGACCGGCGACAAGGGTTCTACAGGCGAGCAGGGCGCTACCGGCG